>DAOMOD010000034.1:25147-26355 GCA_035444205.1 Lysobacteraceae bacterium
CGGCGGCTGGCGCAGCCCTTCGATGAGCGTGATGCGGGACAGCACCTGATGCGCGGGGTCGAGACGGTGCAGGCCGCGGCGCGTGCCGATCCACAGCGCACCGCCGGCGTCTTCCGCCAGTGCGGTAATGAAGCCGCTGGCCAGACCCTCGACACCCTCGGCCGAGGCCCGAAAGTGCACCAGTTCCGCACCATCAAAGCGATCGAGTCCGTCCTGGGTGCCGAACCACAGAAAACCGTGACGGTCCTGCAAGAGGGCATGCACCGCATTGTGCGAGAGGCCATCGTCGACCCCGAAGCGCTTTGGCAAGACCTCGAAGACCGCTTCGGCTTGTGCCGTATCGGGCGCACACACCACCAGCAGCGACGCCAGAAACACAGCCGGCCATGTCGGGATCGCGGAACGCATGAAGCCCCCGCCTTCACGGTGGACCGATTATGCGCCGCCACGGACCGCGACGGGTCACTCGCCTATAATCGCCCGCCATGAAAGACAAGAACGAGATCGTTTCCAACTGGCTGCCGCGCTACACCGGCACCGCCATCGAGGACTTCGGCAAGCACATCCTGCTGACCAACTTCGGCGGCTACCTCGACACCTTCTGTCGCTTGAGCGGCGCCGAGACCACCGGCCGCGACCGGCCGATGCCGAACGCCACCGCGGATGGCATCACCATGATCAACTTCGGCATGGGCAGCGCCAATGCCGCCACCATGATGGACCTGCTGTCGGCGGCCAAGCCCGATGCGGTGCTGTTTCTCGGCAAGTGCGGCGGCTTAAAGAAGAAAAACCAGCTCGGCGACCTGGTGCTGCCGATCGCCGCCATCCGCGGCGAGGGTACCTCCAACGACTACCTGCTGCCGGAGGTGCCGGCGTTGCCGGCGTTCCAGTTGCAGCGTGCCGTGTCGACCATGATCCGCGACCTCGACTTCGACTACTGGACCGGCACCGTGTTCACAACCAACCGCCGGGTCTGGGAGCACGACACCCACTTCAAGGCCTACCTGCGCAAGACCCGCTGCATGGCCATCGACATGGAGACCGCCACCATTTTCGCCGCCGGCTTCGCCAACCGCATCCCGACCGGCGCCCTGCTGCTGGTTTCCGACCAGCCGATGGTGCCGGAGGGGGTCAAGACCGAGGCGTCGGACCGCGTGGTCACCGAAAACTTCGTCGAGAACCACATCCGCGTCGGCATCGAGGCGCTG
>DAOMOD010000035.1:0-17302 GCA_035444205.1 Lysobacteraceae bacterium
GGGCGAAACACCGTCTCGCCCTTCAGTTCCAGCCCCAGGGCCGCCTGCAGTCTGCGCCGGCGTTGTTCGGCGAGCGCGACATCGAAGGCGCGCGCCAGCGGTTCGGCGTAGTCGGTACCGCCCGCCGCGACACGGACTTCACCCAGCAGACGTCCGCCGCCGATCTCGAAACGGGTACGGAAGGCGGCGGCGGCGCGCTCGGCGAAATCCTCCTGCATCGTGATCATTGCCACCTGACGCACGCCCGCATCAAGCAGGCGCTCGGCCAGCAGCCGTCCCTCGTGGTCGGGCAGCAGACCGAACTCGTAGCTGCCCCAGGGTGTCTGACCGCCGGCGTGGTTGAGCGCCAGCATCGGCACCGGCGGGATACCGTTGTCGAACAGGTGCGCCACCGATTCACGCGACAGCGGGCCGACCACGCGATCGACACCGTCGGCCACCGCGCGACGATAGGCGAACAGCGCGTCCCCCGGGGTGCTGCCGGCATCGTAGACGCGTACTTCGGGGCGCTCGCGCGGGTCGGCGAAGTACGCGGTCATGAAGCCGTCGCGCACGGCCTGCGCGGCGCTGGCCAGTGGTCCGCCGGCCGGCAGCAGAAGTGCGACGCGGCGTGGCGGACGGTAGTCGGCATCGTCAGGGTCGAGCGGTGTCCAGTCGCCGGGCGCGTGCGACAGAATGCCGGTACGCCGCAGCAGGTCGTCGAGGATGGGCGCGAGCGGGTCGTCCTCGGGCACCTCGGCATGCCAGGCGAGCAGGCGGTCCGGCGCGACCTGGCGCAGCAGGTGCTGGATTGCGCGCAGGTTGTCGCCGCGCTCGTCCTCGGGAAGCAGCGTGTCGAGGCGGGCGCGTTCGCGTGCAGCTTCGAAGGCGGCGCCGCGCATTTCCAGCGCGCGTGCGCGCAGTTCGTGATAACGCGGCCGGTAGCGCATTGCAACGTCCCGCGCCGGCCAGGTGAGCAGGGTCAGCGTGGCGTCGGCATCCTCGTCGGCCAAGGCCACCTCGGCCAGAAGCAGATCGGCAAGCGCAACCTCGCCCGGGGCGAGGCGGTGCGTCTGCACACCCTCCAGAGCCTCGGCGACGCGATCGAAAAAGCCTTCCTCGCGCCAAGCCTCGGCAGCACGCAGGCGCCATGCATCGCGGTGCCGCGAATCGCGCGCGGCCAGTGACAGAAACTGTTCGGCGGCTCCGGCGTAATCGCCCTCGCGCAGCAGCGTCTCCGCCACGGCCTCCGCGCCCGGGGCGGTGTCGCGCTGTGGCGGCTGGGCGGCACAGGCAACGAGCAGCAGGGCAAGGATCGGCGCAATTCGTTTCATCGATGGCATCCGGCAGAAAGGGGTCGCGATCCGGGTCGCGACGGCGGGCTATGATCATACTAAGCCAAACACGGCAACTTCTTCGGGGCGAAACGATGGCGGGCGCAGGCAAGCTGTGGGTGGTGGCCACCCCCATCGGCAACATGGGCGACCTTGCGCCACGCGCGGTCGAGGTGCTGCGCGACGCCGCCTTGATCCTTGCCGAGGACACCCGCCACAGCCGCACGCTGCTGGCCGCGCACGGGCTCGTCACGCCCCTGTCCGCACTGCATGAGCACAACGAGCGCGGGCGCCTCGCCGAACTGGTCATGCGTCTGCAGGCCGGCGACGTTCTGGCCCTGATTTCCGACGCCGGGACGCCGCTGGTTTCCGACCCCGGTTTCCCCCTCGTGCGTGCGGCGCGCGAAGCCGGCATCGTGGTCAGCCCCGTGCCGGGTCCGTGCGCTGCCATTGCCGCGCTGTCGGTGGCGGGCCTGCCGACGGACCGTTTCTGCTTCGAGGGTTTTCTGCCAGCCAGGAGCGGTGCGCGTCGCGCGCGCCTGAGGTCGCTGGCCGGCGAATCGCGGACGCTGGTGTTCTACGAATCGGCGCAGCGCATCGAAGATACCCTGGGCGACCTTTGCGAAGCGTTCGGCGGCGAGCGACCCGCCGTGCTTGCGCGCGAGCTGACCAAGGCTTTCGAGACCGTGCTGGGCGACGATCTGGAGGCGATCCGCACGCGTGTGCAGAGCGACCCCGACCAGCGCCGCGGCGAGATCGTGCTGGTGGTGGGTGGTGTGGCGGACGACGAAGCGGCACGCCTGGCCGAGGGTCGTCGTCTGTATCAGGTGCTGCGTCAGGAGCTTTCGCCCAGCCGCGCCGCGCGACTGGCGGCGGAACTCAGTGGCGCACCGCGGGCGGCGCTGTATGGTGGCGAGCAGGAAACCAGCCCTTAGGGAACCTCTACCAAGTCCGGGCGCGCCGTGCTCAGACTTGTTCACCGGGTCCTTCGCCCGGCGTTGACAGGGATCGGCGATAATTCACGCGAACTTGAACCCACCAAGGACGCGGTGCCCTGAAGCGATGGGCCGTGCGGCAACGGAAGCCTTCGCGGGCCTGAAATGCGTGCGCAGCATGTTCATTCAAGTACGCGGAACCCGCTGGCACGCTTGCGAGTCAAAGCAAGTTCGCCTACGTCCACTCCCAAGTCCAAGGACCTTCATGCTCCGATCCGCCTGCCGACTCCTGCTTCCGTTGCTGGCGCTATGGCTTGCGGCGTGCGGTACCGACACGGGTCAAGGGGCCCGCGGCGAGCCGCCGTCGGTACCGGTGGTGGCCGTCCCGGTGGAACGCCAGCCCTGGATCGATGCCATCCAGGCGCTTGGCACCGCGCTGGCCAACGAATCGGTGTCGATCACCGCCAAGGTCACCGAGACGGTCGCACGCGTCGGTTTCGACGATGGCGACACCGTTGAGGTCGGTCAGGTGCTGGTGGCGCTGACCGACCGCGCCGAGGTGGCCCAGCTTGAGGAGGCGCAGGCGGCCTTCGTCGAGGCCGAACGCCAGTATCAGCGCACCGCCGACCTGGTACGCCAGGGCATGCTCAACGTCTCGGCGCTGGATCAGCAGACCGCTGCCCGCGACGCCGCGCGCGCACGCATGGAGGGCATCCGCGCGCGCCTGTCCGATCGCGTCATCACGGCGCCCTTTGCCGGCCTGCTTGGCATGCGCCGTGTGTCCACCGGCACCCTGGTCACGCCCGGCACGGTCATCACCACGCTCGACGACATTTCGCAGATCAAGCTGGACTTCTCGCTGCCGGAGACCTTCCTCGACGCGGTGCGCCCGGGGCAGCGCATCGTGGCGCGCGCCGCCGCGTTTCCGGGCAGGGAGTTCGAGGGGGTGGTGGCCACCATCGATTCGCGGGTGGACCCGGTGACGCGCGCGATCACGGTGCGCGCCGACGTGCCCAATCCCGAAGCACGCCTGCGCCCCGGCATGCTGCTGACCGTGTCGGTGTTCAGTGCGCCGCGCGAATCGCTGGTGGTGCCGGAACTGGCCCTGGTCCAGGTCGGCGCCCGTCATTTCCTGTTCCGTATCGACGCCGAGCAGCGCGCGCGCCAGGTGGAAGTACACATCGGTGCCCGTCGAGCCGGCGAGGTGGAGGTGCTGAGCGGGGTCGCCGAGGGCGACCTGGTGGTGGTGGAGGGCACCGTGCGCCTGCGCGACGGCAGCCGCGTGGTGCTGACCGAACCTTCGCCGGATGCCGTCTGGCGCAGCGAGGTGGCCGGATGACTCGTGCGGGTGGCCGGGACCGCCTGGAGCGCGATACCGTCGCCCCCTCGTCTCCGAGCGACCCATCGAGCGAGCGTCGTACACCGACAACCGACTACTGACATCCGGGTATTCACTCCATGCTGCTCTCCGACATCTCGGTCAAGCGTCCGGTCTTCGCCACCGTCATCAGCCTGATGCTGGTGGTGGTGGGCCTGATCGCGTTCACCCGGCTTACCGTGCGCGAGTATCCGGATATCGATCGCCCGGTGGTATCGGTCGGCACCGACTACCGCGGAGCGGCAGCGGCGGTGGTGGAGACCCGCATCACCCAGGTCATCGAGGATGCGGTCAGCGGCATCGAGGGCATCGAACTGATCTCCTCCAGCAGCGAGACCGGGCGTTCCCAGGTCAGTATCGAGTTCTCGCTGGCGCGCAATATCGACGACGCCGCCAACGACGTGCGCGATGCGGTCGCGCGCGTGATCGGCCAGATGCCGGCCGAGGCCGACCCGCCGCGGGTAGCCAAGGCGCAAGCCGACAGCGAAGTCATCATGTGGGTGAGCCTCGGCAGCGACACCCTGGACACGCTGGAGCTGACCGATTTCGCCGAACGCTATGTGGTCGACCGTCTGGCCACGGTGGATGGCGTGTCGCGCATCCAGGTCGGCGGCGGCCAACGCTACGCCATGCGGATATGGATCGACCCCAACGCGCTGGCCGCGCGTGGACTTACCGTCAACGACATCGTCACCGCGCTGCGTCGCGAGAACGTCGAATTGCCGGCCGGGCGCATCGAATCGACCACCCGCGATTTCCAGGTACGCCTGATGCGCAGTTACGCGGCGCCCGGGGATTTCGCCGAACTGGTCATCGCCCGCGGCGAGGGTGGCCACCTGGTGCGTCTCGGCGAGGTGGCCGACGTCGAACTCGGCTCGGTGGAACGGCGCAACCTGTTCCGCGGCAACGGACGTGGGTTCCTGGGGCTTGGCGTGGTCAAGACCTCCACCGCCAACACCGTCGATGTCGCCCAGGGCATCCATGCGGAGATCGCCCGCATCCAGCCCGGCCTGCCACCGGGCATGGAATTCCTGCCCGCCTTCGACAGCTCGGTGTTCATCGACACCGCCATCCAGCAGGTGTACCGGACGCTGATGCTTGCCGTCTTGCTGGTGGTACTGGTGATCTGGCTGTTCCTGGGACGGGTGCGCGCGGCGCTGATTCCCGCCGTGACCATGCCGATCTGCGTGATCTCGGCCTTCATTGCGCTGAACGCCTTCGGTTTCTCGCTCAACCTGCTCACCCTGCTGGCGCTGGTGCTGTGCATCGGCCTGGTGGTGGACGATGCCATCGTGGTGCTGGAGAACTGTCAGCGCCGCGTCGATGCCGGTGAGCCTCGCCTGGTGGCCGCCTACCGCGGCGCGCGCCAGGTGGCCTTTGCCGTGATCGCCACCACGGCGGTGCTGGTGGCGGTGTTCCTGCCGATCGCCTTCCTGGAAGGCGATATCGGCCGCCTGTTCCGCGAACTGGCGCTGACTGTGTCGGCGGCCGTGATCATCTCCTCGGTGGTCGCGCTCAGCATGACGCCGATGCTGTGCTCGAAGCTGCTCAAGCCACGCGAAGAGAAGCGCGGACTCACCAACTTCATGGCGCACGCCTTCGACGCCGTGGGGCGACGTTACCGGACGCTGCTCGAACGCGTCATCGTGCACCCGCTGTTGATCATGACGGCATTGGTGGGGGTGTTCGCGGCGAGCTGGGCGCTGTTCTCGCAGGTTCCGCGCGAACTGACCCCGAACGAGGACCGCGGCGCCTTCTTCATCAGCATCAACGGGCCCGAGGGTGCCGGATTCGACTTCACCACCGCCAAGCTCCTGGAGGTCGAGGACATGCTCATGCCACTGGTTGCGGAGGGCGTGGTGCAGCGCGTGCTGGTGCGCGTGCCGCGCTTCGGCGGCGGCGCCTTCACCGAACGATTCAACTCGGGCATGGCCGTGGTCAACCTGGTGCCCTGGGAAGAACGCGACATCAGCACCGACCAGTTGGTGGAGCGGGTGCGGCCGGGTCTGGATACCATCACCGGTGTGCGCGCGGTTCCCACGGTGCGGCGCGGACTGGGACGTGGCTGGGGTCAGCCGGTCCAGTTCGTGCTTGGCGGTCCGACCTACGAAGAGTTGGTGGAATGGCGCGACCGGCTGATGCAGGCGGCCGAGGATCGTCTGCCCGGACTGGTCAACATCGACAGCGACTACAAGGAAACCGAGCCGCAGATCCGTGTCAACATCGAGCGTGCCCGGGCTGCCGACCTTGGCGTGTCGGTGGAAGAGGTCGGTACCGCACTGGAATCGCTGATGGGCGGTCGTCGTGCCACGCGCTTTGCCATGGACGGCGAGGAATACGACGTCATCCTGCAGGCGCGCCTGGAGGACCGGCGCAGTCCAGAGGCGCTGCGCGAAGTCTACGTGCGTTCGCAGCGCACCGGTCAACTGGTGCCGCTGTCCAATCTGGTGTCGATCACCGAACTGGCTGAGCCCGGGCAGTTCAATCGCTTCAATCGCATGCGCGCGATCACCATCAGTGCCGGGCTGGCGCCCGGCTACCCGCTCGGCCAGGCGCTGGACGACCTGGAAGCGCTGGCGCGAGAGACCCTGCCGCCGACCGCGCAGATCGATTACCGTGGCGAGTCGCGCGAGTACATGCAGGCTGGCGGCGCCGTGCTGTTCACGTTCGGCATGGCCCTGCTCATCGTATTCCTGGTGTTGGCCGCGCAGTTCGAAAGCTTCATCCACCCCTTCACCATCATGTTCACGGTGCCGCTGGCGGTGCTGGGTGCGCTGCTCGGCCTGTGGGCTTTTGGCAACACCATGAATCTGTTCAGCCAGGTCGGCATCATCATCCTGGTCGGCCTGGCGGCCAAGAACGGCGTGCTGATCGTCGAATTCGCCAACCAGTTGCGCGACGCCGGCCATTCCGTGCGCGATGCGATCCTGGAGGCCTCGACCATCCGTCTGCGGCCGATCGTGATGACCAGTCTGGCCACCATGATGGGCGCCATGCCGCTGGTGCTGGCCAGCGGCGCCGGATCGGCCAGCCGCGTCACCATCGGTATCGTCATCGTCTCCGGCGTGGCCTTCTCCACCGTGTTCACCCTGTTCGTGGTGCCGACCTTCTATGACAGCCTGGCGCGCTACACCGGCTCGCCGGGCCAGGTGGCGCAGGCGCTGGAACGCCAGGACCGTGAGGTGAAGCCGGTGGAGGCTGCCGAGGGACACTGAACTCGTTGCGAAAGAAGGTGTCCGCAAGAGACGCAACAGACGCAAAGGAAAGAAGGAGCCAAGGCAAACGCCACGCTTCCCTCTCCCCTCGGGGCGATGAGGCGCACTTGCGAGCCACTGGCTCGCGCGCCGAAGAGCGCCCTCGCGCCAGCGCGAGGGCCGGGGGTGGCTTGGCGAAGCGGAGCTGAGCCTAGCAACGGGATAGGGGAGAGGGGAGTCATCTACCCCTTTGCGCTCTTTGTGTCCTTTGCGGACATCCATGTTCAGAGCGCCCGGCAAAGCGCACCCGGGTCGCCCAAAAAGTGGGCTCCTGCAAGAGTTGTCGTAGGTCGGCACCACTGTGCCGACATCCTGCCCCACGGGCCGACTCGAATTTCCGCTCAGCGTCCTGAGCGGACCTTCGTCCCCGCTCACGCCTCGTGGGATGCAGCAGCGTTCTCAGCTCCGGGCCGCCCGACGCCGCTTCTGGATCGCCTTGTGGTGCGAAAGCAGGAAAGCCGTGCAACGTTCGGCCTCCAGCGGGGCGCTGAGCCAGAAGCCCTGCACTTCGTCGCAGCGCTGCTCGCGCAGGTAGAGGAGCTGTTCCTCGGTCTCCACGCCTTCGGCGACCACGTTCAGTCCCAGCGAGTGGGCCATGGCGATGATGGTGGCGGTAATCGCCTCGTCGTCGGGGTCGGTGGTGATGTCGCCTACGAACTCCTTGTCGATCTTCAGGGTGTCGATGGGCAGCCGCTTGAGGTAGGCGAGCGAGGAATAGCCGGTGCCGAAGTCGTCGATGGCCAGGTTGACGCCGATCGCCTTCAGGCTGCGCAGGGTGTTGATGGACTGCTCGGCATTGGCCATGACCATGCTTTCGGTGAGCTCAAGCTCCAGGCGCTCCGGGGCGATGCCGTACTCTTCGACGATGGCGCGCAGCCGGATCGACAGTTCGCCGCGGAACAGTTGCAGAACGGAGACGTTCACCGCCACGCTGAGATGGCCGAGCCCCTCCTCGCGCCAGCGCAGCAGTTGGGCGCAGGCTTCGCGCAGCACCCATTCGCCGATGGCGACGATGAGGCCGGTCTCCTCGGCCAGCGGAATGAAGGTGGTGGGCGGAATCGGACCGAGTTCCTCGCTGTCCCAGCGCAGCAGCGCCTCGACGCCGGTGAAGCTGTCGTCCAGCAGGGACAGCTTGGGCTGGTACACCAGCCGGAACTCGCCGCGATCCAGCGCCCTGCGCAGGGCGCCGACCATGGTGGCGCGCAGACGCGCCTCGGCGTCCATGGTCTCGGCGTAGACCTGGTAGGTATTGCGGCCACGATCCTTGGCCTGGTACATCGCGGTGTCGGCGAACTTGAGCAGGTCGGTCGGCACCTGACCATGATCAGGGTAGAGCGCGATGCCGATGGAGGTGGAAATCACCACGTCCTGGCGGCCGTCGAGTTCGAGCGGTGTGGCGAAGGCCTCGAGGATCTTCTGCGCTACGCGCTCGGCCTGGGTGACGGTGTGGATGTCCTCCAGCACCACGGTGAATTCGTCGCCGCCGAGACGTGCCACGGTGTCGGTGTCGCGCACTGTCAGGCGCAGGCGGGCGCCGGCCGCCTTGAGCAGGCGGTCGCCCATGGCGTGGCCCATGGAATCGTTGACGTGCTTGAAGCGGTCGAGGTCGAGAAACAGCACGCCGATCTTGGTGGTCTGGCGACGCGCGCGGATGACCGCATGGGCCAGGCGCTCGCCGAGCAGGGTGCGGTTGGGCAGTCCGGTGAGCGTGTCGTAGTTGGCCAGGTAGCGCAGCTCCTGTTCGGCGCGCTTGCGGTCGGTGATGTCGGTGAGCACCGCCACGTAGTGCGTGCGCATGTCGTTGGCGTCGCGCACTTCGGTCGACTCCAGCCAGCACAGGATGTCCTCGCCATCCTTGCGTCGCTGCCACAGCTCGCCATGCCATTGGCCGTTGCGTTCCAGATCGTGTCGAATCTGTCGGTATTCCTCGGCGGTGTGCTGCGGCCCGTTGAGGATGCTTGCGTCCTCGCCAAGCACCTCGTCTTCGGTGTATCCGGTGATGTGCGTGAAAGCCGGATTGATCGACACGAATCGGAACGTGAGATCGATCACCGACACGCCTTCGGACATGCTGCGGATCACTTCGGCGGCGATGCGCCGTTCGCGTTCCGCGCGACGCGAGTCGGTGATGTTGCGTGCCGTGCCGCAGATGCGCAGTGGTCGCCCCTCGGAATCGCGTTCGACCACCTTGCCGCGCGAACGTACCCACACCCAGCCGCCACCGGCATTGCGTATGCGGTGCTCGGACTCGAAGAAGTCGGAACGGCCGGCGAGGTGGTCGGCGAGGATGCGCTCGACGCGCTCGCGATCGTCGGGGTGTACCGCGCGCTGGCGCCAGTCGTCGCTGCTCATCTGCTGTTCGGTCTCGACGAACCCGAGCAACTGGTCGGCGCCAAGCCGGTAGAAGCGGTTGTTGGCCACGTCCCAGTCCCAGAACTCGTCGCCCGAGCCCCACAGGGCCAGCTTGAGACGGTCCTCGCGTTCACGCAGCTGGGCCGCGTACAGCTCGCGTACGCGCCGGCGCCGCCGTGCCTGGCGCCACAGCAGGAACAGGGCCAGCGCAATCAGCGCGGCGTAGGCGGCACGCATGGGCCGGCTCGACCACCAGGGGGGATCCACCGCCAGCTCGATCGAGGCCGTTTCCGGGCTCCAGCGCCCGTCGCGACCGCTGGCCCGCACCTCGAGCCGGTACAGTCCGGGCGGCAGATTGGTGTAGGTTGCCTCGCGTCGCGCACTGGCCTCGTTCCACTCGCTGTCGAAGCCGTGCATGCGCCAGGCGTACAGGTTGCGCTCGGGCGCGGCGAAATCGAGCGCGGCAAAGCCGAAGCTGACCACGCGATCGCCGTGGCTGATGGCCAGGCTTGGTGGCGCCAGACCGCGTATCCGCTCGGCACGCTGCGCACCGACACGCACCGACGTGATGCGCACCGGAGGCTGGAAGGCGTCGGCCAGGACCTGCTGCGGGTGGAACTGGGTCAGGCCGTGAGTGCCGCCAAAGGCGAGCCGTCCGTCGCGGCGTGCGAGCTGGGCGCCGCCGTTGAACTCAAGTCCCTGCAGGCCGTCGCGCATGCCGAAGCTGCGGAAATGTCCGGAATCGGGATCGAAGGCCATTACGCCACGATTGGTCGAAAGCCAAAGACGCCCGAGCGCATCTTCCAGAATGCCGTAGACGGTGTTGTCGAAATCGCGCTCGGGTGGCTGGAAGCGGGTGAAAGTGGGGCTCTCGCTGGCCCCGACTTGCAGTCGCGCCAGACCGCTGTGGGTGCCGACCCAAAGCCCTCCCCGGGCGTCGCGATGCAGGGCACGCACCAGGTTGCCTGGAAGCGAGTGTGGATCGTGGGGATCGTGGCGCAGTCGCAGCACCTCGCCAGTGCCCGGGTCGAGCCGGTTGAGTCCATCCAGCGTGCCCACCCAGAGCGCGCCGGAAGGCTCCTGCAGGAGTGCCAGCACGGTATCGTTGGAGAGTGTGGCCGGGTCGTCGGGGTCGTGCCGGTAGTGCGCCCAGCGCCTCCCATCGGGCCACATGCGGCTCAGGCCACCACGAAAGCCGCCGATCCAGAGACTGCCATCCTCGGCATGCAGCAGGCTGCGGACATCGGCGTCCGGCAGTGCGTCCTCCTGCTCCGCATCGACCGCGATGCTGCTCGCCTGACCCTGTACCGGATCGAGCCGCACCAGGCCGAAGGTGCTGCCCGCCCAGATCTGGTCGTGGCGATCCACGGCGATGGCCTGGATGCGCAGCGTATCCGCAGTTCCCAGGCGCAGCGCACTTCGCAGGATCGGCGAGAAATCGTCGAAAGTGGTGCGATCCGGCTGCAGCCGTTTCAGACCCTCGCCCTCGAGTCCGAGCCATAGTGCGCCTGCCCCATCCTCGGCGACTGCACGTACGTTGTTGGCGAGAAGGGGCTGATCGGATCCGCCGCGGTCGGCCAGCCAGGTGAAGGCGGCGCCGCCCGCCAGCGTCCGTGCCACTCCGCGCGCGAAGCCGCCCACCCACAACAACCCGCTGCGGTCGACCATGAGCGCGGTGATGTGGTCCTCGTGCAGGCTGCCCGGCACATATCGATCATGGCGCAGATGCAGGCGTTGGCCGTCGTTGTCGAGGAGCAGCAGGCCGTGACCCCACAGGCCCACCCACAGCCGTCCTTCGCGGTCCTCGGCAAGCGCGGCGGGCGGGCTTTGCAGGTCGCCCAGATCGACCGGATCGAGGTGCTCGCCTTCGACGCGGAAGACGCCGTCACGACCGCCCGCATAGGTGGTGCCGTCGCGTGCCACCAGGAGACTGGAGAAGCCACGCCGTGCACTTCCGGCGATGCGCCGTGCGTAGCCATCCGCAGTCACCCGCCACAGGCCGCCGCTGGATGCCGCCAATACGCCGCCATCGGCGGATGGTGCAAGCGCCAGTACACGCCCGGCGTCGGCGGCTGCCGGGTCGCTGAAGTCGGCCACACGCCTGGCGGCTCCTGCACCGTCCGGCAACAGCATCACGCCGGTACGGTCACCGATCCACAGACCAACGTCCCGTTCGAGAACGAAGGCGGTCACCTCAGCAGGCACAGGTTCGATGTCGGCAAAGGCCGCCTGCTGCACATCCACCCTGCCGCTGGCGAGATCCAGACGCGCGATGGCGCCGCTGTGGCTGCCCACCCACAACCACCCCGAAGGATCCTCGGCGAGGCCGGTGACGAAGCTGTCCGGCAGGCTGCCGGGATCGTCCGGACGCTGTTGCCAGAGGCGCAGTTCCTGGCCGTCGAAGCGGTGCAGGCCGCCCTGGGTGGCGATCCACACGAAGCCGTGGCTGTCCTGCAGCAGCGCATTGACGGTGTTCTGCGCCAGGCCCTCTTCGTTGGCCAGGGTCTCGAACAGGTACTCCCGCTCGAGCGCACGCGCGCCCGCATCGCCAGCGAGGAAAGTCGGCACGGCGAGGCACAAGAGGCTCGTAACGATCCAGAAGCGGCAGCGTCGCCCGCCGGCCATGTCAGCTCCCGAGGTGGCGCCAACACCCGTATGCGGTATGGCGAGAGGCCAGTGTAGGCGCGGCGTGCGGCTGCCCACAAGTCGCCGCCAGGCTCCTTGGTACAATGCGCCTTGACCGCCCATCGGCCCATGTTGATGACCCAGGCTCACATCGACCACGCCATGCTCAGCCAGGCCCTGACCCAGGCGCGCATTCCTGCGGGCGCCTCCGACCTGCATGGCTCGATGTGCGGCTTCCTTTGTGCCGGCGGGACGCAGAAGGGCGGTTTCATGGATTCGTTGGCGCTGTCCGCCAGGGACGTCGAGGGTGGCGGGCGTGACCTGCTGGCAGCGCTGTTCGGCTACTGCGAGCACCAGCTCGACGATCCACAGCTCGGCTTTCAGCCCCTGCTGCCGCTCGATGCCCAACCGCTGGCCGAGCGCGCCGATGCGCTGGCGGCGTGGTGCCAGGGGTTCCTTGGCGGCTTCGGCATCGCTGCCGGTGGCGCAGGACTTGGCGATGAGGTCGAGGAGGTGCTTGGAGATCTCGCCGCCATTGCGGCATCGCACTTCGAGCCGGACCCGGCAATCGAGGAAGAGGAGAATGCCTACGCCGAACTGATCGAGTTCGTGCGCGTTGCCGTGCTTTGCCTGCGCGGAGAGCTGACCGCGCCGGTGCGCACGTCGGGGCGCCCGCACTGATGGGCCGCGAAGCCGCAGACGGACGGATCATTGCCGGCATGCCGGCCCAGGAGTTCGTGCGCCGACGTCGCCAATTGATGCGGATGACCGGCCGCGATGCGGTCACCGTGGTCCCCGCCGCGCGCGAGCGACTGCGCAACAACGACGTCCACCATGCATTCCGCCAGGACAGCGACTTCCACTATCTCACCGGTTTCGGGGAACCCGAGGCGGTGCTGGTGCTGGCCCCCGGCCGCGCCCATGGGGAATGCATCCTGTTCTGTCGAGAACGCGATGCTGACCGCGAGCTCTGGGACGGCCGGCGCGCCGGACCTGAAGGGGCGTGTCGCGACTTCGGCATGGACGATGCCTTTCCCATCGACGACATCGACGAGATCCTGCCCGGACTGCTCGAGGGACGCGAGAAGATCTACTACCACTTCGGTCGCGACAGCGAGTTCGACCTGCGCCTGATGAGCTGGGTCAATCGTGTGCGCGATCAGACCCGCCAGGGTGGATCGTCGCCGCAGGAGTTCCTGGCGCTTGGCCACGTGCTGCACGACCTGCGTCTGTTCAAGAGCCGCGCCGAGGTGCGGCTGATGGCAAGGGCGGCGAAGATTTCCGCTGCCGCGCACGTGCGCGCCATGCGTGCCTGCCGCCCGGGCATGCGCGAGTATCAGGTTGAAGCCGAGCTGCTGCACGAGTTTCGCAGGCAGGGCGCGGTGCCGGCCTATGAATCCATCGTCGGCGGCGGCGTCAATGCCTGTGTCCTGCACTACCGCGACAACTCGGATGTCCTCGCCGACGGCGACCTTCTGCTGATCGACGCAGGTGCCGAGCACCAGTGCTATGCCTCGGACATCACCCGCACGTTTCCGGTCAATGGTCGCTTCTCGCCCGCGCAGCGTGCGCTTTACGAGGTGGTGCTCAAGGCACAACATGCGGCCATCGCCGCGGTGCGGCCCGGCGCGAGCTGGATCGCGCCGCACCAGGCGGCCACCCGTGCCACGACCGCGGGGCTGATCCGCCTCGGCATCCTCAAGGGAGGCTTGGAGAAGAACCTGCGCGAGGAGAGCTATCGGCGCTACTTCATGCACAAGACCGGGCACTGGATCGGCCTCGATGTACACGACGTCGGCGATTACCGGGTGGACGGCGAGTTCCGCCTGCTGGAACCGGGCATGGTGATGACCATCGAGCCCGGCCTGTACATCGGTGCCGGCGACAAGAGCGTGGACAAGCGCTTTCGCGGCATCGGCATTCGCATCGAGGACGATGTCGTGGTCACCCGTGACGGCCACCGCGTGCTGAGCGACGGTGTGCCGAAGGATCCGGACGAGATCGAGGCGGTGATGGCGGGGGGTTAGGGCCTATAGGGCCTAGGGCTCAGGGCCTAGGGCCTAGGGCCTTGGGGGGACAGCCTGCGAGCACGATGCCTTTCCGCACGCTCTATGCGGTTCGCTGAATCGGCAGCGCGTTTTCGGCAAAGCACGTGTCGGACTGGCCGGCTCTTACCCTAGGCCCTAGGCCCTAAGCCCTAGGCCCTGCTCCAACGCAAACGCATCCCGCGTCAGGTTCTCCGGCTCGCTCCAGGTCACGCGCACGTCGTCCTCGATGCGCACGCCGCCGAATGGCAACAGTCGTTCGATCTCGCCCCAGTGGACGTCGGTGGCATAGGGGCCGCGGCGCAGTTCGTCGAGCAGCATCGGGATGAAGTAAAGCCCAGGCTCGATGGTCAGCACCTGGTCGGGCTCCAGGGTGCGGGTCAGGCGCAGGTAGGGATGATCGGCCGGCCTGTCGATGAGTTCGCCCGCAGCGTTCTTCATGAAGCCGCCGACGTCATGCACTTGCAGTCCGATGTAGTGGCCGAGGCCGTGCGGAAAGAACACCGCGCTGATTCCGGTCTCGACCATGACGTCGGGATCCATGCCAACCAGGTCAAGATCGCGCAGGACGCCGGCCAGGCGGCGGTGGGCGTCGATGTGCAGGTCGCGGTAGTCGACGCCCTGGCGCACTCCTGCGACCAGTTCCCGTTGCACGGCATCGACCGCTTCGATCAGTGCATCGAACAGCGCATCGCCAGAGGTGAAGGTGCGGGTGATGTCGGCGGCGTAACCGTTGTAGCTGGCGCCGGCATCGATCAGCAATGTGCGGTGCCGCCGCGGGGGATGTGCATCGCGATGCTGGTAGTGCAGTACCGCGGCATGTTCGTTGAGGCCGACGATGTTGCGGTAAGGCGTGTCGTCCTCGGCATGCTGGCAGGCGGCGAGGTAGCTGCGCTGGATGTCGGCCTCGCTGAGGCCGGCGCGGAACGCACCCTCGGCGGCCAGGTGGCCACGGACCGCGCGGCGGTTGGCGCGACGCATGCATTCCAGTTCGTAGGCGCTTTTCCAGGCACGCTGGAAATGCAGCGGATGAAGGATCTGCGGCGGATTGTCGGGGACGATGTCGCCGACCGCCCACTCCGGTTCGCCGATGACGGCCATGCGCGCCGCGGTCGCAGGCAGCGCCGAGGGTGCGTCCTCGGGACGGCGCAGGATGGTGATGTCGAAGTGCTCGACCCAGAAACCCTCGGGATCGCTCGGCGGCAGGTGCCAGTAGTCTTGCGGCTGGTGATAGAGCAGGTGGGGCCGCTTGCCCGGCGAAATCACCAGCCAGCCGTCGCTGTGTGATTCCAGTGGCAGCCAGTGCAGGAAGTGCGGATTGGCGCGGAACGGGTAGGGGCGGTCGTCGAGGAACAGACAGCGCTCGCGTCCCGAGGCGATCAGCAGGTGGTCGTGGCCGGTTTCGGCAAGCAGCGCTTCCGTGCGCTGCTGCAGCAGCTTGACGTGATCGGCATACAGCGGGGCGAGGTCGGTGCTCATGGGGATGCCTTCGGATTTGGTGCATTCTCGCGCAGTTCCCCCTTGCTCCGGCAGGGGCCGTGCGCGCCGCGCGCGTACACCGGGGCGGAGCCCTTCGGGATGCGCAGGCGTTCGATCATGCCTGGCGTGGCGTGCAGCCGACCATCGTGGTCGAGCAGCAGGGCACAGGGCACCGCCATGTCGACGACCAGGCGCTCGAACAGGTCTGCACCGCCGATGGCCATTGCGGTGGCCGCGGCGTCGGCGCGCACCGGGTCATCGTGCAGCACGGTGCTGGCCAACGCACCCTGGGCCGGACGGCCGCTGTGCGGATCGATCAGATGCGGCAGACGGGTATCGCCATCTTCGCGGTAGCGCTGGTAGCCGCCGGCGGAGAACAGTGCTTCGCCATCGCCGAGTTCCACTTCGGCAAGGATGCCGTCGCGGGGGTCGCCGATGGCGACCCGCCAGGGGCGGTCGCCACGCTGGCCCATGGCCAGTACGTCCCCGCCCATCGCCAGCAGGGCATGCGCAATGCCGTACCTGCGCAGTTCTTCGGCTGCGGCGGCCAATGCCTTGCCCTCGGCAATGGCGGAGAAGTCGAGTTGGAGCGGCCGGGTGCCGGTGACGCGATTGCCTTCGACGTGCAGGGCGCGCATCGACGGCGCCGGCTGCAGCAGACGCTCGAGTTCGGCCGAGTCGGGCGGCATGCCGCGTACCGGGTAGTCGCTGCCGTGGAAACCCCATGCCGCCACCAGCGCACCGATGGAGGGATTGAGCAAGCCGCCGCTCTCGTCCTCGAAGCGACGGCCGAGTTCGATCAGTTCGAGCAGGGATGGAGGCACGTCACGGGCGGTACGTCCTGCGGCGAGGTCGGCGTTGAGTCGCACCAGGGCGCCGTCCTGCCAGGGGTGCCAGTCGCGGTGGTAGTCGCTCCACAGTGCGGCCACCGAGGAAATGGCCAGTTTCGCTGCACGGGCGTCGGCGTGGCGCACCTCGATGTCGGCCAGACTGCCGAACACGAAAAGACGTTCCCGCACGGTGGTTTCGACCGGTGGGCGCAGCCAGGTGACGGCTGCGATGGCAAGGGCGGCCGCCAGCAGCAGCGTCGCGCGCAGGCTCATCCCTCGATTTCGGGGCTGTCCACCCAGGCGGCAAGCAGCGCTTCGTCCTCGGGAGAGATATCGATGAAGCGGTAGCCGCACAGGAACTGGTCCTCCCCGGCCACCGGGGTGGCCCACAGCTCATGGGCGCCGACTTCGATGCGACGCGTCCTGTGGCGCGCGTCGGGCAGGTTGAATCGGAACTGGTACAGGGCGTCGTCGACCAGTGGTCTGGGCGCCAGCATCATCATGCCGTTCGAGGACAGGTCGCCGACCCGGCCCACCACCTCGTCGGTCATGGTGTCGACCACCTGGATGAAATCGGTGGCGCGCTTGCGTCGGGCTCGGCGGTGTTCGGCACCCATGGCTGCGTTCCTCAATGCGCGCTGGCTGGCTTGCCGGAGAAGTGTCGCAACGCGCTGACGATGGCCTGCCAGGCGCGATCGATCAGACTTTCGCTTTCCGGTTCTACGATAATGGCGTTGCCGCTCTGCATGTCGCGCGACAGGGCGGTGAGGCTGCGTTCCTCGACGCGCTGTCCGCGCTGGTTCACGAACAGGCAGCGGCCGGTGACCGGGCTGAACCAGGACATGCGACGGCGCACGCGTTCGCGCTGCTGATTGATGACGAATTCGAACCAGGTGCCGAAGGGAAGCGACTTGATACGCTCGATGCCGGCCTTGTCGGCCTCGGTGAGTTCGCCCTTGGCCATCGCGGAAACGTCGCCGGAAATGTCGGAGCCGAGACGTGCGCGCTGTTTCAGGCGCATGGCGATCTCGGTGCGCGAGGCCGGTTCATCGTCGTCGCCGGGCGCGGCGTCGCTGCTGAACAGATTGCCC
>DAOMOD010000035.1:17316-25598 GCA_035444205.1 Lysobacteraceae bacterium
GGATGTCGCTGCTGTGATGGCCGACCTGGGCCAGTCCGGTTTCCACTTCGCCGCGCAGGCTGTCCGCCGCGGCCGCCGACGTCTTCTTGCTGGCACCAGCGGTGCGCCCGCTGAAGGCATCGACCAGGCGCTCGGCGACTTCAAGGCGCTTGCGGTACAGCACGCTGTCCACGCCCTGGCGCAGCTCGGTCAGGGCCAGCACATCGGTCCAGGTCTGCTCCAGGAGCTGCGCCAGCAGCTTGGGTACACGCCTGTCGGCCAGGCGCTTGGCTACCTCTTCGCCGGCGTGCACGCGAGCGAGCTCCAGACGCTCGCGTCCGCGCGCTGCGTCGACATGGCGGCGCTCGGCCACTTCGGCCTTGCGCGCCAGGGTCTGCATGTGGCGACTCAGGTCGGCCAGCAGCGTGTCGAAAAGTCCGACGTCGCCATCGAAGTCGCTGGTCACGCGGTCGACCAGCATCTGCATCTTTTCGACCAGCCCGCGGTCGGCCTCGTCGTCGTCCAGCCAGTACATGCCGGTCTCGGCGATGCTGTTGAGCAGCAGCCGCGCCGGGTGACTGCGCCGGGTGAAGAATGCGCGGTCGTGCAGGGCCGTGCGCAGCACCGGTGCCTGCAGTTTGGCGAGGAGGGACTGGGCGACACCAGTCGGCTTGAGGTCGCGCACGATGTAGTCGAACAGCATGCCGACCAGGTCGATGGTGTCGGAGTCCTCGTCGGTCAGGGCGGGCAATCTGCCCTCGGGCGTGACCCGCCTGAGCTGAGCCATCAGGTCCTGTTTGAGCGCCGTCACCGTACGCGGTTGGACCTTGCCGCCGACCACCACCGCAGGAACCGGTCTGTGCTGAAGCGCGCCGAGTACCGAGGAGACGTCTTCGGTCGACACCGTATAGCGGTCGCCGGCCTCCTTGCCGAACTTGCCGAGCACCGAGCGCCGCCCGGCCATCAGTTCACGCATGGTCTGGAACAGTTCGATGTCGCGCGGGTCCTCGTCGGTTGCAGCGGTCGCCTGGTGCACCGGCACGCCGGGCCAATGCGGTTTGTAGGGGTGCGCCGGTGCAGGTCGTACACCGCCGGTACCGCGGTGACCCCCGGGTGCGCGTACCGTACCGGCCTGCGGGGAACGTCCGCCGATCACGGCGCGCGCATCGGCACGTGCGCCAGAACCCGCGGCATGCGCCGGCGGCGGCACCGCATCAAGCGGCATCCGCCGCGATTTCTTCGCCGCGGCCTCGGGACCTTCGTCCATGGCGCGCGGCTTGACCCGTACCGGCACGAAATGCAGGTTGGGCAGCACCCGCTGCTGCACCAGATAGTTGTTGAGCGCTTCGAAAAACGGGCCGATCGGCGTCATCACCTGGCGATCGAACTGACGCAGCAGCAGTACGCGGTGTTCCGCCGGAATGTCGAGGCAGGCACAGGCCTCGCGCATCGAATCGCACAGCCCCCTGGGGCCGATGGGAATGGCCTCCGGTTCGAATGCCGGAGCGCCGGCCAGCACGCCGAATCGCTGTCCCATCAGATACAGCGCCAGGCTGTTGCGTACCTCGGCACGTGCCGAGATCTCGCGGATGACGCTGTCCACCTCGAGATCGGTGTCGTCGACCAGGCTGAGTTCAAGGTCTCCCGGCGAGTCCTGCGCTCGCGATCGCTTTTTCGGCGTGCGCAAGGTGGAGAGCGCGCCTTCGAGGCGCATCATGAAGCGAGGCACGATATCCGAGCGCCCGCGCTTGACCTCGCGCAGCGTCTCGAAGCAGCTCTGCTGGCCGTCGCTGTTGCGCGGCTGGTCGGCCAGCTTGAACAGCTGCTGCTCGAACTCGTTGACCGCCTGGACCAGGCTGCGCTCCAGCTCGTCGGCGGCGAAGTCGAGCATGCCTTCGAGCAGGGAGCGCACCCGCGGTGGCAGGCGCGCGTCGGCCAGGCGGGGAATCGCTTCCTCGCCGGCGCCTGTTGCCGAACTGCCCGGTTGCGGCCGATGCATGATCGTTCAGTCCCATTGCAGGGTTCGAAAGCCATTCTAGCCACAAAACCGCATGCACAATCGCGCAGTTTCCCATTCGTTACACCTTGGGTTCCGGACCTGCCGCGCCGAGTCGATGCGAACTGCGTCCGGCGTCACTTGTCGCCCTGCCAGGTCAGGCTCAGCCACAGCGAGCGGCCGGGCGTATTGAAGCCGACGGCATGTTCATAGTCGCGGTCCAGAACATTCTCCATGCGCGCGGCCAGCGTCCACGGACGGCTGGGCACCCAACGCGCTCTCAGATTGAGCAATGCGTAGCCGGGTAGCGTCTGCGCAATGTCCGGTCGCGCGCCGCTGGCGAACACCTCGACGCCCAGGTCGACCGGCATGGCGGTGGTTTCGGCCAGGAGCGAGCCATGGCGTCGCGCGCGACGTCGCAAGGGCGTGCCGCTGTCGTCATCGCGGGCGTTCTGCCAGGTCGCCTGGGTGCGCACGCGCCAGGAGTCCAGAGCCAGTTCATGGCTGAACTCCACGCCCTCCAGGCGGGCGCGGGCGATGTTCTCGGCACGGAAAACGTCGCCACCGGAAAAGCTGATCAGGTCGCGCACCAGGTTGCGGTACAGATGCAGCCTCGCCTCGTGGCCGTCGCCAGGACGAAATGCGGCACCGAGCTCGAAGTTGCGCGAGCGCTCGGGTTCGAGATCGGGGTTGCCGGCGAACAGGCCGGAGAATCCCGGCGAAAACTGCTCGTTGAGATTGGGGGCGCGGAAGCCCTGGCCGAAGTTCGCCAACAGGCGCCAGTGCGGCGTGACCTGCCAGCCCCACGCAGCCTGCGCCGTGCTGGCGCCACCGAACACGCTGTTGTCGTCGTGGCGCCCGGCCACCTCGAGGCGGTGGCCGCCGAACTCGCCGCGCCAGCGCGGGAACACGGCGCTGTTGCGGCGGCGCGCACCGTATCGCGTGGTATCGCCGAAGGTGTCGAGGCTGGCACCGCGTTCCTGTTGCCAGGCGACACCGAACTGCACGCGCTGGCCGGGCGCCAGGTGCAGGCCATGCAACCAGTCGAGTCCGTGGCGGCGTGAGCGAAAGGCGTTGAAGAAGGTAGGCGTCGCCAGATTCTCGCGCGCATGGTCCAGTTTCAGGTGGTGATCCCAATGCTCGCCCAACGCGCCCTGAAGGCCGAGGTGGCCGCTTCTGGTGCGTGCGCTGCTCTCGCCCTGGTCAAACTCCACCTCGGCATCCACCGCCAGCAGACCGGCATCGATCCGCTGGCTGCCGAGGACAGCGTCGGCGCGCACACCCATGCTGTCGTTGCGGTAGCCGTCGCGGTCGGGGTCGAAGGCGAAGCCGCGCTCGTTCTGCGCCGAAAAGCCGCGGCTCTGGCGGCGTGCCGCCACTACGCTGATGCCGCCCAGATCGCCACCGGCAGCCATGCCCGCTTCCAGCGCATGGCTGTCGTAGCGACCGCTCTGCACCCGCACATGGGGGGCATGCAGGCGCCGGGTAAAGATCTGCACGACGCCACCGATGGCGTCCGAACCATACAGTGCCGCGCGCGGGCCACGCACGATCTCGATGCGCTCGATCTGCGCCAGCGGCAGGTTCTCCCAGGCGGCGGCGCCGGTATTGACGTTGGACACGCGAATGCCGTCGACCAGCACCAGTACGTGATTGAAATTGCCGCCGCGCAGAAACAGGCTGGTCTGGCTGCCGGCCGGTCCGGTGCGCGCCAGTTCGACGCCGGCTTGCAGGCGCAGCAGTTCGACAAGGTCCGGCGCCACGCTGCGCTCGATGGCATCGCGGTCGATCACGCTCACGCTGGCCAGCGCGGCGTCGGCCGGTTCGGCCTCGCGCGCAGCGGTGGAGACGGTCAGAGGTTGAAGTGCGACCTGGGCGTGCGCGGACGCTGCCAGGACCAGGCCGAAGACAATGGATGCAATGGATTTCATGGGACTCCCTCGGAGAACGCACACCCGCGTGCAATTGGAAGGCACACGGTGGAGGGAGGAGGGAAGGCAAGGGAGACGACGATGGCGGTCGTGCCCGTTCCGGCCCGCCGTCGCCCACCGCAACGTGCCGCGTTCCCGCATCACGCGCCGCACCGGAACCGCGACGCATCATGCAGGTGGCCTGTCGGGCCGGTCTCCGGGCTTGCAAGGGGCACCTTCGCTCGATGCCGCTTCCGGTCGCCTTCCCACGTCCTTGGACGCAGTGGCTTCGTGACCGGTCTACCTTGCCTACCGTTGCGGGGGCAGCGCCGGCATGGTCGCGAACGACGTCACCGGCTTCCCGTTTCACCCCGCCCCACGACCCGGCCGAACGCGAGGCGGTTGCCTGCGCATGGTGGGGTCGAGGTGCGGGGCACCCGACAGGGGAGGCGCAGTGTAGGGGCTCCTCGGAAGCGAGGCAATCGATGCTCGCAAGCTCCCGTTTTGCCTGCAAAAGCGCCTTGACAGCCCCCGGGGTCGAGCATAAGGTGGGCTCTGGTGGGAATTTGTGGGAATAAGTGGGTAACGGTGCGGGGTCATGTTCCAGGGCGAATCCATTGTCAGCCTCGACGAGAAGGGCCGCATGGCCATTCCGTCGGCCTATCGCGAGCAGATCACGGCGATCTGCCGCAATCGGCTGGTGGTCGCCTACAACCCGTTCGATGCCGGCTGCCTGTGGCTGTTCCCGGAGGGCGAGTGGGAACGTGTGCGCGACCAGGTCAACGGTCTGCCCAGTTTCCAGCCCGGGCACCGCCTGCTGCAGCGCAAGCTGGTCGGTGCCGCCAGTCATGTCGAGCCCGACGCCAGCTTCCGCATCCTGCTGCCGGCCAGCGCCAGGCAGATCTGCGGACTGGAGAAGCGTGCAGTGCTGATCGGCCTGGGCGCGAAGTTCGAGCTGTGGAGCGAGGAAGCGCATCGCCTGCAGATCGGTGCGCCGATCGCCGAGGCGCAGCTCACCGACGACATGCTGAAACTCAGATTCTGATGGAGGTAGGGCAGGCCAGCGGGTGAATACGACAACGCACCGGCCGGTGATGCTGGCGGAGGCCGTCACGGCGCTTGCCATTCGCGCCGACGGCGTCTACCTCGACGGCACCTTCGGCCGCGGCGGGCATGCCCGCGCGATCCTCGACCGGCTGGGGCCGGCCGGGGGGTTGTTGCTGATGGACAAGGATCCGGAGGCGGTGGTGTGGGCACGCGAGGGTTTTGGGGGCGATCCGCGGGTGCGGATCCGCCAGGGCAGTTTTGCGGACATGGCGGTTTGGGACGACACGGCGCAGGGGCTCGACGGGATATTGCTCGATCTGGGCGTGTCCTCGCCGCAGCTCGACTGCGCCGAACGCGGTTTCAGTTTCATGGTGGACGGGCCGCTGGACATGCGCATGGACCCCGCTCAGGGGGAATCCGTGGCGGCATGGCTGGCAAGGGCGGAAGAGGGCGAGATCGCCCGCGTGTTGTGGGAGTACGGCGAGGAGCGGATGAGCCGAAAGATTGCCAGGGCCATCGTTGAACAGCGGCGCACGGCACCGCTGACGCGCACGGCTGCCCTGGCGACGCTGATCGAGCGCTGCATCGGCCGCCGCGAGGCGGGCAAGCATCCGGCTACGCGCAGCTTCCAGGCGCTGCGAATCTTCATCAACCGCGAACTGGAGGATCTCGACCACGGACTCGACGCCGCCGTATCCAGGCTCAAGCCGGGCGGACGGCTGGTGGTGATCAGCTTCCATTCGCTGGAAGACCGGCGTGTCAAGCAGTTCATGCACAAGCGCGGGGGTCACGCGGCGACGCCACGGCGGGGCCGGCCCGAGCCCGCGCAGGCGCCGGCCGAGCTGCGCACCCTGAGTCGTGCGATCAAGCCCGGTGCCGCCGAGATCGAGGCCAACCCGCGCGCCCGCAGTGCGGTACTGCGCGTGGCGGAGCGACTGCCATGAGCCTGCGCGCGACAGGCGTGGCGCTGTTGCTGGCGGCGGTGGTGGCAAGCGCCGTGGCGGTGGTCTACGCGCGCCACCAGAGCCGTGCGCTGTTCATCGACCTGCGTGCATTGGAGCATGAGCGCGACGAACTCAACGTCGAATTCGGCCGCTTGCAGCTTGAACAGGCGACCTGGGCGGAAACCAACCGCGTCGAGCAGATCGCGCGCAGCCGACTCGGCATGCGGCCTGCGGATCCCGCCGCCACCGTGGTGATCCGGCGATGAAGCCGCGTCCGCGCCCGCCCAACATCCGCGCGCGACTGTACGCGGTGTTGATGGTGCTCGCCGTGGCCGCCACCGGGCTCCTTGTACGTGCCTTCGACCTGCAGGTGCTGCGCAAGGATTTCTACCAGCACCAGGGCGACGCGCGCTTTCTGCGCGAGATCGCCATTCCGACCTCACGCGGCATGATCACCGATCGCCATGGCGAACCACTGGCGGTGTCCACGCCGGTGGAGTCGATCTGGGCTAATCCGCGCGTGCTCCTGTCCCATCGCGACCGCCTGCCCGAACTGGCCGCCGCCCTGGGCATGCCCGATGACGTGCTGGAGCAGCGATTGGCCCAGCGCGCCGATCGCGAATTCGTCTACCTGCGCCGCCACCTTGGGCCCGACGCCGCGCAGTCCATCCTCGATCTCGGCGTGCCGGGCGTGAACAGCCAGCGCGAGTTCCGCCGTTTCTATCCCGGCGGTGAGGTGATGGCACACGTCATCGGTTTCACCAACATCGACGATCGCGGCCAGGAAGGCCTCGAACTTGCCTTCGACGCATGGCTGGCCGGCAAGCCCGGCAGCCAGCGGGTGATCCGCGATCGTCTCGGTCGTGTGGTCGAGAACGTCGAACTGGTGCGCGCCCCGCAACCCGGCCGCGATCTGGCCCTGACCATCGACCGGCGCATCCAGTACCTTGCCTACCGCGAACTGAGCGCGGCGGTGCTGGAGCACCAGGCTGCCTCCGGCTCGGTGGTGGTACTGGACGTGGCCAGCGGCGAGATCCTCGCCATGGTCAATACGCCGAGCTACAACCCCAACAGTCGCGGCAACGGCGACCCCGCAGCCAGGCGCAACCGTGCCGTCACCGATGTGCTGGAGCCGGGCTCGGTGATCAAGCCGTTCACTGTCATCGCCGGACTGGAGAGCGGGCAGTTCCACCCGGAATCGGTGATCGACACCACGCCCGGGCGCCTGCAGGTGGCGCGGCATGTCGTACGCGATGTGCGCGACTTCGGCGCCGTCGACATCACCCGCCTGCTCACCAAGTCGAGCAACGTGGCCGCGGTGCGCATCGCCATGGCGCTGCCCAACGAACACCTGCACGATACCTTCCGCCGCTTCGGCTTCGGCGAGGTCACCGGTAGCAGTTTCCCCGGCGAATCGGCCGGCATCCTGCCCCCGCCGCGGAGCTGGGGGGTGCTGGAGAAGGCCACGTTGTCCTACGGCTATGGTTTGTCGGCGACCCCGTTGCAGGTGGCGCAGGCCTATGCCGCGCTCGGCAACGGCGGGCCTGCGTGCGCCCACCTTCGTCCGCGGCGGGCTCAACCCGGAAACCGCGGTCATCGACCCGCAGCTCGCCGCGCGCGTGGTCGGCATGCTGGAATCGGTCGTCGGCAGCGACGGCACGGCCCAGCTTGCCGCCATCCCCAACTATCGCGTGGCGGGCAAGACCGGCACCTCGCGGCGCGCTGTGGCCGGCGGCTATCAGAGCCGCTACATCAGCGTCTTTGCCGGCATGGTGCCGGCTTCGCGCCCGCGCATGGTGGCGGTAGTGGTGCTGCATGATCCGGCCGGCGAGCATTACTACGCCGGTCTGGTCGCGGCACCCGCCTTCAGCCGCATCATGGACGGCGCACTGCGTCTGCTCGATGTACCGCCGGACGATGTGCGCACCTGGTACGCGGCCGCACCGCTGCTGCCTGCCGGTGGTGGCGTCGAAGACTATGGCGACATGGCCGAAACCGTGGCCGAGGCGCCGCAGGAGGGACTCCTGTGAGCATGCGCCTGTCCGAACTGCTGCATGGCATCGCCGACGTGCCGGCGGCACACGACATCGAAGTGGCGGACATGACGCTGGACAGCCGTCAGGTGGCACCCGGCGACGTGTTCGTGGCCCTGCCCGGGCTTCGCGCGCACGGTCTCGACCATGCGCAGGCGGCACTCGCGGCCGGTGCGTGCCTGGTGCTCGCCGATCCCGAAGGCCGTGACGGCGGGCTGCCGGCGCGCATGCTCGCCGTGCCGGGACTGCGCCAGCGCCTCGGCACCATCGGCGACCGCCTGCATGGCTGCCCCTCGGCCGCTCTGTGCGTGATCGGCGTCACCGGTACCAACGGCAAGACCTCGACCGTGCAACTGCTGGCGCAGGCGCTGGC
>DAOMOD010000036.1:0-13541 GCA_035444205.1 Lysobacteraceae bacterium
TGCACAGGATGTGCAGGAAGCGCGCCACTGGGGCGTCCTTCTCTTTGGTTACTTTCTCTTGGACGCGCAAAGAGAAGTGACCCGGCCGCCGGACGGAACCCAAGTCATGGACGACACAACCATCCGCGCCGCAGGCGCACCGAGCGAGTTCACTCGTGAACGCCCCCCCGCCAATACAGGAACCGACTCGGATGCCGGTCCAGCACGTTGTCCTCGAAGCCACCGAGATCGCCGTGCACCAGGCGTTTCGAGGTGTAGACGTACAGCGGGATCAGGGCATGCGCATCCATCAGGCGCCGTTCGGCCTGTTCCAGCAGCGCCCTCCGTGCCGGGCCATACGCGCCGCTGGCCGCGGCGATCAGCCGGTCGTACTCGGCGTCGGCGTAACCTATGGTGTTGAGCGGCTGCTCGCCGGCATAGCGGCCGAGGAAGTCGAGGGCATCGTCGACGTCGGCGAACCAGCCGCCGCGGAACACCTGGGTGATGACGCGCTGGCGGCGGGTCATCACGAACACCCGCCACTCCTCGTTGATCAGGCGGGTGTTGACGCCGAGCACCTCGCGCCACATCGCCGCCACCGCCAACGCGGTGCGCCGATGTACCAGCGAGGTGTTGTAGCGCAGCTCGATGTCGAGCGGTCGCTGGCGGCTGTAGCCGGCTTCGCTGTAGCGTCGCTGCGCGAGCAGGACGCGCTCCTCGCGCGGCCAGTTCGCCCAGTCAAGTGTCTGCGGGGTGTGATCGCCGACGCCGGGCGGCACCAGCGCGTAGGCTGGACGCTCGCCCATGGCGGTGATCTTCGCGGTCAGCAGGTCCCGGTCGATGGCCGCCGACAGGGCTTCGCGCAGCGCCACGCTGCCGGCAAAGGGCGGGCGGGTGTGGTTGTAGCCGAGATAGAACACACCCAGCGTGTCGTGCAGACGGAAGCTGTCGCCATGGCGGCGGCGCAGATGCTCCAGCGGTTGCTGCGGCACGGTTTCGGTCAGGTGCAGTTCGCCGGCCTGGAAGCGGCGCATCTCGGTCACCGCGTCCTCGGTGGCATGAAAGCGCACGCGCTCGATGGCAACCTGTTCGGCGCCGTGATAATGCGGATTCTTCTCCACCAGTACATGCGACTGGGGGACCGCCTCGACCAGGCAGTAGGCGCCGTTGCCGACCAGGTGGCCGGCCCGCACATGGCGCTCGCCGAGTTGCAGGGCGGCCTCGATGTCGAGCGGATAGGCGATCGGCAACACAAGACGTGGCAGCAGCGGCACCGGCTCCGACAGGACAATGCGCAACGTCCGCGCATCGACCGCTTCAACCCTGTCGATGGCGGCCAGCGCGGCGGCCAGCGGCGCGCCGGTAGCCGGATCCTGCGCGCGCGTGAATGCGGCATGGAAGCGCCCGGCGTCCACCACGCGACCCGCGCAGTCGCGCGCGTCGTCGCGCAGGTGAAAGGTCCAGAGGCGGCCGTCTGCGCTGCTGCTCCAGCGTTCGGCCACGCCCGGCACGATGCGGCCGGCGGCGTCCTCGGCCACCAGGCCCTCGTAGAGGTCGCGCAGGATGTGCATGCTGGCGAGGTCCTGTGCCAGGTGGGCGTCGAGTGTCTGCGGTTCCGGGCCGTTGCCACGTTCCAGCACGCGCGCCTGCGCGATGCCGTCAAGCAGCAGCACGGCAAGAAAGAGGATGACGGCGAGTCGAAGCATCTGCGGTGCAGACTACCCCTTGGCAAGCGTCGGGTCTGCCCCCATGCTGCGCCTTCCCCACCGCCCTGCCGGAGCTCCGCTTGGCCGACGCACCCTCCCCGCTGATCGAGAGCCGGCGCCAGCTCGTCGAGTACATGATCGCCGGCTGCAAGCCGCGCGCGCGCTGGCGCATCGGTACCGAGCACGAGAAGTTCGGCTTCGACTGGGACACGCTGAAGCCGCTGCCCTACGAGGGCGAGCGCGGTATCCGCGCCATCCTCGAAGGCATGGCCGCGCAGTTCGACTGGACGCTGGTGCGCGAGGATGATCTGCCGATCGCGCTGAGCAAGCCCAACGGCGGCTCGATCACGCTGGAGCCGGCCGGTCAGTTCGAGCTGTCCGGCGCGACCGTGGAGACCCTGCACCAGACGTGCTGCGAGGTGGAAAGCCACCTGCGCGAGGTCAAGGCGGTGGCCGATCCGCTGCGGGTCGGCTTCCTTGGCATGGGTTTCCAGCCCAAGTGGCGACGCGAGGACATGCCTTGGATGCCCAAGGCCCGTTACTCCATCATGCGTGCCTACATGCCGCGTGTCGGTTCGTTGGGTCTCGACATGATGACCCGCACCTGCACCATCCAGACCAATCTCGATTTCTCCGACGAGGCCGACATGGCGCGCAAGTTCCGCGTCGGCCTGGCCCTGCAGCCGATCGCCACCGCACTGTTCGCCGACTCGCCGTTCACCGACGGCGAGCCCAATGGTTACCTCAGCTATCGCAGTCACGTGTGGAGCGACACCGATCCCGACCGCACCGGGCTGCTCGACTTCGTGTTCGAGGACGGCTTCGGCTTCGAGCGCTACGTCGACTATCTGCTCGACGTGCCGATGTACTTCGTCTACCGCGACGGCCGTTACATCGACTGCGCCGGGCAGAGTTTCCGCGACTTCCTCGAAGGTCGCCTGCCGGCCCTGCCCGGCGAGCGCCCCACGCTCAAGGACTTCCAGGACCACATGACCACGGCGTTTCCGGAAGTGCGGCTCAAGCAGTTCCTGGAGATGCGCGGCGCCGACGGCGGCCCGTGGAATCGCATCTGCGCCCTGCCCGCGCTGTGGGTGGGCCTGCTGTATGACGGAACTTCGCTGGACGCCGCCTGGGACCTGGTCAAGGACTGGACGCTGGCGGAGCGCGAGGCACTGCGCAGCGAGGTGCCGCGGACCGGCTTCAAGACCCGTTTCCGCGACAGCAACGTGCGCGTGCTGGCCTGGGAAACCCTGAGGATTGCCGCCGACGGTCTGCGCCGGCGTGCACGTCTCAACAGCAACGGCTCCGACGAAACCCACTTCCTCGAACCGCTGCTCGAATTTCTCGCCGCCGGCCAGTCGCCCGCCGAACGCAAGCTGGAACTGTTCCACGGCGAGTGGCAGGGTTCGGTGGATCCGCTGTTTCACCAGTTCGCCTACTGAGCTTGCGCCGCGCGGCTTTGTCCCTGTTCGAATCAGCATCCCGTGCGCCCCACCGAAACGACTCCGACATGAGCAACCTGTACGCCCCCGACACACTCACCGACGACCAGATCGATCGCCTCCAGTCGCTGCTGATGCGCGAGGATCTCGGCGACAACGTCATGGATATCGAAGCCCTGGACGGGTTCCTCTCCGCGCTCATCGTCGGCCCTGCGCCGGTGCTGCCGAGTGAATACCTGCCGGAAATCTTCGACGGCAGCATGCCGCAGTGGGACAGCGCCGAGCAGGCCGTGGAGACGATCTCCCTGATCCAGTCGCTGTGGAACCATATCGTCGGTCGCCTCGACATCGATCTCGACGAGGTGGAGCAATTCGCCGATGCGATCCCGCTGATGGCCTGGCCGCAGGTGGAGGGCGGTGCCGATGCCATCCTGGATCCGTTTCAGACGGTACCCGAAGGCTATCCGCTATGCGCCGTCTGGGCGACCGGCTTCATGCACGGCATGACGCTGCGCCAGGACGCATGGGACGACTTCATCGACGCGCATCCCGACATCGCCGAGCACCTGGAGTGGATCATGCGCCTCAGCCTGGTGTCGCAGGAGCAGCTCGAGGACGTGGGTATCGAGAACACGGAACTGCTCGATCACGACCAGCGCCTGACCGCCGTCGCGCAACTGCCGCGGCTCCTCAAGGAGCTCAACGATCTGCGCCTGGCGGCCGGCTGACGCCCCCGGGCAGGCCGCGCGCTTGCCTCCGCGTCGAAGTCCTTCCAGACCGACGCGTTCGATTTCGCTCCGCTGCCGCCCGTGCGGACGCGCCTTGGCGCAACACGGGTGTTGCGACGCAGCAAATCCGGCGTAAGCTGAACCGCCGAGGCCCACGACCGTCCGCCATGCGCAAGCTGCGAGCCATCGAACTGCCGCCCACCGACGACCCGCTGCGCGAGGATGTGCGACGTTTGGGCGAGCTGGTTGGGCAGGTCCTCATCGACCAGGTCGGCGCGGATTTTCTGGCCCATGTCGAACGCACCCGCACCGCGGCCATCCGCCGCCGCGAGGAAGACCTGCCGCTCGACGAGCTGGCCGCCGAACTGGCCGACCAGCCGCTTGATGAAGCCGAACGGCTGGTGCGCGCGTTCTCCACGTATTTCGGGGCGGTCAATCTGGCCGAACGCGTGCATCGCATCCGCCGCCGTCGCGACTACCAGCGCGCCGGCGCCGCGCCGCAGCCCGGTGGTCTGCACCATGCGCTCAAGACCCTGAAGGACGCAGGGGTCGGCTACCAGGAAGTCGCCACACTGCTGCCGCGATTGGCGGTGGAGCCGGTGTTCACCGCGCATCCGACCGAAGCGGTGCGGCGCACGCTGCTGGAGAAGGAGCGCGAGATCGTGCGCCGCCTGATCGCCGATCTCGACAACACCCGCACCCCCGGCGAGCGCGCCGCCGACGAGGCGCGCATGCTGACGGCGCTGACTTCCGGATGGCAGACCGCGGATGTCTCGGCGGTGCGCCCGAGCGTCGCCGAGGAGCTCGAACACGTCAGCTTCTATCTGGTCGATACGCTGTATCGCACCGTACCGGTGTTCTACGAGGTCCTCGAAGATGCGCTCGGCGCCGTGTACGGACAGCACGACGCGCCGCCGCTGCTGCGCTTCGCTTCCTGGGTGGGCGGCGACATGGACGGCAATCCCAATGTCGATGCCGGCACGCTGGCCGACACGCTGGCCCTGCAGCGACGCCTTCTGCTCGGCAACTACCTCGACGACCTGCGCCACCTGGCGCGCCTGCTCAGCCAGTCCGAAGAGCGTGCCGAATTCAGCGGCGCGGTGCTGGCCCGACTGGAGGAATACCGACGCCGCTTCCCGGTCGCCGCCCAGGCGCTCAAGCCGCGCCATCGCGACATGCCCTACCGCTGCCTGCTCACGCTCATGGTGAGCAGGCTTCAGGTCACGCTGGAAGACAAGGTGGATGGATACCCTACGGCGCAGGTGTTGCTCGACGACCTCAGGCTGATCGGCGACAGCCTGCGCGATCACCGCGGCCGCCATGCCGGCTGGTTCGCGCTGAAGCGTGTGCAGCGGCGGGTGGAGACCTTCGGTTTCCACCTGGCCAGCGTCGATGTGCGCCAGGAAGCCGGTGTGCACGAGACGGTGCTAGGGCGCTGCATCGGCGACGGCGACTGGGCCACGCGCAGCGAGGATGAGCGGCGCGCGCGTCTTGGCACGCTGCTGTCAGGAGAAGCGACGCCCGCCGGCGCCGGCGATGCCGACAGCCGGAGTACGTTGGACGTCTTCCACGGCATCCGCGAAGGTCGCCGCCGCTACGGCGACAAGGCCATCGGCCTGTACGTGATCAGCATGACCCGGCAGGCTTCCGACGTGCTGGCGGTGCTGGCGCTGGCGCGCATCGCCGGTCTGGTCGAGAACGCTGCGGTACCGCTGGACGTGGCACCGCTGCTGGAGACGGTCGACGACCTCGCCGCCGGGAGCGAGATCCTCGGCGCGCTGTTCGCCCATCCGCAATACCGCGCCCACCTCGATGCGCGCGGCGGCCGCCAGTTCGTCATGCTCGGCTATTCCGACTCGGCCAAGGACGGCGGTGTCCTCGCCGCGCGCTGGGCGCTGCAGCGCGCCCAGGTGGAACTGCACGAACTGGCACGAGCCGCAGGCGTGCGCATCGTCTTCTTCCACGGCCGCGGCGGCTCGGCCAGCCGCGGCGGCGGCAAGACCGAGCGCGCCGTCATCGCCGCACCGCGCGGTTCGGTGGACGGCTACCTGCGGGTCACCGAACAGGGCGAAGTCATCCACCGCAAGTACGGCATCCGCGCGCTCGCCCTGCGCAACCTCGAGCAGGCCACCGGTGCCGTGCTGCGCGCCACGCTCAGGCCGCGTCCGCCCGAGCCGCGCGAGTCCGGCTGGCGCACCGTCATGGACACCATCGTGCGCGCCAGTCGCGAGGCCTATCGACAACTGGTGCACGAGGACCCCGACTTCTACACCTATTTCCGCGCCGCCACGCCCATCGACGTGATCGAGCGCATGCGCATCGGCTCGCGCCCGCCGAGCCGCAAGGGCCAGAGTTCGGTGGCCGACCTGCGCGCCATCCCCTGGGTGTTCGCCTGGTCGCAGACCCGCGCCGGTCTCACCGCCTGGTACGGCGCCGGCAGCGGCCTGCAGGCCGGCATCGACGCGCACGGCTTCGAGGTGGTGGCCGAGATGGCGCGTGACTGGCTGTTCTTCACCACCCTGCTGGAAGACATCGAAATGGTGCTGGCCAAGTCCGACCTGGGCATTCACGAACGTTATTCCCAGCTCGCCGGTGCCGACCTGCATGCGCGCTATTTCCCCAGGCTGGTCGAGGAGTTCGAGCGCACCGAGGCGCTGATCCTGAAACTCATGGACGAGGACGAGCCGCTCAGCCACGACTGGCGCCTGCGTCTGTCGATCCGCCTGCGCAACCCCTACGTCGATCCGATCAGCCTGGTCCAGGTTGACCTCCTGAAACGCTGGCGCGAAGCCGGCCGCCCCGAGGACGCCAGCTTCTCGGCCCTGGTGAGCAGCGTGAACGGCATTTCGGCGGGCGTGCAGAATACGGGGTAGCGCCGAATGGCGCCTACATTGCGCAGACATGAGCAAGTGGTGGTCCCAGCGAAAGCTGGGACCCAGCGCCTTGAAGACACCGGGCTCCAGCTCGCGCGTAGCGCGGCCTGCCCCCGGATCAAGTCCGGGGCTGGCCCTGAGCCTGTCGAAGGGCTGGAGCGACGAAGCAAGACTGCTTCAGAGGTCCCAGCGCATGGAAAGCAAGTCCACGGGCCGGTGCGGCAAGCCAGGCGCAGCGTTGTCGGACCGACGTCTTGACAGCGGCGAGGTGGCGGGGGATACGATGCGTGCGCTGCCCCATGCGACGCATAGGCGATCGCGATGCCTCGGATGGGCGGAGATCGACACATACACGGAATCGAAGGAGACGAAAGTATGAAGCGTTTCGTGCTGGTTCTCGCACTGGCATTCGGCAGTGCCTCCCCCGTATTCGGTGATGGCACGTCCCGGGAGATCCCGGACGAGGCGATCATGGCCGCCCAGCTCACCGGACTCCTCGCCCCGATCCGCAACGAGGCCGAGCTCGCCGCCCATCTCGACATCCACCTCGGCCAGGGTTCGCCTCTCGATGCCTTCGAGCGCGAAGACCGAACGGCGTTCATCGAGGGGCTTTCGTTCGGCCCGTCTGCGCTGGGCAGCCTCCGCTACGACGTTTTCGGCGGAATGAGGGCGCTGGACGCCTTCCGGATCCTCGGCCTGTTCGGGTGGCAGGATTTCGTGACCGAGGTCCCGGGATTGCGGGTTGCCGACGAGGTCGACCGGGCGATCCGCGAGGGCGCGGCGGCACGATTCGACAGCCCCGAGGAGGCAGCAGTCGCGGGACGCCTGCTGCGGCATATCGCGCCGATCCGGAACGAAGCCGAGCTTCAGGCGCACCTCGCCGCCCACCTCGGCAAAGATTCCCCGCTCGACGCCCTCGACCCAGCGGCGCGGGCCGACTTTCTCGCGAGCATGTCCTTCGACGCCAGCGGCCTGGCCGGTTTCCGCGAGGAATCCTTCGAGGGACTGGCGGTTCTGGAGGCCTACAAGGTCCTCGGTCTGTTTGGCTGGCAGCACCATGCCACCGGGATCGACGGCCTGCGCGTGGTCGACGACATCGACCGCTTCGTCCGCAAGGGCGGACCATTCCGCAACCAGGAATGCGACGAGCCGGACACGAACGACGAGGCTTGACCCGAGTTCGCACCGGGCCCCCGGAACAACACCCGGGGGCCCTTCACCGATGACGGCGGACCGCGGCCGAGCATTCCGGGTGCGCTGCGCCTGGCGGGGCTGCGCGAGGGGAATGTGAGCCTGGTCGCCCACAGGGTGGGCTCCTACACTGCCGCCGCTCTGTAGGAGCCCACCTTGTGGGCGACAGGTGTCGCACTCAGCACGGCATCCCTACACGCCGGCGACGATTACCGGCGCCGCCAATGCCAGCGCCACCAGCAACAGAAATCCCGCAAACACGCGCCGCAGCGTTATGGCCGGCAGGGCGTGCGCCAGTCGCGCGCCGAGCGGCGCCAGCAGTACGCTGGTGGCGCCCAGGGCCAGGGCACCCGGCCACCACACGTAGCCGAGCATGCCAGTGAAGTCGGGCGGCGCGTGGTGGCCGGCGACGATCCAGCCCAAGGCGCCGGCCACGGCGATAACGAAGCCGCAGGCCGCCGAGGTGGCGACCGCGCGCACCGGCACCACGCCATGCCAGACCAGCAAGGGCACGGTCATCGAGCCGCCGCCGATGCCGACCACCGCCGACAGCGCGCCGATGCCGACGCCGCTGGCGCTGAGGCCGGGCCCATTCGGTCGCGCGTGGTCGCCCTTGACCGCGCGCACCCGGCCGTAGGCGAGTTGCCAGGCCGCGAACAGGCAGAAACCTGCGACCACCAGGCGCAAGGTGTCGCTACTCAGACCCGCCGCGAACACGGCGCCGGCAAAGGCGCCAAGCAGCAGGCCGGGCGCCAGCCAGCCCACCTCGCGCCAGCCGACGGCGTGCCGTTGCCAATGCGCTCGCGTCGACGACAGCGAGGTGAACAGGATGCTGGCCAGCGCGGTGGCGAGGGCGACGTGCATGGTGAAGGCGGGATCGAGCCCCAGCGGCGGCAGCAGCCACACCAGGGCAGGCACGATCACCAGACCGCCGCCGACGCCGAGCAACCCGGCCAGCAATCCGGCCACGGCGCCGACGACAAGACAGGTCAGCAAGGCCAGCGTCATGGCGCGGCACGGTTCACATTCGGGCGCATAGAATGCGGTGGCATGCGTGCATGGCGAATCCTGTGTCTGGTGGGGCTGAGCGGTCTGCTGGCACCGGTCGCCGCCGACAGCCCCGAGGCGCGGCTCGAGGCCCAGCGTAACGCCTTTCTGCAGGCCCTGGGCATGGCCGAGCGCGGCCCGCGCGACGCCTGGAAGCGCATCGCCATCGATCTGCAGGATCATCCGCTGTTCCCGTATCTCGAATACGCTTCGCTGTCGCGCCATCTGAACCGCGCGCGCGCCGAGGAGGTGCGAGATTTTCTCCACCACCACGGCACGTTGCCGGTGGCCGACGATCTGCGCCTTGCCTTCGCGCGCCGCGCGGCCGAACGCGGCGACTGGCGCGTGGTGCTGGAGATGAGCGGCGACAGCCGTCAACCGGAACGCCGCTGCCTGTGGTTGCGCGCGCGCATCGAGACCGGCGGCGACGACGCTTTGCGCGGCGACCTGGATGCGCTGTGGCTCACGCCTCGCTCGCTGCCGGACAACTGCAATCCGGTGATCGAGCACTACGCGCGACGAGGCTGGCGCACCCCCGAGCAGGTGCTGGCGCGGCTGCGCGCCGCCGCCGCCGTCGGCCAGTCCGGACTGGCCAGTTATCTGTTGCGCCTGTTGCCGGAGGGCGAACGTGCCGGGCCGGAACGCCTGGTGCTGGCCGCGCGCGACAGCCAGGCGGCGTTGCAGGCGGCCAGGCGCTGGCCCGACGACGCCTTCAGCCGCGAGGCGCTCACGCTGGCCCTGCTGGCCGAGGCGCGCCGCGACCCGGCGCAGGCCGAACCCCAGCTCGATGCCTTGGCGGCGCGCATCAGGCTGCCGCAGGCCGACCTTGGCCGGGTTCGCCACCAGATCGCGCTGTTCAGCGCGCTGGCGCTCGATCCCGACACCGCACGCCGCGTCGAGGCGGTGCCCGAGGACGCGCGCAGCGATGACCTGCGCGAGTGGGCGGTGCGCTCGGCGATCGGTCGTAAGGCCTGGCCGGAAGCCCACGCCGCGCTGCAAGGGTTACCACCGAGCCTGCGCCAGGCCGCGCGCTGGCGCTACCTGGAAGCGCGCATCCTCGACAAGCTCGGACGCCCGCAGGAGGCCGCGGCGCTGCTTACCCCGTTGGCGGAGGAACCCAGCTACTACGGCTTTCTCGCCGCCGATCGCCTCGGTCGTGCGGCGGTGCTGTGCCCGCGCGCGGCACCGTCGGTCGACGCCGCACAGGAAGTGCTGACGCGTTCAGCGGGGCTGTTGCGCGCCCTGGAACTGGCGCGCATCCAGCGCATGCCCTGGGCGCGCCGCGAGTGGGACCGGGCCCTGCCGCTGCTGGACGCTTCCGACCGGGTGCTGGCGGCACGGCTGGCGCTGGCGCAGGACTGGCTTGATCGTGCCGTGTTCGCGCTGACCGACGAGGCCTTTCTCGATTTCTACGAGCTGCGCTTCCCGATCGGCCACCGCCGTCTGGTGGAGCAGCGTGCCGGGCAACTGGATCTCGATCCCGCCCTGGTGCTGGCCATCATCCGCGCCGAGAGCGCCTGGATGCCGGACGCCGGCAGCCATGCCAATGCGCATGGCCTGATGCAGCTCCTGCCGGGCACCGCCGCCGAACTGGCCCGCGCCGAAGGCCTGCGCTACGCCCGACCGCGCGACCTGCACGAGCCCCAGCTCAACATCCGCTTGGGAACCGCCTATCTGCAGCGCATGCTGGCGCGCTACCAGGGCAGCCCATGGCTGGCGGCGGCCGCCTACAACGCCGGCCCGACGCCGGTGGCGCGCTGGCTCGACCGCTCCCATGCAGGCCTCGACCCCGACCTGTGGATCGAAACCATCAGCTATCGCGAGACGCGCGACTACGTGACGCGCATCCTCGCCTTCAGCCTGGTCTACGACTGGCGCCTGCACGGCGAAGCGAAGCCGATCACCGCGCGCATGCCTCCGCGCGGCGAGGCCGTGCCGGCCACGGTTGCTCGCGTCGCTGTGCACTGCCCGGCGCAGGCGGCGGTGGCCGCGCGCGCGGCGGACGACGCCCGATGAGCCACCTGCCCGCCAAGCTGGCGCCCAGGTTCGAGGCGCGCAAGCGCTACCGACTGACCGACGCACAGGTGCAGATGGCGCGCGAGCTGGGGATGCCGCCGCACAAGCTCGGGGCGCTGGCCGACCATCGCCAGCAACCCTGGAAGCTGCCACTGCCCGAGTTCATCGAGGCTTGCTACATGAAGCATTTCGGTCGCGCTGCGCCGGAACAGGTGCGCAGCCTTGAGGAAGTCATTGCTGCGGATGCCAGGAAGCGGCAGGCCAAACGGGAGCGGAAGGCGGCTCGGGCATCGACGGCGCCCAAGGACTAGCCCGCATTTATTGTCACCAGCCGTAGCAGAGCCTGTCCGGAACCCGATCCAGGAAGGGTGGTGAGGAATGTGGGCTAGAATCGCATGGTCTTTCCTCGATGCATCCATCATGAGCGGCAAGAAGATCGTCATGCTCGGCGGCACCGGCTTCGTGGGCCGCCATCTGGTGCCGCGCCTCACCGCGCAAGGCCACTGCGTCACCGTGCTCAGCCGCAACCGCGACAAGCATCCCGAGTTGCGCGTGCTGCCGCAGGCACGCGTGGTCAATGCGCGCGTGTACGAGTGCGATGAGCTGGTCCGCCACCTGGACGGCGCCGACGTGGCCATCAACCTGGTCGGCATCCTCAACGAGCGCGGCCGATCCGGTGCCGGCTTCCGCCGCGCCCACGTCGAGTTGACCGCCACCCTGATCCGCGCCTGTCGCGAGGCTGGCGTGCGGCGCCTGTTGCAGATGAGTGCGCTGAACGCCGGGCAGGGGCGCAGCCACTATCTCAGAACCCGAGGTGAGGCCGAGTCGTTGGTCAAGGATTCCGGCCTGCAGTGGACCCTGTTCCAACCCTCGGTGATCTTCGGTCGTGGCGATGGCCTGTTCACCCGGTTCGCCACTCTGCTGAAGCTGGCGCCGGTGATGCCGCTGGCGCGCGCCGGCGCGCGATTCGCTCCGGTATTCGTGGGCGACGTGGCACAGGGTTTCGTGCTCGCGGTGGCAGATCGCCAAACGCTGGCGCGCACCTACCCCATGGGCGGTCCCGCGGTGATGACGCTGGCCGAGATTGTGCGCTACACCGCGCATCACCTCGGCCTGAAGCGCCTGGTGGTGCCGCTGCCCGACGTGCTCGGCCGCTTGCAGGCCTTCGCTTTCGACTTCGTGCCGGGCAAGCCCTTCTCCACCGACAACTACCTGTCGCTGCTGCTCGATTCGGTACCGCAGGAGGACGGACTTGCGGCGCTCGGCATCCAGGCGACCCATGTCGATACGGTGGTGCCGGCCTATCTGCGCGGCCTGAGCCGGCAGACGCGCCTGGACGGCTACCGGAGATACCGCAGCCGGTGAACGCGCTGCTGGTTGGCGGTGCGGTGCGCGACCGGCTGCTCGGCCGCGACCCCGCCGAGCGCGACTGGGTGGTGGTCGGGGCCACGCCGGCAGCGATGCTGGCGGCGGGCTTCCGTCCGGTGGGCAAGGACTTTCCGGTCTTTCTGCACCCCGACAGCGGCGAGGAGTACGCGCTGGCGCGCACCGAGCGCAAGTCCGCACCGGGCCACACCGGCTTCGTGTTCCACGCCGATCCTGAGGTGACGCTGGAAGAGGACCTGCGTCGTCGCGATCTCACCATCAACGCCATGGCCGAGGACGCCGAGGGGCGCATTGTCGACCCTTGGGGCGGGCGCGCCGATCTGCAAGCACGCGTGCTGCGCCATGTATCGCCGGCCTTCGTCGAGGACCCGCTGCGGGTGCTGCGGGTGGCGCGCTTCGCAGCCGAACTTGCGCCCTTCGGATTCGTGGTGGCGCCGGACACTCTGGCGCTGATGGGAGAACTCGCGCGCAGCGGCGAACTGGCCACGTTGAGTGGGGAACGGGTGTGGCGGGAACTGTCGCGCGCGCTGAAGTCCTCCCGACCCAGCCGTTTTCTGCGGGTGTTGCGCGAGGCCGGCGCGCTTGGCGCGCTGCTGCCCGAGGTCGATGCCCTGTACGGCGTGCCGCAAGTGGCTGCCTACCATCCCGAGATCGACACCGGCGATCACCTGGAGCGCGTGCTCGACCAGGCCGCGCGTCTGGCGCCGGGCGACGAGGTGATCGGTTTCGCCGCGCTGGTGCACGATCTCGGCAAGGGTGTGACGCCGACCGCAGAACTTCCGGCACACCACGGGCACGAAGAGGCCGGCCTGCCCCTGGTCGATGCGCTGGCGGCGCGCGTCAAGGCGCCGCGCGAACACGTCGAGTTGGGCCGACTGGTGTGCCGCGAGCACCTCAACGTGCACCGCGCGCTCGAGCTTCGTGCGGGCAGCGTGGTCGATCTGCTGGAACGTCTCGACGCCTGGCGTCGCCCGCAGCGTTTCGAGCAGGCTCTGCTCGCCTGCGAGGCCGACAAGCGCGGGCGCCTCGGTCGCGAAGACGACGACTACCCACCGCGCGCCTGGCTGCTGCGATGCCTGGAGGCCGCCCGCAAGGTCGACGCCGCTGCACTGGCCGGCACGGCCAACGGCGACGGACAGGCCATCCGTACCCGCCTGCGCGAAGCACGCGCGC
>DAOMOD010000036.1:13585-17403 GCA_035444205.1 Lysobacteraceae bacterium
CCCCAGTGCCCGCCGTCGCCGACCTCAGCGACGCCCACCCCGATTGCCTCATCGCCGCGCCCGGGCTGTTTGATTTCGGCGGCCGTCGAAGCTTCCATGGGCCGATCCGCACACTCAAGGTGTTCGAGGACAACGCACTGGTGCGTGCGGCGCTGGAGCAACCCGGCGCCGGCGCCGTGCTGGTGGTCGACGGTGGCGGTTCCCTGCGCTGCGCACTGGTCGGCGGCCTGCTCGGGGAAATGGCGGTGAAGCACGGCTGGGCCGGGCTGATCGTGCACGGCTGCGTGCGCGACAGCGTCGAGCTGGCCATGCTGCCGCTCGGCGTGCGCGCGCTGGCCGCGTGTCCGCGCAAGAGCGCCAAGGGCACCCATGGCGGACAGCCCGATCTGCCGGTCGAATTCCTCGGCATTCGTTGGCTACCCGGCGCATGGGCCTATGCCGACGAGGATGGAATCCTGGTGAGCCCGCAGAAGCTTCACGCAACCTGATCGATCCAGACCGGATGTTCTCGTGGGTACCCAGTGGTGGGCGATCCGGGGACGTGCCAGACCGCGATCGCAGCGGAGCGCGCTCAGCGCAGCCAGCGCAACAGTTGCTCCGTGACTCTCGGGTGCCGCAGCAGCTCGATGTGCCCGGTGCGGTACGCGATCCACTGCGACTGTGGCGCGAAATGCACGCGTCGCGCCGGATCGCTGTGTTGTCCGAGCGCGCTCCTGAGCGGGACCAGACCATCGCCGATGAGTCGCTCCGCCAGCAGACTGCGCCGCGCCGCGGTGGTGGCGGCGACCGCGTGACAGGACACGCCTTCGGGCAGGGCGACGGAGGGCTCGTCGGCAGCATCGAATACGTGGCCGTGACGCAGGTCGTTGATGCCGGCGCTGCGCAGGGCGCCGATGCGCGCCAGCGGTGCGGTGTAGGGAGTCGCCTCGAGCAGCGTATGCAGCCCGTGGCCGGCACGTTCCAGCGGTGAACCCTGGTGCGGCGTGCCGAGAAAGACGATAGTTCGCAGCCGTCGCCGCCAGGCATGACCCGCCCGCTCGGCATGGTGGCAGGCGCTGCGCATCACCAGCCCGCCCATGCTGTGTCCGATCACGCTGAGCTCCTCGATCGGCTGTGGCCAGAAAGCGAAGAGTCGTTCAAGCTGCTCCGCCAGCTGGCGCCCGTTCGCGGCAATCGGCAGGCCGGAGTTGTAGCGCAGGTGGAGTGGCCGGTAACCGCGTTGCGTCGCCAGCACGGCACCGTGATCGACACCCTCTCCACTCGACGACCAGTGCAGGTCGCTCATGCACAGGCCGTGCACCATCAGCAGCAGCTTGGCGCCGGGCGCGGGTGGCAGCGAAGACGGGTCAAGCCTGCGACCATCGAGACGCAGCGACATGTCCAACGCCAGCGGATTGTCGTCGGCCGCCAGCCGGTCGCCCATGACGCCGTTCAGCGCGGCCAGGAACAGGGTGCGGCGGGGCGATCCGGCGTCGTCGTCGATCGACCTGAGCGCCGGCTCAAGCTGGCGCAGCAGCAGGTCGGCGCCACCGCCGAGCACCCGGGTCACCCCATGGATGCTGCGGTAGACCAGCCCGGTGATGCCGGCGCTGCGCGTCCCCGAGGCGAGCCCCAGCGTACGCAGCACGGCGACATGGATGCCCTCGACCACATCGGTGGCGCCACCGACGCCTTGGGTGGCGAGGCGCACTGCACCACGAAGGTCGGTGATGCGAAGCGTCGGCGTAACGTCTCTGGGCGGCGAGCGATGCATTTGCCGTCAGCGCTCGAGGATCGCCGCGACGCCCATGCCGCCTGCGGTACACACCGAGATCAGGCCGCGACCGCCGCCGTTTTCCTCCAGCAGTTTGGCCAAGGTCGCCACGATGCGCGCGCCGGTGGCGGCGAAGGGGTGGCCGAAGGCCAGCGAGGAGCCAACCACGTTGAGCTTGTCCGGATCGATCTCGCCGAGCGCCTTGTCCAGCCCCAGCTTGTCCTGGCAGAACGACTTGCTCTTCCAGGCCTCCAGCGTGCACAGCACCTGGGCGGCGAAGGCCTCGTGGATCTCGTAGTAGTCGAAGTCCTGCAGCTTCAGTCCGCGCTCCTTCAGCATCCGCGCCACCGCCCAGCACGGCGCCATCAGCAGGCCCTCGCCGTGCACGAAGTCGACCGCCGCCACCTTGGCGCCGGTCAGGTAGGCGCGCACCGGCAGGCCGCGGTCCTCGGCCCAGGCCTCACTCGCCAGCAACACCGCGGCGGCGCCGTCGGTGAGCGGGGTGGAGTTGCCGGCGGTGAGTGTGCCCTTGCCGGACTTGCGGTCGAAGGCGGGCTTGAGCGTGGCGAGTTTTTCCAGCGTGGTGTCGGCGCGCAGGATGTTGTCGCGTTCGACGCCGCGGAAGGGCGTCACCAGGTCGGCGAAGAAGCCGCGCTCGTAGGCGGCAGCGGCTTTTCGATGGCTGTCGAAGGCGAGCTGGTCCTGGGCCTCGCGGGCAATGCCCCACTGCTGCGCCATCAGCTCGCAATGCTCGCCCATCGACTTGCCGGTGCGTGGCTCGGCGACGCCGGGAAAGGACGGCTTCAGTTCGCCGAAGCGGAAGCCCTTGAAGGCCGCGCCCAGGCGCTGGCCGAAGCTCCTGGCGCGGTTGATGTCCAGCAGGCGACGGCTGAAACCCTCGCTGTGCACGATCGGCACCTCCGAGGTGGTGTCGGAGCCGCCGCCGATGCCGGCCTCGATCTGGCCGGTGGCGATCTTGCTGGCGATGAGGATGGCGGCATCCAGGCTGGTGCCGCAGGCGCGCTGCAGGGTGATGCCGGGCGTGGTCGGGGCAAGCCCCGAGGACAGTGTGGCCTCGCGGCCGATGTTCCAGTCGCGCGAGTGCTTGAGCACCGCGCCCAGCGCCACTTCGCCGAGTTCCTCACCGTGCAGCTTGAACTGTTCCACCACCGCACCCAGCGCCTTGATCGACATGCCGAGATTGCCGACGTCGTAGTACGCCGTGTTGTTGCGGCAGAACGGGATGCGACTGCCGCCGATCACCGCCACCGGGCGGCTCTGTCCAAGATTGAAGGCGTGCTTGTGGGCGGCGGATTTGCGGGTGGCCATGGGCGTCGGTATGTGAGGCTTGGCGCGAAAGCGCGGGGATGGGGCAATGCTACACTGATCGCGCCCTCGGTCCGAAGGCGAAACCTCCCTCCAGCCGCCGCGGGCACCCATGTCCGACGCTCCCCTGCTTGCCTGCGTCATCGCCATCGAGCTCGATCCCGAGGTCGCGCCCGCGCACCGCAAGCTCGATCCGGGCGACGCCGGCCAGCTCGCCGCACACGTGATGGCCGACCTCGTCGCGCGCCTGCCGGAGGTGGAACGCTGCGGGCTGGTGCTGGCGGGCGCGCTGTATGACGCCACCGAGTTGATGCAGCCCCAGTGGCCGCTGTTTCGTGAGCTGAAGACGCACTACCTGCGTGGCGCCGGCGGTAGTGCCCGCCTGATGGGCCTGGGTCAGGCCGAGGGACGCATGCCCTCCTCTCGATTCGAGCCCGATCCGCGGCGGGCGGGTGCGGCACTTGCTTTCGTGCCCTTCGTGCTGGTCGCACCGGAGGACATCGCCGCCGGGCTGGGCGAGGCGCTGGAGGCGCTGCTGGTCGGTTCCGGGCAGTTGGGCGCGGCCAGTGCGCTGGGACTGCAGAGTCTGTTCGGGCTGCGCCTGAAACATGCCCAGTACTTCACCCGCTACGACCTTTGCGCGCTGATGGCGGCCCAGCTCGACCCGCTGGGACTGGCGCCGCTGTGGGCGCTGCTGGAATGCGCCCTGCTCTCGCCACAGGATGAAGTCCAGGTGGTG
>DAOMOD010000036.1:17413-22531 GCA_035444205.1 Lysobacteraceae bacterium
CGCGCGCTGGTCCTTCTCCCGCGGACGGGTCAGGAGCGGCTTTACTGGCTACGCCGACTGGCTGGCCGGCGACACCGGCCAGGCCGCGCTGGCCGAGGGTCGGGTGGCGGAAGCCTTCGCCGACGCCCTGCTGGTGCAGCGGCAGTACCTCGCCGTCCTGCGCGCGCATGGTGTCGAGGTACGCTGGCCCGACGGACGCTGGGAATCGCTGATCGAGGTGATCGCCCCCGGCACACCCGACCGGGTGCGCGCCGTGCGCCTGCCGCAGCTGGGTCTTGCCGCCCTGCTGGCGCTCGATGGCGACCGACTGGTCGGCATCGGCTTCCCCTTCAGCGACGACGGCCTCGGCGAGATCGGACCGGTGTTCGAAGCCCTTGACGACGGCGAAGACCTGCACGCCTGGCCGGTGGACCCGGCGACAGGCCGGCTGTGCCTGCCGGAGGAAGCCCCGCAGCCGGGCGCCTGAGGCCTGGCCGCCCGGGTGCGCATCCGAGCACGTTTCAACACGTTGCAGCATAGGCCGATGGCCTCCAGACTTGCTGCAACATCGAGCCGGAGCTGCGAGAGCATCCATGGGCGCCAAGGTCGAATTGAAGGTGCAGAACTGGGGCAACAACCTGGCGGTGCGCATCCCCGCGCGGGTCGCCCGGGCAGCGCGACTCGTCAGCGGCCAGGTGGTCACGATCGAGGCGGTGGAGGGCCAGTTCGTCGTTAGCCCGCAAGGCGGCCCCCCGCGGTTGACGCTTGAACAGATGGTCAAGGCCTTCGACCCGGACATTCATGGTGGCGAGGTGATGGCCGACGTGCCGCGGGGCGTGGAGTTCCGCCAGCGGTGAAGCGCTGGGTTCCTCATCGCCGCGACATCATCTGAATCGACTTCGACCCGCAAGTCGGCCGCGAGATAAAGGCGCGCCATTCCATGCTCGTGCTCTCGCCGCGCATCGTGAACGACCCTACGAGCATCGTCGTCGGCCTGCCGATGAGCACGCAGGAGTACCACGCGACCAATCCGTTTGCCGTTCCACTGCATGGCAAGAACGACAGCATCGGCTACATCATCACGAACCAGCCCAAGTCTTTCGACTGGCGGCTACGCAATGCCAAGGCACACCCCTGGAAGCAGGCGCCGGAGGATGTTTTCGAGAGCGCTTGCGACAAGCTCAACCGCGTCATCGCCTTCTGCAGGGATTGGCGAGGCCCGCAAGGCCGTCCGAGACCTGCGGTCCTGTACGCCGGAAGCAGGGATGGTTGCGAGAACAGAAAACCCCCGCCCTGCGGGGAATCAGGGCGGGGGTCGGGTGCGCACGGGGAGATGCGTTTGGGGAGACTCGATCAGGGGAGAATCACTGCATCGATGACGTGAATGACGCCGTTGCTGGCGGTGATGTCGGTGGCGGTGACGTTGGCGTTGTCGACCTTGACGCCATTGCTGGTGTCGATGGTGATGTTCTTGCCGTTGACCGTACCCGCCGACGACAGACCAACCACGTCAGCTGCCATCACCCTGCCGGGCACCACATGGTAGGTGAGGATCGCGATGAGCTGTTCGCGGTTCTCGGGCTTGAGCAGGGTCTCGACGGTGCCGGCCGGAAGCGCGGCGAAGGCGGCATTGGTCGGCGCGAACACCGTGAACGGTCCCTCGCCCTTCAGCGTGTCGACCAGGCCCGCTGCCTGCACGGCAGCGACCAGGGTGGAGAAGTCGTCATTGCCCGCGGCGATGTCGACGATGTCGTTCTTGCTGTGGCCACTGTAGTCGTTGGCCTGGGCGGATAACGCAAGGACTGCGGAGAAGGCAAGCAACGCCAGTGGGCGCAGGAAAGTAGTCATGTAGAACTCCAGGTGTGGGTGGGGGGACGTGCCTTGGCTGTCCGGGCACGGCGGCAGAATCCCACGCAGCGGGTGTGGTCCACGTCTTGTACAGGTGCAGGGCGTCGTCACCGGCGTGAGGCGGCCGTCACGCCCGAATGAAGGCCGCGTCAGAAGGCGCGCTCGTACATCAGATAGTGCGACTCGTCCATGCGCAGGCGGCGATAGGTCTGCTGGGCGCGCAGATTGTCGCGCTCCACGTAGAGCCGCAATCCGCAGGCACCCGCGCTGCGTGCCTCGCTTTCGACGGCATCGAACAGCGCACTGAAGACGCCGCGTCCGCGCTGGGTGGGCTGCACGTAGACGCTCTGGATCCACCACCAGTCGGCGTTGCGCCAGTCGCTCCATTCGAAGGTGATCAGCAGTCCGCCCACCTTCTCGCCATCGACTTCGACGATACGGTAGAAGCCGCGTCGCGGATCGGCGAATACGCCCTCGACGCCAGCACGAAGACGAGCACGGTCGAGCGCCCTGTCCTCGGTCTCCAGCGCCATCGCCAGGTTGAAGTCGGTGATGGCGTCGATGTCGGCGGCGACCGCCGGACGGATCCTCACGGCAACACGCGCGCAATGATGGCGTCGAAATCGACGCTGTCTTCGAGCGTACCGAAGGCAAGTCCACGTCCGCTGTCGAGGCGGGAGCGACAGAAGGCGGCGGCGACCGGCAGCAGCGAACGGTCCTTCGCCGCAGCGTGCAACAGGACGGAGGACTGCAGCGCCAGGGCCAGGCGCTCGACCAGGAAGCGCGCGCGCAGCTCGATGCCGCTTCGTTGCGAAAAGCCGAGCGTCAGGGCTTCGACTTCCTCCTCCAGCGCTTCGTCCAGGCCGGCTGCGCCCTCGATTTCGGCAAACAGGGCCTCACGCGTACCTGCGTCGCGCTCGATGGCGCGCAGTACGTCGAGGCACTGGATGTTGCCGCAGCCTTCCCAGATCGAGTTGAGCGGCGCTTCGCGGTACAGCCGGCCCATGATCGAATCCTCGACATAGCCGGCGCCGCCAAGGCATTCCTGCGCCTCGTTGACCACCGGCACGGCGCGCTTGGTCAGCCAGTACTTGCCGATGGCGGTGGCGGCGCGGGCGAAGGCCGCTTCGGCGGGCTCGCGCGGCGCGGCGTCGACGGCGCGCGCGATGCGCAGGGCCAGCGCCGTCGCCGCTTCCGATTCGATGGCGATGTCGGTCAGCACGTTCATCATCAGCGGCTGCTCGATCAGGCGCCTGCCGAAGGCGCGCCGATGCCGCGCGTGGTGCAGCGCTTGGGCCAGTGCCATGCGCATCTCGGCGGCGGCGCCCAGGGCGCAGTCGAGCCGGGTCAGCGCCACCATCTCGATGATGGTGGCCACGCCCTTGCCCTCGGCGCCGATGCGCTGCGCGAAGGCGCCGGTGAACTCCACCTCACTGGAGGCGTTCGACCAGTTGCCGACCTTGTCCTTGAGGCGCATCAGGCGCAGCGCGTTGCGCGTGCCATCGGGGCACCAGCGCGGCAGCAGGAAGCAGGTGAGTCCACCCGGCGCCTGCGCCAGCACCAGGAAGGCATCGCACATCGGCGCGGACAGGAACCACTTGTGACCAACGATGCTGTAAGCGCCGTCGGCAGGGAGCGGCGTCGCCACGCTGGTATTGCTGCGCACGTCCGACCCGCCCTGCTTCTCGGTCATGCCCATGCCGATGGTGACGCCGGCCTTGTCGGCCATCGGCACGTCGTGGGAATCGTAATGCGGCGCGATGGCCTTGCTTGCCCATTCGGCCAGGGCCGCTTCGCGGCGCAGCACCGGCACCGCAGCCGCAGTCATGGTCAACGGGCAGTTGCTGCCGGCCTCGGCCTGATGGTGCATCAGGGTCAGCGCCGCGCGCGCCACCTGGGCGCCCGGCCGTTCGTGGCGCCAGGCGAAGTTGGACACGCCGTGTTCGACGCCGAGCTGCATGATGCGGTGGTAGGCGGGATGGAACTCCACCCGGTCGATGCGGTGGCCGAAGCGGTCGTGGGTGACGAGGCGCGGGCGGTCGCGGTTGGCGTCGAAGCCGAGTCGATAGATCTCGTCCCCGCAGATGCGGCCGTATGCCGAGAGTTCCGTCTGCGCCCAGTCGCCGCCCTCGCGCGCCACCGCCTCGCGCAGGGCGCGGTCGCCGGTCCACAGGTCGGCGGGTTCGAACGGAGGCGGCTGGTTTTCGACCCGATGGGTGTCGAACGGAGGCGGGGTGGTCATGCAGCCATCTCGTGCAGCTTCATTGGCGTCTGCAAGCATAGCGCTGTCGCACGTGGACGGATCACAAATCCCTGATCCGGTGCGACAGTTCGGCAAGCGGCATGGGTCGCCCGAACAGATAACCCTGCATGCCGGTGCAACCGGCCGTACGCAGCAGCGTGGCCTGCGCTTCGGTCTCGACACCTTCGGCGATCACGTCCAGTCCCAGGGCCTCGCCGACGGAGGCGATCGCTTCGATCAGCGCACGGTCTCCTCTTGAGGATTCGGCGTCATGCACGAAGGCGCGGTCGATCTTGATCTCGTCGAGCGGCAGGCGCTTCAGGTAGGCAAGCGACGAATAGCCGGTGCCGAAGTCGTCCATGGAAAGGCGCAGGCCCTTCTCCCGCAGCGCCTGCAGACACGCCACGGCGGCATCGATGTCGTCGATGACCACGCTTTCGGTGATCTCCAGGGTGATGTCACCGGGGTGCACGCCGGCTTCGCGCAATACGGCGAGGCTGGCGTCGACGAAATCGGGCTGGCGAAGCTGCGCGGCGCTGACGTTGATCGCCAGCGGCAGCACCCGGCCTTCCGCGCGCAGTTGCATGTGGTCGCGACAGGCGCGGCGCAGCACCCATTGTCCCAGCGCGGGCATCAGGCCGGATTGCTCCGCCGCCGGTACGAACAGCGCCGGCGAGATCGGCGCGCCCCCTTCCGGATGCCAGCGCAGCAGCGCCTCGGCACCGACCACGACGCCTTGCCGGTCCACCTTGGGCTGGTAGTGAAGCTGCAACACGTCGCTGGCCAACGCCCGGCGCAGGTCGCCGGCCATCCAGAACGCGGTCTCCGCATGTGCCTGCATGGAAGGGTCGAAGAAGCGCAGGGTGTCGCGCCCCTCGCGTTTGGCATGGTGCATGGCCGTATCGACGGCGCGCAGTGAATCGGCAACGCTGCGGCCTTCGCCCCCGATCAACAGCGCGCCGATGCTGGCACTCAGACGGATTTCGCGATCACCCAACCGCAGTGGCTGGCGCAGGGCGTTGAGGATGCGTTCCGCCCTGCGCGCCGCC
>DAOMOD010000036.1:22541-24524 GCA_035444205.1 Lysobacteraceae bacterium
GGCTGTCGCGGGCGGTGGCCCATGCGGTCGCGGTGATCGACGCGCCGCCGCGGCCGCGGCCTGTGCCGGGTCTTCGATCCGGCAGGCGTACAGCAGCAGGAACTCGTCCGCGGCGTGACGGGAAAGCACGTCATAGCCCTCGAGGTCGGCCCCAAGGAGCTCGGCCACGGCGCGCAGCACGGCATCGCCGCATTCGTGACCCAGGGCCTCGTTGATCTGCTTGAAGTCGTCGAGGTCGATCAGCAACATCGCACTGTGCGCCGAAGCGCCGAGGCTGCGTATCTCTTCTTCCAGCGCAACGAGAAATGCGTCGCGGTTGGGCAGGCCGGTGAGCGCGTCGAAAAGGGACAGTCGGTTGATGGCCTGCTGCGCGCTCTTGGCCTCGCGAAGGTCGAGCTGCACCGCCACGTAGTGGCTGATCGCGCCTCTGTCGTCGCGGACTGCGGTGATGCGCTCCCAGACCGGGCGCAAACTGCCGTCCCTGGCGCGGTTGAGCACCTCGCCCTCCCAACGCCCGCGCGTGGTCAGCGCCTCCCAGATGGCGGCGAAGAAGGCCTGGGGGTGGCGGCCCGAGCCCAGCATCGACGGATTGCAGCCGAACACCTCGGCCTGGCTGTAGCCGGTCAGTTCCTCGAAGGCACGGTTGACACGCAGGATGCGAGCCTGTGCATCGGTGATGATCATCGCCTCATGGGTTTCGAAAGCCACCGCGGCCAGCCGCGAGGCGGCCTGCAATTCGAGTTCGGCGGAGACATCCTCGATCACCGCGACGAATGCCGCGCCGCCACCGACCCCATCCTGCAGGCGCGACAGGTTGAGACGCACTGGTGCGTGCTCGTCCGCTTGCGCCCGCAGTCGTGTTTCCAGGGTGGCGCCGAGGCGACTGGTGCCTTCCAGTTCGGCCAGGGTGCGGCGCAAGGCCGCCTCGCTGCCGGCGTCCACGAACTCCCCGATGGGTCGGCCCAGCAGGTGCTCGGGGCGACAGCCGAGCATGTCGCAGAGGCGCTGATTGACGCTGAGCCAGCGTCCGTCCGGCGCCAGCAGCGCCATGCCCTGTGCGGCCTGCTCGAATACGGCCCGGGCCTCGGTCTCGCTGCGCCGGCGGGCACGTTCACTGGCCTGTAGCCGGCGCACGATCGCAAAGGCCATGGCGGCCGTGACGGCGACGAACAGCCAGCCCTTCCAGGTCTGGTAGTCGAGGGCCGCTTCGGCCCCCACCAGAACGATCAGCACCCGGTCGCTGATGAAGATCCATGCGCCGCCCACGAGCAGGTAGATCAGGGCGGCAGCGAACGGCCCTGCCCATATGCGCGCGTTTGTACGTTTCCTGGACTCCATGTACATCGCAGGCGTACCGCCATGTCCCATGCTGTTTCCAGTGACTACTGTAGCGCAGTCGACCACCGCAACCGGCACAGGATGCAGACGCCGCCCGAGGGCGTTACTCTGCCGCCATGAATTCGACGCCAGCCGCCCCGTTCGGTGACGCACTGCTGATCGAACTGCCTGCCGACGCCGGGGCGCTTGCGCGCACACTCGATCGCCAGGAGCATCTGCTGCGTCAGGCCGGCATCGATGAGGAAGCGTGCCAGCGCGCGCGCCTGGTGAGCGAAGAGATCCTCAGCAACGCCCTGCGTCACGCCGCCGCATCGCGCGTCAGCGTCGACATGGCGGTCGACGTCCGCGGCCTGCGGCTCAGCTTCTGCGACGACGCCGAGCCATTCGATCCCGGCCGGGCTGCGACGACCGACCCCGATACACCGCTTGCCGGTCGCTCCACCGGCGGCCTCGGTCTGTTGCTGGTGCAGCACCTCGCCAGCGCGCTCGAGTACCGACGCGAGAACGGTTGCAACCGGCTCGACGTGCTCCTGGCGGCGGTCCCCGGCCGCGATCGCGACGACACATCTTCCTGAGGACCGCCGCGCCTTGACCTCCCTTCCCGCCAGCTCGACGAAAAAGCTCGGCCTGGTCATCGATCTCGAC
>DAOMOD010000037.1:0-7186 GCA_035444205.1 Lysobacteraceae bacterium
GGTCGCGCTCCTGGCATGGCATGCGGGTCCGCTCGCGGCGGCGGAACCGAAGACGGACAGCGCGCCGGCGGAGGAGAAGCAGGAAGGCGCGCGCTACAACCACGCGCAGGAGGTGCTTAGGCAGCCCAATGAGCAAGGGGAGTACTCGTACTTTGTAAATTTCGCGGAGTTGTCCGCCCCCGACGAACAAGCACAGCGTCTCAGGGCGGTGATGACGCCTGCGGAGCGTCGCAAGGCCAGATTCGATCCTCTCGATCCTGAGACTGTGGCTTATCTCGAGTATCTCGAAGCCCGCCAACTGGAACTCATCGCAACTATTGAGGGTGAACTGGGTCGAGAAATCAAAGTCGTCAGCCGGTTCGTGCATTCAGGGAACGGCATTACAACTTGGCTAACACCAGAAGAAGCGGATCGAATTGCTCGAATTCCTGGAGTTTCAAGCCTTGTCCGCGAACCACGACCGCCTGGGTTGGGCGCTGACCTGAGTCCGAGCGACGTGCGTGCAAGGGGGTACGTGTGGCAACCGTTTCCGGGCGGTACGGACGCCAAGGGCCTGGGCAAGGTCATCGCGATCCTCGACAGCGGCATCGACATCCTGCACCCGGCCTTCCAGAACGATCCACGCTGTGGGCATGGGGAGGCTGGCAATCCGGACAAGTTGCTCAGCGTGTTCGATTGCACGGATGCCACAGGTGGTAGCGGTTGCACATGGGCACCGAACTCGGTAGCCCCGCTGGATCGAGCGGGCCACGGAACAGCGGTCGCGGGTACCGCGGCAGGCAACGAACTCGACGAGAATTCAGACCCGGCACCCTTTCGGGATCTTATCTCCGGTGTGGCGCCCTGCGCGAGCCTGCGGTCGTACAAAGTTTGCGAGGAGTTGGAGTTCGTGAACCCGGCCACGGGACAGGCGGTCGGTTGCGCAACCAACCATATTCGGCGCGCGATTGAACATATTCGTTCGAATCCAGGCGTTCATGTCGCCAACCTGTCCGTCGCAGCGGATGGGTTTGCTCCCTGGACGGCGAATGGCGCGGACCGACTTCTCGCCGACCTAGTCAGCGAAGGGATCACTGTTACCACCGTCGCCGGCAACGTCAGCAGCCAAGCGGACGACCGCGCCGAGGGCACGGTCCAGCATCTCGCCCCCTGGCTGCTCACCACCGCCAACATCGAAGTACGGCGCGACCCGGAGCAGCTCTTGATGAACCCTACAAGCCGCACCGGACCGGTTCGAAACGTCTACCGAAATCTGGCCAAACCCGATATCGGTGCGCCGGGCACGTTCATCTACCTGCCTTCGGTGAAGACCATGATCGCGGCCACTGGTCCGGGCGATCCTCCAGCACTGGCGACCGATGTGCGGATGTTTCGCGCCTCGCATTCGTCCTGGCTGCTGGAAGATCTTCCGGACGAGTGGCTGGCCCGGTACACGGAACATCCCGCGCATGCCGAAGGGTGTGAACCGTTTCCCGCCGACTACTTCCAGGGGCGCTTCGCGCTGATGCGCGTACCGGCCATTTGCCCTCGCGCCACTCAGGCGGCCAACGCGCTGGACGCCGGTGCCAGGGGCGCGATCCTGATCGCAGCCGACGGGCAGCCCGACGTGATCAACACTGTCGGCCAGCCCACCGACTTCGCGGTCTACTCCAGCCCGCGGATCCTGGCGCAATGGCTGACGGATTTCCTCGATCAGAGCGGCCAGCCGATCGGTACGGATGGGCGCGAGATTCCGGTGGCGATCGAGGTGGGGCGATCGCATTACGATTCCGTAAGCGGGACCTCCATCGCCGCCCCCCACGTGGCCGGCGCCGCCGCCCTGATCCTTGAGCAGCGCCCGGACCTGTCGCCGATGGAGGTGGCGTCGCTGCTGATGACCACGGCCCAGCCGTGGGGGTTCAAGCCGGGCGGGAAGCCCTGGGACGCCGACGACGTTGGTGCCGGCATGCTCGACGTGTCCTCCGCCATCCGCGCGCCGCTGGTGATGCACGAAGATGTGGCGACGATGCTTGCCGCCGATCCAGCGGCCGGCGGCGATCCGACCGCGCTCAACCTGCCGTCGCTGCGCGACATGGACTGCTCGCCCACCTGCACGTTCACCAGGCGCTTCCGTCACGCGGGAAAAATGGGCTGGGGCTGGAGCGTGTCATCGCAGTTGGACGGCCATGGGTGGAGCATCACCGCCGATCCGAGCGTGATCGAGATTGCCGAGGACGACCGCGCCACCGAGGTTGAAGTCGAATTCACCGTCACGCCGCCGGCGGGTCGCCCGGACGAGATCAATTACGGTCGGATCCAGCTCAGCCCTCACGACCGCGTGAACCCCATGCAACAGCTCACGGTGGCGATCCGTGGCGATTCCCAGCCGCTTTCGGGCTTTCTTCTCGACTACAGCATCGAGGGAGTGGGCAACGATCGGCACTTTGTGCTCACTCCAACTGCCAGTTACGAACTGCATCCGTCTGTGTATTCCGCGGAACACGCCCAGCCAGACGGTGCGGATGCTCCCGGATTCGTCCGGATGCCTGGCTACTACGAGAACCGTTTTCCGGACGGCATTGAAGCCGGCAACACCGACTGGCAGGGCCTGGGGACGGAGTTCATCCTGACTTGGAATGCCGGAGGTCCACTACAGACCAGCAACCGTTACCACCAGTTCTGGTGGGAATCCACATTGTTTCTCCATGGCAAACGGCTCTGCGATGTGCTGGCAGGTACCGGCGGTATCGCGGGTGCGGCGATCCGCACGCTGCCCGACGGTGGCCGCATGCTCGCTGTCGTGACCTACCAGCAAGGCACAAGGACGTTCAATTACCTGGAGCGAAACTGGGCACCGGGGATCCAGTACGCCAACGACCTTGCGTTCGATCCGAACAATAACCCATGGGGCTGGCAACTCGTCCATTCGGCTGTTCACGAGAGCTACACGGCGTCGGGCCAGCAGCTTCTCCTGCGCTCCGGCGTCTATTTCGACGACGCCGGCACGCGGGCGGTGGGGCTGCTTAGAAGCAATCCTCGTCAGACGAGCGATCAGCCTTGGGCGGAGGTGGAGTTCGAGCGCGAGGCGGGGTTCGAATTTCGCTACTTCCAGACCGGGCGGTTTCGCGCCCCGAGCGCAGGCACTTCGAACGACGACTGCGAGGCGGCGGATCTCGGCGGCGAAGGCGGATGCAGCCAGCAAAACGTGCAAACAAGCAGTTCGGCGTTCTCTCATTACCAACATGAAGCTTCCTGGGCTCTAGAGGGGCCGGACGTCCATCCGCAGCAGGAAGAGCCGCCGCCATGGGCGCAGCTCACCGACCATGCTGTGCTGGCGATCGACTTCCGCAACAGCGAGATCACCCGGCTCTACAAGCGTCTCGTCGCCTATGAGGGAGAGCGTTCGGGTTCGCGCGAATCACAAGGCAGCTATACGACTTCTCATCAGTGGCAATGCCAAGGTACGCATCCGTCGTCGCGTGTGTCGACCTGGACCGCGCAGAACACTTACTCGGAGGCCGAGCGGGAAGATCATCTCTACGAGGAGCGGTATTTCCTGGACGAGGAACCATTGCTGACAGGTTCTCACTTCTCCCATGAATGGTCGTATGCGGTGGAGGAAGGATCGGCGGGAGGTACGAAGCAGAGGACAACCATCTGGAGCCCGCCGGGTAGCAACCCGGAAAGCACAACCACGGACTCTTATACATTGCAGTTCAGGAGTGTCGAGCAATTCCACCTAATACACTGGCATGTCGCCGTCGCCACGGCGGACCTTCGGGCCGGTTTCGTTGGGTTTGCTGATTTTCGGGAGTTGGTCTCGTATGTAATTACCATCGTTTCGAGCGGTGGCGGCGCCTCCCTTGAGACGACTAGATCCGAGACAGCCAGTATCACCGACCACTTCGGTCTGCACCTTTTCCTGGACGGTGCGTTGGATTTCACCCACACAGATGTCCATGAAGTGATGAACTATGAGTCGGAAGAGCCGATGCAAGCGCCACCAATGGACCCAGGCAGCTATGGCAGGTTGATCGGAACCACTTCAACCGAGTGCAATCCTTGGGGCCCTGGCGAGCACAGCGGGTTCCAATACCTGGACTCTGGTGGAATATCGTATGCGTGGTTCGAGATGGCCTACGTGAACTACCTCTACCATGCCAAACTCGGAGATGAATTCGGATACGTCCTGCGCACGGTGCCGGTTCCGTACATGTCCGACCCAAACCCTTCCTTCCTGCGCATGCGGATCGGCAAGCACGCATTCGAAAACGTCATAAGGGAGCCGGAGGCCGATCGTTTCGATGTCGGGCGTCTTTCGGTGTTCTGAGTCTGGGAGAGCGCACCGACTTGTGGGTGCCACTTTGGGGGCGGCTTCCGAACAGCCAAAAAAAAGGCCCTCCCCCAGGGGATGGGGGAGGGCCAAGCATCGCGGCCGGCTGTGGACGTCTGGGGGACGGACTGGCCGCGAATTCGGGGGGTCAGCGCTTTGCCGCAGTGTTGTTGTCCGGGCTCACGCGGATCATGTCGCGGTTCTTTTCCACGGTGGCCAGGCCAATGCCGCGCACGTTGATCAGTTCGTCGGCGCTACGGAACGGGCCGTGCTGCTCGCGGTAGGCGACGATGGCTTCGGCCTTGGTCAGCCCGACGCCGTTCAGCGCGGTGGCGATCTCGGCCGCGCTTGCCGTGTTGACGTCGACCGGTTCGCTGGCGAGGACCGGCGCGGCGAGGGCCATGGCGAGCACCAGAAAGAGGGATTTCAGCATCTTCATGATTCGGGTTTCCTTTTGATTGGTGTGTTGTACTTCCGGGTTCCGGCCGTCATTGGCGCGGTGGGGACAGTCTCCACATCCGGGCCTGCCGCGGCGATGGCGTCAGACTGACCTGCGCGTAGGGTTTCGTCGCGCCGGCGTGTAGGAGTTTTCCTACAAGCTTTGTTCCGGCGCGATAAACTTGCGATCTTTGCGCCAGGAATCCGGATATGAATCCCGCCGCCGCCAGCACCCTGATCGACCGCCTGTGGGATACCGACATCGTTCCCCGGCTGGTCGACTACATCCGCATCCCCAACAAGTCGCCCATGTTCGATGCTGACTGGGAGAAGCACGGCTACATGGATGAGGCGGTCGAGCTGATGGAGCGCTGGTGCCGGGCGCAGCCGATCGAGGGCATGACGGTGGATGTGGTGCGCCTGCCTGGGCGCACGCCGCTGCTTTTCATGGACATCCCGGGCAACAACGACGACTGCGTGCTGCTCTACGGGCATCTCGACAAGCAGCCGGAAATGAGCGGCTGGTCCGAAGGGCTGGGTCCGTGGATCCCGGTGCTGAAGGACGACCGCCTGTACGGCCGTGGCGGCGCCGACGACGGCTACGCCTGTTTCGCCTCGCTGGCCGCCATCATGGCCCTGCGCGAGCAGAAGGTGCCGCATGCGCGCTGCGTGGTGATGATCGAGGCCTGTGAGGAGTCCGGCAGCTACGACCTGCCCTACTACGTGGATCATCTCGCCGAGCGCATCGGGCGCCCGTCGCTGGTGGTATGCCTGGATTCCGGTTGCGGCAACTACGACCAGTTGTGGCTGACCACCAGTCTGCGCGGACTGGCCGGCGGCAACCTGCGCGTCGATGTGCTGAAGGAGGGTGTGCATTCGGGCGACGCCAGTGGCGTGGTGCCCTCCAGCTTCCGCGTGCTGAGGCAACTGCTGTCGCGCCTGGAAGACCCCGACAACGGGCGCATCCTGCTTGACGCGCTGCATGTCGATATTCCCGCGCAGCGCATCGAGCAGGCGCGGGACGCGGCGCGGGTGCTCGGCGCGGAAGTGTTCACCAAATTTCCCTTCCTCGACGGCATGCGCCCGGTCGAAACGGACCTCGCCGAACTGATCCTCAACCGCACCTGGCGACCGGCGCTGGCGGTGACCGGCGTCGATGGCATGCCGCCCCTGGCCGATGCCGGCAACGTGCTGCGGCCATACACCTCGGTCAAGCTGTCGCTGCGCCTGCCGCCGACGCTGGACGGCGATGCCGGCGGTGAGGCGGCCAAGGTGCTGCTGGAAGCCGACCCGCCGTACGGTTGCGCTGTCCGCTTCGAACTGGAGAAGGCCGCCAGCGGCTGGGACGCGCCGCCGCTGGCGCCCTGGCTGGAACAGTCGGTGGCGCGCGCATCCGAGAGCGCCTTCGGCCGCCCGCCTGCCTACATGGGCGAGGGCGGCACCATTCCGTTCATGGGCATGCTCGGCGAAAAGTTTCCCGGTGCACAGTTCCTGATCACCGGCGTGCTCGGGCCGCATTCCAACGCGCACGGCCCCAACGAGTTCCTGCACATTCCCACCGGCAAGCGGGTGACCGCGGCGGTGGTGCAGGTCATGGCCGACCACTTCCTGGCCTCCGAGCAGGGCCTGACGCGCGGTGCCGCGGTCAAGCCAGGCGACGTGTCCATGGGCGACCACGGCTGCTGTTGAATTTCCATTCCTAGAAATCCATTCATGCGCAAACTCAAGCTCCGCAAATCGACCATCCACGGCAATGGCGTGTTCGCCGCCACCGACATCCCCACCGACATCGAACTGATCCAGTACAAGGGCCGGCTGCGCACGCATGCCGAGACCGATCGCCTCCACGACGGCAGTACCGACACCGGACACACCTTCCTGTTCACGCTGAACGAGAAGTACGTCATTGACGCCAATGTCGACGGCAACTGGGCGCGCTGGATCAATCACAGTTGCGAGCCGAACTGCCGCGCCGTGGTGGTCGAGGGTGGCAACGGTGACGCGCGCCGCGACCGCGTCGTGATCGAGTCGATCCGGCCGATCAGGGCGGGCGAGGAGCTCACCTACGACTACGGCATCACCCTGGACGAGCCGCATACGGCGCGGCTGAAGCGCATCTGGGCGTGTCGTTGCGGTGCGAAAAAGTGCACAGGCACCATGCTCAAGCCGAAGCGGCGACGCTGAGCGGGTCTGCAAGGGACAGGGGGACCGAATCCTGCGCGAGCACGGCTGGCGGTAGTCCGACGCCGCCCGCTTGCAGAGATCCTCCTTCCGCCTCCTCCCCCGCGCGCGATTGCCCATCGGTCACCTCCCCCGCTTGCGGTTGCCCGTCGGTCTCCTCCCCCGCTTGCGGTTGCCCGTCGGTCTCCTCCCCCGCTTGCGGTTGCCCATCTGTCTCCTCCCCCGCTTGCGGGGGAGGGTAGGGAGGGGGCAAGC
>DAOMOD010000037.1:7235-24424 GCA_035444205.1 Lysobacteraceae bacterium
CGTCCCAGCCTTCCCCCGCAAGCGGAGGAAGGGGTCAAGATCAAGATCAGAAGCGCCCCCATCCCGACGTTCCCCCGCAAGCGGGGGAAGGAGCTGACAGCAAGGTATCCAGGCCGGGGGGGCTCAGCTTGGGTCGGGTGCCAGATCGATGCGCCGAAAACGGCCTTCATCGGGCCCTGGCGGCGTCTGGGTGAAGGCGACGGGGTGGTCGAATGCCGGTCCGTCATAAGCGAAGGTGTGGAACTCTCCATGCTCGCCGCAGGGATCGCAGGAAGGCGGCAGTTCGGCGAGCAGGGCCGCGTCGAAATCGCGTCCGAGGAAGCGGGCATCGAGCTGCTGGCTGTCGACGCAGACCAGACGCGCCTTCCAGCCTTCATTGACCACTCGCCGCGCAAGCGTAGCGGTATCGGCGCCCCACAGCGGGAACAGCGGCGTCCAGCCGAGTTCGCGCACCAGCGCTTCGCGCCAGGCGCGGATATCGGCAAGGTGCAGGTCGCCGAAGGCGATGTGCGAGAGCCGCGGATGCAGCATGCGCGCCTCTTCCAGAGATTCTTCGAGCGCATGCCGGTAGGCAGGATTGTCGGCATTCGGCGGAACCCGCATGATCCTGAGCGGTACGCCGAGCGCGCGCGCCTGCACGCTCACCAGCGACAGCGGCACACCATGCATGGCGAGGTTTTCGTTCTGGTCGACGGTGACCAGCAGCCCGACCACCTGCCAGGCTGGATCGGACTCCAGCGTCGCCAGCGCCATCACGCTGTCCTTGCCCCCGCTGAACGACAGGAGAACCGGTTCGCTCTGACGCACGATGCTGGTCCGAACCGTTCAGCGCGTGAAGTCGCCGGCGGCTTCGGGCTGATGCAGGATGGCCTCCACGCGCAGTCTCAGCTGACGTCCATCCGGTCCCGGCCAGTCGATCTCCTGCCCCACCGAAAGTCCGAGCAGTGCGCTGCCGACAGGAGCCAGTATGGAAACCCGGCCTGCCCCCGCATCGGCCTCCGACGGATAGACCAGCGACATCTCGCGCGTCTCGCCGCTGTCCACGTTGCGGAACCGTGCGGTGCTGTTCATGGTGATGACGTCCGCGGGCATCTCCTGCGGGCTGCGCACGTCAGCACGGTTGATCTCCCGGCGCAGCAGGTCGGCCCCGGCGGTGGAGGCGTACTGCGGGCGGTCCAGAAGCGTTTCCAGGCGCTCCAGGTCGCTGCTGCTGATGACGATGCTGGGCTGGGTTTGGCTCATGACCGGCTCCTGGTGGGTGCGCTACAAGCAGAAAACCCCGGCGCCAGCGCCGGGGTTGGGATGTCCCGCACGGAGACTGTAGCAGAGAATCCGAAGCCGGCTTGCCCGGCCCCGAGACGCCGGGCCGGGCCTTCGCCCCCACTCCATTCGCTACTGTGATTCCTTATGTCTTCCAGATAGTTACGGCTTCGGGTCGTGTCCATGTTGCAGGGCCGGTCGACGTCCGCGGCGTGGAGGAATCCACCACCAGCTTCCGACGACCAGCGCGCCGAACACGGTGTACGCGGTGACGAACACCCACCACGGTGCGTCGAAGTACAGAAGGCGCGAAAGCCAATGCTCGATGAAGCTCTCGCGGTAGCCTTCCTGGCCGGCGAAGACGCGCAGATCCTGCTCCCAGACGGTCAGCGGGCACAGCTCACCGAGCCAGGTCTGGGCCACGATGAAGACGATGAGGGCAAGGTGGGTGACGCGGAACCCGCGGTGCCGAACCCATGCCCATCCCAGTATTCCTCCGGCGACGATCGACAGCAGTCCGCCGACGACGAAAACGACGATGGCGAAATGAACGGCCAGGATCAGGTCGGCGAGCACGAGCGCAAAGTCGGCTGTCATGCGGACACGGAGGCGGCGGGGGCGCACAAGCATAGCCGGCACACCGGGACCTCGGCGCAGGTGGCCGTTCGTCGTCGGTCCATTACCTTTCGTCGTCGCCACGACACTGCTATGCTCGCCAGCGATCTTGTTGCAGTTGTTTTCATTTTCGGGGGAGAGAACGATGTCGATCACGCGGATCGCCGCATGGTTGGGGTTGCTATTCGGGTGCGCCTCGCTCGCCGCCCAGGGCCTGGTGCCGGAAGAGTTTCTGGCGGGGATCCAGGACGACGAACCCACCTTGCCGCGCGGCTTCACCCGCGAAGAGCGCGATCGCTGGCGACTGCCCGAACTCGATCGGGCCATGCGTGCGCCCCCGCCGGTACTGGTCCGGGCGATGGCCGAGTACGAAAGCAATCGCGGACTGCTGATCCGCTGGGGCAGTCAGAACAGCGTGCTCACCGAGATGACGGTTGCGGTCACCACCCTCGACAGCAGTGCTTCGATGTACATCGTGGTGTCGGGCCCATCCCTGGAGAGCTCCGCGCGCAGCACCTTGCAGGGCGCCGGCGCGGACCTCTCGCGCGTGCATTTCCTCACCGCGCCCAGCGATTCGGTATGGATCCGCGACTATGGTCCTCGCTACGTCGACCAGGAAGGCGAACTGGCCATCGTCGATCACACCTACAACCGTCCGCGTCCCAACGACAACCAGGTTCCGGACCGGATTGCTCAGCTCTGGGGGCAGCCGCAGTACGACCTGCCGCTGGTGCATGGCGGCGGCAACTTTCATCTGTTCGCCAACCGCGAAGCGCTGATGACGAACCTCATTCTGGATGAGAATCCCGGCGTCACCGCCCAGCAGGTGCGCGACTATTACGCGGCGTACCAGGGCCTGGACGTCACCCTGGTGGGCGCCTTTCCGACCAGCGTCGACAGCACCCAGCACATCGACATGTGGATGCTGCCGGTGTCCGATGAAACCATCATTATCGGCGAGTACGACGCCGCGGTCGGCGGCGGCGTGCCGCGCCAGGTGACCGAAGCCACGGCGACCCTGCTCGAGGGGCGCGGCTATACCGTGCTGCGTACGCCGGGCTGGCGCACGACCGGATTCGGCGGGGCGCACTACACCTATACCAACGCCGTCATCGTCAACGACCTGGTGATGATCTGCCGCTTCAACGGCTACGAGGCGCAGAACGCCCAGGCCCGCGCGGTCTTCGAAGCCGCCTTTCCCGACCGCCAGATCTATGCCGTGGATTGCTCCGGCATCATCAGTCTGGCCGGCGCCATCCATTGCATCGTCATGCATGTGCCGGAGCCCATCATGAGCCTTCCCGAGGAAGTGTTCAGGGATGGTTTCGAAGGAGGCCACTGAAACGGGTCCTGCGCGCCTTGACCGCTGGCCTGCGGCCACGGCAAGTTGATGCACATGGATCTGCTCCCCCTCATTGCCGGCCTCGGCCTGTTCCTGGTCGGCATGAAACTGCTGGAGGAAGCGCTCGGCGAGCTGGCCGGCGTCCCCTTCCGCCGCTTCCTGCGCGACCATGCCGACACGCCGGTCAGGGGCATCCTGGTCGGCACCGCGGCCACTGCCGTGCTGCAATCGAGTTCGCTGGTGTCGCTGCTGATCCTGGCCTTTGTCGGCGCCGGCATCATGGAGTTGCGTGGCGCATTGGGCGTGGTCATGGGCGCCAATCTGGGCACCACGGTGACCGGATGGTTGGTGGCGACGCTTGGATTCAAGCTCGATCTGGCGGCACTGGCGCTGGTCCTGGTCGGCGCCGGCGGGCTCGGCGCCACCCTGCTGCCCAAAGGCTCGAAGTCACGCCAGACGGCCGCCTTCGTCGTGGGTCTGGGCCTGCTGCTGCTGGGACTGGACTACATGAAGGAGGGCGTCGATGCCTTCGCCCGGCAGTTCGACGTAAGCCCCTTCGCCGGGCTCAACATCCTGCTGCTGGCGCTGATCGGCGCGGCGGTCACGGCGGTGATCCAGTCCAGCTCGGCAGCCATGATGATTGCCATCAGCGCGTTGCATGGTGGTGTCATGGATCTGAATGCAGCGGCGGCGTTCGCGGTCGGCACCGGCGTCGGCACCACGGTCACCGCCGTGATCGGCTCCATCGGCGGCACGCCGGACAAGAAGCGGGTGGCAGCCGCCCATGTCGGATTCAACGTAGTCAAGGCGTTGCTGGCGCTGCTTCTGCTGGTGCCGATGCTGGCGCTGATCCGGCGCGTGCCGGGCCTGGACGATCCGCTGTACTCGCTGGTGGCCTTCCACAGCGCCTTCAATGTGCTTGGCATCGCCCTCATGCTGCCCCTGGTGGCACCTGCCGCACGCTGGCTGGGTGCGCGCTTTCGCGACCCCGATGCCGTGGTCAACCGCTACCTGCAGCGTACCGGTACCGAGGTGCCCGAGGCGGCGGTGGAGGCGGTGGCCAAGGAAGCGCGGCGGCTGCTGTGCATGGCCATCGGCCTCAACCGCTATGTGTTACGTCTGCATCCACCGGAACGCTCGGCCTGGATCGAGAGCAAGGACCAGGACCCGGCCGAAGGCCGGCGCACCTATGGCCAGCGTTACGAGCGCCTGAAGCGGCTCGAAGGAGAACTGGTCGAATTCGTGGTCAGCCTGCAGCAGCGCGAGCTGGATCCCGAGATCAGCCGCAGCCTAGGCAGGCATCTCGACGCCATCCGTGGGGCGGTGATCTCGGCCAAGTCGGTGAAGGACATCCGCGAGAACCTTGTGGAAATGCGCCTCGCCCTGCGCGCTCCTGTCGAAGCCTGGATCGAACGGTTCTCGAACCAGTTCCAGCACTTCTATGGCGTCATCGACAGGCTCGACCCCGATCAGGCGCAGGAAGTCCTGATCGAAGAGCTGGCCAGGCTGCGCCGCGAGAACCGCGACTTCCGCGATGCCATGCTGGCCGATCTCTACCGTGATGCCGGTCGTCGGGCATTGAGCGAACTGGAGCTGTCGACGCTGTTCAACGTCAATCGCGAGCTGCATTCATCGGGCAAGGCCCTGCTGCGCGCACTGAACAGTCACCTGCTGCTGCCGCAGACCGCCGAAGTGCTCGAAAGCGCGGATGCCTGAGCCGCCAGGCCTCAACTGCTGAGCTGAAGCGCGTCGTCGTCTGGCGCGTGGCCCGTCAGGCGGATGCGCAGCGACAGATCGGTGCGTGAATCGGCATTCTCGATCGCCGTCTCGTAATTGATGCGGCCGTGTTCGTAGAGCCGGAACAGGGATTCGTCGAAGGTCATCATGCCGCGATCCAGGCCCTGCTTCATCGCGTCCTTGAGCGTGTCGAACTCGCCCTTCTGGATCAGGTCGGACACGTAGGGTGTCGAAAGCAGGATCTCCACGGCCGGAATGCGGCGTCCGTCGACGCCACGGATCAGTCGCTGGCTGATCACCGCCTTGAGGTTCAGGGAAAGGTCCAGAAGCAGTTGCCGATGCGCCGCTTCCGGGAAGAAGTTGACGATGCGGTCGAGCGTCTGGTTGGCATTGTTCGAGTGCAGGGTGCTGAGGCAGAGATGGCCGGTTTCCGCGTAGGTGATGGCCGCCTGCATGGTCTCGCGGTCGCGGATTTCGCCAATCAGGATCACGTCGGGAGCCTCGCGCATGGCATTGCGCAGCGCGCTGGCGAAGCTCAGGGTGTCGAGGCCGATCTCGCGCTGGTCGACAATGCTCTCCTTGTGGGTGTGCACGTACTCGATCGGATCCTCGATGGTGAGGATGTGGCCGGTGCGGCTCTGGTTGCGGTGGTCCACCATGGAGGCAAGGGTGGTCGACTTGCCCGAGCCGGCCGCGCCCGCGACCAGAACCAGCCCGCGTGGGGTCATGACCAGATCCTTCAGGATGCCCGGAAGGTTGAGACTCTCGATGCTGGGAATCTGGTGGGTGATGTGACGGATGACGATCGCGGTATTGCCGCGCTGACGGTAGAGATTGACCCGGAAGCGCCCGACATTGTCGACCGCCAACGCGAGATTCATCTCCATGTCGGCCTCGAACGCCTTCTGCTGGCGTTCGTTCATGATGCCGTAGGCCAGGTGTTCAACATCCTGCGGGGTCAGTGGCGTGCTGCCCAGCGCCTGCGTCTCACCCTCCACCTTCAGGGCGGGTGGGGCGCCAACACTGAGGAGCAGATCGGAGGCCTTGCGCGCAGCCATCAGGCCAAGCAGGGAAGAGAGTTCCAGCGTCTGGGGCATGGAGGATTCCGACGGGGGCGTGGTGACATGATGGACGGCCCGGACCGGCAAGGCGATCGAAGCCGTACCGGGATTCCGGCAGGGAAGACTAACCGGAGCATCGGATTCATGCTGTGAACCTTTGCGGCAGTCCGTTCCCCGGACATTGTGCCCGACGGCGGCGATGGCCCGAATTGCGGACATGCGATGTTGTGGGCACCCCGGCCCTGTGGTAGATTTCGCGCCCCTTCCGGCAAGCCTTCCAGGCATGCCCCCGGCGGGCGCGTAGCTCAGCGGTAGAGCACTACCTTGACATGGTAGGGGTCACAGGTTCGATCCCTGTCGCGCCCACCAACTCCACGCAACGGCAATCCGCGCAGCGCTTCGATCTTGGCGCGGAGTTACGGGGACGGTTCGAAGCGTGGCAGCACGCATCCGCGGTCGATGTGGAACCCCTGCCGCTGGCGTCGCTGCCGTGCGATGTGCCGTTCATCCCCGTTTTCGAACCTGAACGGTGCGCCCGCTGCTCCTGATCGGCCGCAAGTCGGCCAGGACTGGCAATTTCAGCCAGTTCGGGGTAGTGTCGTTGGCACGACCCGGGGGGGTCACCATGGTCTGAGACCTGTCTCACATTGACACAATGTGTCACATGTGATGATGGGCGCAATCGGCTGTTGCCGCGGCGTATCCGGACCAGGGTTCCTCCATGTTACTGTTTTTTCACGCTGATCGGCCCGCGGGGCTGTGACGGCGGTCGCCTAGGGGGAGGTGGGGTATGAACCTTGCATCGGCTGGTTATAGCCATTCGTCGGAAATTGGATTAGTCTGCGAGCTTGGAGTCCTGTCTGGAGCCTCCTGATGAAGTCGCAAGTGGGATTCACCCTGGTTGAACTGGTAGTCACCCTGGCTGTGGCGGCCATCCTCATGGCGGCCGCCACACCCAGCCTGCGTGACCTGATCCAGAACAACCGGGCCACCGCCTATTCCAACGAACTGGTGCTGGCCATGACGATGGCGCGTGCCGAGGCGCTGAAGCGCAGCGGACCGGTCACTGTCTGTGCGGCCGCTCCGGCCGACCCGGTTACCGGCATGCCCACGGGTTGCGCCAGCGACCCTCTTTGGACGCAGGGCTGGCTGTTGTTCCAGGATGCGGCGACTTCCGGCGCCCCGAATCCCACCGGGACGGGCGCCGAACTGATCCGGGTATGGCCAGCGGTACCGGGGCTGGAGTCGGCCGTGATCGGAGAGGGTTCCATGCCACGTGCGATCCGTTTCACCCGCCAGGGTGGCGCCAGCATGTTTCCCGACGGTGCTTCCCGCAGCTTCTCGGTCCAGGCCAAGGCCTGCCGGGGCGAGCAGGCGCGCGAACTTCGGGTGGCCCCCATGGGCCGCGTCTCGGTGACCCGCAAGGAGTGCGCCTGATGAAACTGAAACGATTCCGCGGTTCCATGACTGGCGTCCGTTCGCTGCGGCGCGCGGGCGGTTTCAGCCTGCTCGAGGTTCTGATCGCGCTGGTGATCCTGTCCATCGGTCTGCTTGGTGTCGCCGGTATGCAATACGCCAGCCTGCGTGCCAACCATCACGCCTATCTGAGGTCGCAGGCTACCTTCCTGGCCTATGACATCGTCGACCGCATGCGCGCCAATACGGCAGCCGCACTGGCCGGTGCCTACAACCTCGGGGAGGACGACGTCCTTGGCCCGATGTCGGCGACCGTAGCCGCGCAGGACGTCGCCGAGTGGCAAGAGCTTCTTTCCACCGTTTTGCCGGACGGGACCGGCCAGATTCAGGTGGATCCGGCCACGCGCCGCGTGCGCGTGGTGGTGAGTTGGAATGAACGTGCTCTTGGGCCGGAGCCCGGCGCAGGCGAACCGCTGCGCTTCGATATGAGCACGGACTTATGAGGGCCGGGGCTATGGGGGTTGCTCTTTCACAAGCGGCGTGCCGGGAGCGGGGACTCTCGCTGATCGAACTCATGGTGGCCGTCCTTCTGGGCAGCCTTCTCATGGTTGGCATGATCCAGATATTCGTCGCCACCAAGGTCAGCTACATGACCCAGACGGGACAGGCTTACCTGCACGAGAGCGGGCGATTCGCGCTGGAGTACGCGGCGCGCGACGTGCGCATGGCCGGGTTGATGGGTTGCACCAGCCGCAACAACGTTCCGGTAACCAGCTACCTGGATTCAGTCAGCTTCGAGTTTGACTTCAGCCAAGGTGTACGTGGTTACGAGTACGCTGGAACCGCTCCGGGTGAAACCTTCCCGCTGCCCGGCGATTTCCCCGCAGTCGATGCAAATGCGGGAAGCTGGTCGCCGGCGCTGCCGGCCGGCATCGTGGGCAACGTGGTGAGCGGAAGCGATGTCCTGGTCGTGCGCAGCATCGGCGACGCACCCATTCCCCTGGTGGCGCCGTTCACTTCGGGAAATCAGGTGTTTGCCGAGACCGTCAGCGGCCTCGAGATCGGCGACATTCTCCTGGTCACCGACTGCCAGCAGGCGCAGATCTTCCAGGCGACCAACATCAGCGATAGTTCCAACAATATCGTTGGCGGCGTCGCCGGACAGTTCACGCCTGGCAACAGCAGCAATATCAATGCACGTGGGCCGGTCACCAATTTCGGTCCAGGGACAGAGATCGCGCGCATCAGCACCATCGTCTACTACGTCGGATTGGGCGCCAATGGCGTTCCCGCACTGTTCCGGATGGCTACCGCGCGGACCGGTCCGGTCGTGGGGCTGCAAGCTGAGGAACTGGTAGGTGGCGTCGAATCGATGCAGCTCTTGTTCGGTGTGGATACCACCAACAACTTCTCCACCGACGCCTACGTGCCGGCGTCCGGTGTCACCGACTGGAACCGAGTGGTGGCAGTGCGCATGGCACTTCTGTTGCGCACGCCGGACGAGTACGGCACCCAGGTGGACGCGGACACCTACTCGCTTGGCGGTACGGTGGTCAACCCGCCGAACGACAGGCACCAGCGGCGCGTCTTTACCAAGACCATCGCCCTGCGCAACCGGATGCTGTGAGGAGGCCGGCGATGCATTCCATGAATACACCGACACTCCCCCGCTGCCAGAACGGCGCCGCGCTTCTCGTCGGCCTGCTGTTGCTGCTCGTGCTCTCCCTGCTTGGTGTCACCGCCATGCAGGCGAGCACGGTGCAGGAACGCCTGGCCGGCAACACGCGTGACCTCAATACCGCCTTTCAGGCCGCCGAAGCGGCACTGCGCGAAGGCGAATCCCTGCTGATGCTGGCGACTGTCCCGAATCCCGTCGGGGCGAACGGCTGGTATCGCTTCGACATGGCCGGCAAGCCGCATTGGCGGACGCGGGAGCAATGGGAGTCGCCGTCGTTCGTGTCGCTGGAATATGCGGGCATCGCCGAAGATTGGGGGCTGGCACGGGCACCTCGATTCGCGTTCGAGGAGCTTCCCCCGATTCCGGATCCGGGAAGTGCCGCGGAAGCAGGCGCAGCATTGCCGGACGAAGCGGCCTATCGAGTCTCTGCGGTGGGCTATGGCGGCAGCGCACAGACTGTTGTTGTTCTGCAAACGACCTACCGGCGCTGAGAGTTTTCGGGCTGCGACCTCCGGAGAGAGATTCCATGAATAGCCAAACCGCTCATTGCCGACCCTTCCGCCAGGCTTTGGCCTGCACCGTCTCCCTGGCGTTCGCGGTGGCATCGCTATCTGTCTCGGCCCAGATCGCGCAACAGCCTTTGACCATTTCGACGTCCGTCAAGCCCAACGTGATGATGGTGCTCGACGACTCCGGTTCGATGGACTGGGAAATCCTCCTGCCGACGGACGATGGTTTGTATTGGAACAACGTCAACCATGTTTTTGCTGACGAGAACGGTGTGCTCCTCAGGAATTCCGACCCGATGCGTCGTTGGGTCTACCTGTTTCCCAACGGAACCGGGGATGGCAACAAGGTCTACAACTCCGGAAACAATTTTGGCGCCTTGTCGCCGGTGCCGGAACATGCCTTCGTGCGCAGTTCGAACTACAACGGCCAATACTACGATCCAGGCATTCAGTATCAACCCTGGGTGAGTCGCGGAGGAATGACATTCACTGACGTCGACCCGCGCAATGCGCCCTCCGACCCGATCCACATCGGCAACAGCATCGATCTGACCCAGGAACTAGACCGCGGCGCGGATACAGCGGACGCGCAATGGCGATTCCGGGTAGCCGAAGGAATGCACAATCCCGATGACACCGTGCGAACCACAGCGGGCAATCGGACATTCTCCTACTTCCCTGCGACCTACTATCTGCGGACCAACACCAACCTCGTCCTGCCGTTCGGTGGGTACAACTGCAATGCGCCGAATCCCGCGGCGTACCGGTACTACTACACGAATCGTCCTACGGTGCAGGCGGATCTGGAGGCGAGCGGTATCCATGCGCTGGCCCCGGATGGCCATTGCTTGGTCCGCTACGAGATCCGCCCCGACGGAACCTTCCCCAGCGGCCGCTCCTACGACGACGAGATCCAGAACTTCGCCAACTGGTTCACCTATTACCGCAAGCGCCATTTCGTTCTGCGCGCGGGATTGGGACAGGTCTTCGACACCCTCGGTGGCATGCGTGTCGGTGGGCTCTCGATCAACAATCGCGTCACGCCCACCATGTGGGATCTGGCGTTCGATCGCGATGCGCTCTACAACTTCGTCTACAGCATGAACTTCACCCAGGCCCTGGGTACGCCGAACCGGGAGGCGCTGCTGCATGCCGGGCAGCAGTTCGACACCAACACGTCGATCATCGAGTACGCCTGTCAACAGAACTTCACGCTGCATTTCACCGATGGCTTCTCCGACGTGCCGGCCGCGGGCACCATCAATGTCGGCAACACGGATGGGTCCGCCGGGAGTCCATTCGCCGACACCTACTCCAATACGATCGCCGATATCGCGATGCGCTACTACGCTGGCGGTCTTCGCAGCGACCTGGAGGAAGGGCGGGTGCCTGTGCCACCACAGTGTGCGGGCGACAGTGCCCCGTCCTGGCTGGACTGCAATCGCGACCTGCACATGAATACGTATGGCATCACGCTTGGTGCCGAAGGCCGCATGTTCGGTCAATCGCACCAAAGCGTGCGCGATGCCCACGAAAATCCGCCGACCTGGGAGAATCCGACGATCAAGGATCAGTCTCAAGTGGATGATCTCTTTCATGCAGCGGTCAACGGGCGCGGCGAGATGCTCAACGCCCGGTCCAGCGTCGAACTGATCGACGCGCTGGCGCGCGCCTTCGAGGCCATCCAGGACCAGGTCATCGGTGGCGCCGCCGCCGTAGCCACCAACTCCACGCGACTGGACGCCGATACCTTCGTCTACCAGGCACGGTTCAACACCGAGACCTGGAGCGGAGAACTGCTGGCGTTCGATCTGGCTTCCGACGGTTCGGTTTCGTCGTTGCGCTGGGATGCGGGGTCGCTCATGCCGACGCCCGTTGCGCGGCGCATTTTCACATGGCGCGCCGACACTGGTGAGGGCGCTCCCTTCCTGTGGAACGACCTTTCTCCAGCCCAGCAGGCCGCGCTGAACCAGCGCAGCGACGGCGTTGTGGATGGCCTCGGGCAGGCTCGTCTGAACTATCTGCGTGGTGTGCGTGCGCAAGAGCAACCCGGCGGACCGTTCCGCACGCGCCAGCGTATATTGGGAGACATCGTCAATTCCAACCCCTGGTTTGTCGGTGCGCAGAATTTCGGATACGAGGATCTGGCCGAGGGAGCCGACTACCAGGCGTTCCGTCTGGCCAACCAGAACCGCAGGCGCATGCTCTACGTCGGCGCCAACGACGGCATGCTGCATGCGTTCGACGCCGATTCCGGGCAGGAACAGTTCGCTTTCGTCCCCGCCACAGTGTTTCCCATGCTGACGCGTCTGACCGACCCAGGTTACAGTCATCGCTATTTCGTCGACGGATCGCCGGTGGCCGGCCACGTGCACATCGGAGGGCAATGGCGCACCGTCCTGGTTGGATCGCTGGGCGCAGGCGGCCGTGCTGTCTATGCCCTGGACGTCACCGATCCCGACGCGTTCAACGAGGACAGCATACTTTGGGAGTTCACCCATCCCGATCTTGGTTTTGTGCTCGGCCAGCCGAGCATCGTCCGGCTGCACAACGGGCGATGGGCCGCGATCTTCGGAAGCGGCTATGAAGCGGGGCGCGCCGCCCGGCTGTTCGTGGTGGATATTGCCGATGGGAGCCTGATCCGCGTCATCTCGACGGTGCGCAGCCAGGACGAGGCGAGCACCGTGACCGACAATGGGCTCAGTCAGCCGTTCCCGGCCGACCTGACGCAGAACCGGATCGTCGACGCGGTCTACGCGGGCGACCTGTATGGCAACCTCTGGAAGTTCGATCTCTGCGGCAGCAACAACCTGAACCAGTGCTCCGGCAACACCACGTCCTGGGGCGTGGAGTACAGTCAGGGTGGGCGGCCGGCACCGCTGATCACGGTGTGTGCCAGCGGCGACGTGGCCGATCCGTTCGCCTGCCCGGCAACGGCACGGCAGCCGATCACCATGCGCCCGTTGGTCAGTCTGGGCCCGGACAGTGCGGCAACCGTGTTCTTCGGTACGGGCAAGTTCTTCGAGATCACCGACCGGATCGTCTCGGACACCGATCCGGTCCAGTCGGTCTACGGCGTGCACGACACCGGTACGCGCGTCAACGGACGCAGTCAGCTGCGCCGCCAGAGCATCATGTTCGAAGGCCCGCTGCACCCGGATTCGCCGCACAACCTGCGGGTACTGAGCAATGAGATTCTGGAAGAGAATCACCGGGGCTGGTATATCGATCTTCTTTCTCCGGTGCGCGGCTTCCAGGGTGAGCGTGCGGTGGCGAACCCGAGGCTTCGTGGTGGCCGGTTGATCTTCACGACCATGTATCCGTTGGCTGATCCGTGCCTCGGCGGCGGAGAAGGCTGGCTGTTCGAAATCAACGCCGCTACGGGCGGGCGATTCGACTTTTCGGTCTTCGACATCAACGAGGATGGCTCTCCAGACGATGGCGACTTTGTCGAAGTTGAAATCGACGGCGAGATGGTCATGGTGCCGGTGAGCGCAATCCAGTTCGGTTTCATTCCGACCACCCCGGCCATCATCGAAGCGGGCGCAGTCGAATACAAGATCATCAGCGGCTCGACCGGCGAACTCGAGACGATCCGTGAGCGCGGACTTGAGACGAAGGGTCGCCAGTCCTGGCGGCAGATATTCCCATGATGCACTTCAAGAAAATAGGCCTCCGTACCCGGTTCCCGGCCGATCATGGCCGGGAACGCGGCTTCACCCTGATCGAACTGGTGATCGTGCTGTCGGTACTGGCGGTCATCATTGCCATCGCCTATCCGTCCTATCGCGAGCAGGTGATCAAGACGCGCCGCGCCGAGGGCACCGCATTGCTTACCCAGGTGGCCCAGGAGATGGAGCGCTGCTACACGCGGTTCAATGCCTACAACAATGCGGCCTGCGCTCCCATCATTGCCAACGGACGAGCGTCGGAGAACGACTGGTACCGACTGAACGGTGCCGTGGTCGCGGCGAATACCTTCACCCTCACCGCCGAGCCGCAGCGTGACCAGGCCAACAGCGACCTGCGCTGCGCCAATCTCACTCTGACCCATGCCGGCGTTCGAGGCCGTTCGGGCACGGCGCCGGAAGTCCAGCAGTGCTGGTAGCGGGATGTTGCGCCACCGCGGACCCTGCTAGAATCGCGTCCATGTCGACGCGAACTATCCACTGAACGCCATCGATCCTCGCAAGGCGCGACCTGGGCGCTTTGCGCCTTTTTTTGTGCCCGCAAGAAACGCCATGCCCCAGATCACCCTTCCCGACGGTTCCCAGCGCCCCTTCGAGCACCCGGTCACGGTGGGCGAAGTGGCGGCTTCCATCGGCGCGGGCCTTGCCAAGGCCGCGTTGGCCGGCAAGGTCGACGGCCGCCTGGTCGATCTCAGCCACCGAATCGAAACCGACAGCACGCTCGAGATTGTCACCGACAAGCACCCCGACGCCATCGAGATCGTGCGCCATTCCACGGCGCACCTGATGGCACAGGCGGTACAGCGGCTGTTTCCGGGTACCCAGGTCACCATCGGCCCGGTCATCGACAACGGCTTCTACTACGATTTCGCGCGCAAGGCCCCGTTTACGCCGGACGATCTCGCTGCCATCGAGCAGGAGATGGAGAAGATCGCCCGCGTAGCGCTGCCGGTTGAGCGTTCGCTGATGGGGCGCGACGAGGCCGTCGCCTTCTTCCGCGGCAAGGGCGAGGAATACAAGGCGCAGATCATCGAGAGCATCCCGGCCGACGAGGCGCTGTCGCTGTACGGACAGGGCGAGTTCATCGACCTGTGCCGTGGCCCGCATGTGCCCGACACCGGAAAACTCAGGCATTTCAAGCTGATGAAGCTGGCCGGCGCCTACTGGCGTGGCGACCACCGCAATGAGATGCTGCAACGCATCTACGGCACTGCGTGGTTGAACCGGGCCGACCTCGAGGCCTATCTCAAGCAGCTGGAGGAAGCCGAGAAGCGCGACCACCGTCGCCTCGGCAAGCAGCTCGGCCTGTTCCACATGCAGGAAGAGGCGCCGGGCATGGTGTTCTGGCACCCCAAGGGCTGGAGTCTGTGGCAGGTGGTCGAGCAGTACATGCGCCAGGTGTACCGGCGCTCGGGTTACCAGGAGATCCGCTGCCCGCAGGTGCTGGACCGCAGTCTGTGGGAAAAGTCCGGACACTGGGAGAACTTCAAGGACAACATGTTCACCACCCACTCGGAGAACCGCGACTACGCGGTGAAACCGATGAACTGCCCGGGCCACGTGCAGGTGTTCAGGCAGGGACTGCACAGCTACCGTGAGCTGCCCATCCGCTACGGGGAGTTTGGCTCCTGCCACCGCAACGAGCCGTCCGGCGCGCTGCACGGCCTGATGCGCGTGCGCGCCTTCACCCAGGACGATGGTCACGTGTTCTGCACCGAGGCGCAGATCCAGACCGAGGTGGTGGCGTTCATCGACACCCTGCAGAAGGTCTACGCCGATTTCGGGTTCGAGGACATCATCTACAAGCTGTCCACCCGCCCCGAGCAGCGCATCGGCTCGGACGAGATCTGGGACAAGGCCGAGCAGGCCCTGGCCGCGGCGCTCGACAGTACCGGCATTGTCTATGAGGTGCAGCCGGGCGAGGGCGCCTTCTACGGCCCCAAGATCGAGTTCGTGCTGAAGGATTCGATCGGACGCCTGTGGCAGTGCGGCACCATGCAGGTCGATTTCTCCATGCCGGGGCGACTGGGCGCCGAATACGTGGCGGAGGATTCCAGCCGGCGTACCCCGGTCATGCTGCACCGCGCGATCGTGGGTTCCATGGAGCGTTTCATCGGCATCCTGATCGAGCACTACGCCGGTGCCTTTCCGGCCTGGCTGGCGCCCGTGCAGGCGGTGGTCATGAACATCACCGACGCCCAGGGCGAGTACGCCGCCGGTGTCGCTCAAGCCCTTGAAAATCAAGGGTTGCGGGTTTTCGCCGACTTGAGGAACGAGAAGATCGGCTATAAGATTCGCGAACATACGCTGCAGCGCATTCCGTATCTGCTGGTGGTCGGCGACCGCGAGCGGGACATGGGGCAGGTTGCGGTGCGTACGCGGAGCGGGGAGGATCTGGGGGCGATGAGCCTCGACGATTTCGCCGCACGCCTGCGCGGGGAAGCGCGCATCGCGTCCTGATGCCGCGCGCATACCAAGTTTTTCGGAGGATTTGCACATCGCGACAGACAAGACCACCCGCCGCAACGAGGAGATCCGCGCCTTCAAGGTGCGCGTCATCGATGCCGAGGGCGAGCAGGCAGGCATCCTTTCCCGGGATGAGGCGCTGAACATGGCCGCAGAGGCGGGCATGGACCTGGTGGAAATCCAGCCGAATGCCGATCCACCGGTATGCCGGATCATGGACTTCGGCAAGTTCAAGTTCGAGCAGCAGAAGAAGCTGCAGGCGGCCAAGAAGAAGCAGAAGCAGGTCGAGATCAAGGAACTCAAGTTCCGCCCGACCACCGACGACGGCGACTACCAGATCAAGCTGCGCAACATGCGCCGCTTCATCGAGGAGGGCGACAAGGTCAAGGTCACGGTGCGCTTTCGCGGCCGCGAGATGGCCCATACCGAACTCGGGCTGGCCATGACCCAGCGCATCGAGGCCGATCTTGGCGACGAGGTCACCATTGAATCGCGCCCCCGTCTGGAAGGCCGGCAGATGGTCATGATGATCGCGCCGAAGAAGAAGTAGGCGGCGTCGCGACCCGGGATAGACCTGCAACAGCGATACCCCCGCAGGAGCGGCGACAGCCGCGAATTTCGCTCCGTCCAGGCGTTCGATCGCGGCTGGCGCCGCTCCTACGGACTACGACACCCAAGATATCGGGCTGGCGGCGGGCCACCTGCCTTTCCTGGAACTGGCAACTGGCTACTCATTGCAGCACTTGGCCAACTCTCTGCGTTTTCGCTACAATGCGCGGCTCGCCCACTGGGCGGGCGAACAAGCAGGTCCGGGTAGGACGGAAAGCGCGGCCCTTGGGCTGTCACCCGGTCCGGCACAGAAATCAACCGCAACGAGGAGTTCGGTCATGCCGAAGATCAAGACCAACCGGGCCGCCGCCAAGCGGTTCCGCAAGACGGCCAGCGGCCGTTACAAGTGTGGTCATGCCAACCACAGCCACATCCTGACGAAGAAGTCGACCAAGCGGAAGCGCAATCTTCGCAGTACCAACCATGTCGACGCCTCCGACCAGAAGTCGGTGTCGCGCATGCTGCCGTACGTCTGAGGAGGGCTGAACCATGGCACGAGTCAAGCGTGGAGTCACCGCCCGGGCGCGTCACAAGAAGACGCTCACCGCAGCCAAGGGCTACTACAACGCCCGTCGCAAGGTCTATCGCGTCGCCAAGCAGGCGGTCACCAAGGCCGGCCAGTACGCCTACCGCGATCGTCGCGTCAAGAAGCGCGAGTTCCGGGCCCTGTGGATCGTTCGCATCAACGCGGCGGCGCGCCAGTTCGGCCTGAGCTACAGCCGCTTCATGGACGGCCTCAACAAGGCCAATGTCGAGGTCGATCGCAAGGTGCTGGCAGATATCGCCGTGCATGATCTTCCGGCGTTC
>DAOMOD010000038.1:0-2636 GCA_035444205.1 Lysobacteraceae bacterium
ACGAGACCGACCCGGTAGACGACACCGTGGTGACCCCGGTGGAGGGCAGCCCGGCGCTTGCCGTGAGCAAGGCGCTCACCAGCGCCGACCCCGACCCGATCGTGCTAGGCAGCGAGCTGACCTACACGATCACCGCGACCAATACGGGCAACATCACTCTCACCAACGTTGTGGTAAGCGATGCCCTGCTGACCCCGAACTCGATCACTTGTCCAAGCGTGGATGTCGCCAACACCTGCGTGCTGGTCGGCACCTACGAGGTGACCCAGGCCGACGTGGAGAACGGCGAGATCGTCAACACCGCCACCGCCGACAGCGACCAGGCCGGCCCGGTCAGCGACCAGCTCGCCACGCCGATCGACCAGCCCCTCGGACCCGGTCTCGGTGTGAACAAGACGCTGACCGACGCGCCCGATCCCATCGATGTGGGCAGCGTGCTGACCTACACGGTCACCGCGCTCAATTCTGGCGATGTCACCCTGACCAACGTGGTGGTTTCGGACCCGCTGCTCACCCCGGATTCCACCACCTGCGCAAGCGTGCCGCCTGACGGAACCTGCGTGCTGGTGGGTACCTACACCGTCACCGAGGCGGATGTGGCTGCGGCCGAGATCGAAAATACCGGCACTGCCGACAGCGACCAGTTCGGTCCGATCAGCGACACGCTGATCACGCCGGTCGGCGCGGACGTGTGGGTGGAGAAGGTATTGACCACGCCGGGGCCGTTCGTGGCGGGGCAGAGCGTGACCTTCGTCATTAGCGTGGGTAATGCCGGGCCGCTGACGGCGACGAACGTGGTGGTCGAGGACGTGCCCACCAACCTGACCATCACCGGCGTGGCGCCGGCTGGCGGGGTGAGCTGTCCCGGTGGCGCGTTCCCGTGCACCATCGCCAGCCTGGCGAACGGGGTCACCGTGAACATCGGGGTGACCGCGACCATCGACGCGCCTGGGCCGTTCTCGAACAGCGCCGGTGTGGATGCCGCGCAGCCCGACCCGGATCCGGACAACAATGCGGACGCGAGCGACGAGACCGCGGGTGTGCCGGGTGGTCCGGTCATCCCACCGCCGGTGTCGATCCCCGGTTCCGGACCTGTGGGGCTGGCCTTGCTGGCCTTGCTGGCGCTGCTGCTCGGCTTCCGCGAGGTGCGTCGCGTCACGCTGCGCCCCTGAACTCGACCCTGCGGCCGCGCGGTAACCCCGCGCGGCCGTACGTGGACATCGGGCCGCGGGTCCGGGTAGGGTCCAGGGCGGCACCCCGTGCCCTACACTGGCTGGCATGCGTGCGCGGAGTTTCCTTCATCGGTTCGGCGGATGGGCCGGCGTCGTCATGGCGGCGGCGATCATGGCTGCGGATTCCGGCTCGCAGCGGCTGGACGTACCGTTCGAGATCGACCCGGGAACGCTGCGCGCCGTGGTTGCGGTCGCGCTCGATCTCGATGCCGACGGGCGCGGTCACCTGCGACAGGATCCCTGCAACTGGATGGATGTCGACGCCCTGGCACTGAGCGGCGCCGGCGATGCGCTGCTGGTCGAGTTCGATCTTCGTGCCAGCACCGGTGCGCAGGCGTTCGGAATTTGCATCGGGCCGGGCACATGGCGCGGTCGCATGCGCGTGACACTGGCGCCGACGGTCGATGCCGATGGCCTTGCCGTGCTGCTGACGCCGCGTTCGGCCGAGCTGCGACGGCCCGATGGCAGCACCGGTCTGCTGACACGGCCGGCGCGCATGCTGGCCGATGTGTTGATCCTGCCCGCGCTGGGTCGCGCACGGCTCGATCTGGCCGCGCCGCTCGCCGAGATCGATCATCTGCTGCATGGCGTGCTCGGATGGGAGCCGCCGACGCCGCAGATGCTGGCGTCGCGCTCACGCATCGTCGCCCTGGCGATGCGCGGCGACGCCATGAACCTGACCCTGGGTTTCGATGTGCCGCCCGCGCAGCGCGTGGCGGAGGTGGAGCCGCCGCTCGACCCGCACGAACGGGTGGCATGGGCGCGACTCGAAGACGAACTCGACGGCTTCCTGACCCACGTGATCGCGGCGCTGGCGGAACGCGCCGAGGACCCGGCCTTGCGCATCGAACTGCTTGGCGTCCTGCTGGATGCGCGGCACGCCATCGCGGAAGCGCTGGCCGAGGAGACGAGCCGCCTCGACGATCCGGTGCGGCGACTGTTCGTCGAAAGCTGGGATCGGTTGCGTCCGCTGGCCGCCAGCCTGATCGACGAGCAGCACGGGAATGACCTGTCCGCGCTCCAGCTTGCAGGCTTCCTTGCCGGCGGCGACGCCCTTCGCGCACTGGATGCGCTCGGCCCTGAATACGGCGTCGAGATCAGCCGCGAGGGGCTGCGCCGACTGGCCCGCATGCTGCTGGCCGAGCAGGCGCCGGCCACGTTCACGCCGTTGCCGCTGGAGCTCGACCTCAAGCTGCGCGAGCTGTTCCGGTTGTGGCCACCGGAGGCACCGCCGGGACCGCCCGCGGCGAGCTGGCTGGATTACCTGATCCGTCCGGTCCATGCGTCCGTGCCCGACCCCGGCGAAGCGCTGCATCAGCGCGTGCCGGTGCTGCATGAACTCGACGACTACCTGGGCCTGGTGGCCGATCTGCTCGCCGCGGTGACCGTCGACAGGCTGGGTGC
>DAOMOD010000038.1:2707-24168 GCA_035444205.1 Lysobacteraceae bacterium
GGCCACCCGATGCCCCGCGCGTACTGACCTCATCGATCGGGGCCGTCGGCCTCATGCAGATCCATCCGCGCGTGTGGCGCGGTCTGTACGACATCGACCGACTTGGGACCGACATCCGCTACAACGCCGCCGCCGGTGCCGCCATCCTGGAGCATTACCTGGTGGACTACGCCCTGCGCCGTGGCGAGCACCAGCATGACGGTGGCGCCGACAACCTGGTACGGGCGACCTATGCGGCCTACAACGGCGGCCCCGGGCAGATGTCTCGCTACCGGCGCGACAACACGCCGCCGCGACTGCGCGCCATCGACCGTGCCTTCTGGGAGCAGTTCGAGCACATCCGCGATCACGACAGGCCCGATCCGGCAAGCTGCTATCCGGTGTGAGCGCCGGGCGAGTCTGGAACCACGGATGCAATACGGTTTCGAGCCAAAGCAAGCGCCATACGGCTCTGGAACCGTCTCCCCTCGCAATGCTCATGTAGGAGCGGCGAAAGCCGCGATCGTCCCGCCGCACTGCGGTCGCGCCCTCGTCGCCATGTGGCATCGCCTGATCGCGGCTTTCGCCGCTCCTACGCCCATGGCGCGGCTTCGCGCGCTTCTCCTGATCCCCCTCAGCGCTTCATCGCGCCGAAGAACTCCTCATTGGTCTTGGTGTTCTTCATCTTGTCGAGCATGAACTCCATGGCCGCCAGTTCGTCCATCGGGTGCAGCAGCTTGCGCAGGATCCAGATGCGCTGCAGCCAGTCGGGCTCGATCAGCAGCTCCTCGCGACGGGTGCCGGAGCGGTTGATGTTGATGGCGGGATAGACGCGCTTCTCGCCGATGCGGCGGTCGAGGTGCACCTCCATGTTGCCGGTGCCCTTGAACTCCTCGTAGATCACCTCGTCCATCTTCGAGCCGGTGTCGACCAGCGCGGTGGCGATGATGGTCAGTGAGCCGCCTTCCTCCAGGTTGCGGGCGGCGCCGAAGAAGCGCTTGGGGCGCTGCAGGGCGTTGGCATCGACGCCGCCGGTCAGCACCTTGCCGGAGCTTGGCACCACGGTGTTGTAGGCACGCCCCAGGCGGGTGATGGAATCCAGCAGGATGACCACATCGCGCTTGTGCTCGACCAGGCGCTTGGCGCGCTCGATCACCATCTCGGCGACCTGCACATGGCGGGCGGCAGGCTCGTCGAAGGTAGAACTGATCACCTCGGCGCGCACGCCGCGCTGCATCTCGGTGACCTCCTCCGGGCGCTCGTCGATCAGCAGGATGATCATGTGCACGTCGGGATGATTGCCGAGGATGGCCTGGGCCACGCTCTGCATCATCATCGTCTTGCCGGCCTTGGGCGGGGAGACGATCAGGCCGCGCTGACCCTTGCCGATGGGTGCCACCAGGTCGAGGATGCGCCCGGTGATGTCCTCGGTGGAGCCGTTGCCGCGCTCCAGCACGAAGCGCTTGCGCGGGAACAGCGGTGTGAGGTTCTCGAACAGGACCTTGTTCTTGGATGCCTCCGGCGGCTCCTCGTTGATGTGGTCGACCTTGAGCAGGGCGAAGTAGCGCTCGCCGTCCTTGGGTGGACGGATGGTGCCGGCAATGTAGTCGCCGGTACGCAGGTTGAAGCGGCGGATCTGGCTGGGGCTTACGTAGACGTCGTCCGGGCCGGCCAGATAGGAGGCCTCGGCGCCGCGCAGGAAGCCGAAACCGTCCTGCAGAATCTCCAGCACGCCTTCGCCGTAGATGGCCCCGCCACTTCGGGCGTGTCCCTTGAGGACGGCGAAGACCACGTCCTGGCGACGCGAGCGCGCCACACCCTCGGTGATGCCGAGGTCTTCGGCCACCTTCAGCAACTCGTGCGCGGGCATGCGCTTCAAGTCGGTGAGATGGATGGTCTTGCGGTTGGGGTCGGGTGGTGCGCCGTTCTCTTCCGCCTCGTAGTCGGCGGAATCGGGCGGCACGGCCGAATGGTCGCGGCGTCGCCTGGACATGGGATCGGGAAAAACCTTCTGGGGGAATGGGGGCGGAGCCGCCCCGGCAGAGTTGCCGGTACAACACTAGCACCGGCTGCGGCGCGGAGTAAAGCCGCGCCGCCGAAGAAATCGGACTCTCAGCCGATGTGGCGTTCGATCAATTGGGTGAGCTGGCCCTTGCTGACGGCGCCGACCTGGGTGTCCTGCACCTTGCCATCCTTGAAGATCATCAGGGTGGGGATGCCGCGGATGCCGTAGCTGCGCGGGGTCTGCTGGTTGTGGTCGATATTGACCTTGGTGACCTTCAGCTTGCCGGCGTAGGTGCTGGCCGCATCGTCGATGAGTGGCGCGATCATCTTGCAGGGGCCGCACCATTCGGCCCAGAAATCAACCAGCACCGGGCCGTCGGCCTGCAGCACCTGGGTCTCGAATTCGGCATCGCTGACTTCGTGGATATGTTCGTTCACTTGGGGTCTCCGGGAGGGGCGGCCGCGTCTCACGCGGCGACAGGTGTGGCGATCCGCTACACTGGACAGATTGCGCCCGTCGACTGGGCCTGAGGATTCGCGGCGCGCATACGCTTTTCATTTCAGCCCATCGGGTGCGCCAATGCAAGGCACCGGACCGGGACAGCCAGTGCACGCTTTCATGAGCCAGCAAGTTCTCACCGACGTCTTCTTCGAACAATTCGACCTCCACCCCAGCCTGCACGCCGGACTTGCCGATACCGGCTTCACCCGCTGCACGCCGATCCAGGCCCTGACCCTGCCGATCGCGCTCGCTGGTCGCGATGTCGCCGGCCAGGCACAGACCGGTACCGGCAAGACCGCAGCCTTCCTGGTGGCGGTCATGCAACGCCTGTTGACGCGGCCGGCGCTGGTCGACCGCAAGGACCACAATCCGCGCGCGGTCATCATGGCGCCGACGCGCGAACTGGCCATCCAGATCCAGAAGGACGCCGATGCCATCGGTCGCCACACCGGGCTGCGCTGTGCCCTGATCTACGGCGGTGTCGATTACGACAAGCAGCGCGACATGCTGCGCGCCGGCTGCGACATCATCATCGCCACCCCGGGTCGGCTGATCGACTACGTCAAGCAGCGCGCGGTCAGCCTGCACGCCGCCGAGGTCGCCGTCATCGACGAGGCCGACCGCATGTTCGATCTCGGCTTCATCAAGGACATCCGCTTCCTGCTCCGGCGCATGGCGCCGCGTGAAACAAGGCAGTCGATGCTGTATTCGGCCACCCTGAGTTTCCGCGTCATGGAGCTCGCCTACGAGCACATGAACGACCCGGAGAAGCTGGTGGTCGAAACCGATTCGATCACCGCCGACCGCGTGCGCCAGGTCGTGTACTTCCCCGCCAAGGAAGACAAGATGGCCTTGCTGCTTGGCCTGCTGGCGCGCATGGACCCGACCCGCACCATGCTGTTCATCAACACCAAGGCCGCCGCCGAGCGCGTGGCGCGCAGCCTGGAACGGGCCGGCTATGCCGTCGCCGTGCTCTCGGGCGACGTTCCGCAGCGCAAGCGCCAGAGCTTGCTGGGCCGCTTCCATCGCGGCGAGATCGAGCTGCTGGTGGCCACCGATGTCGCCGCCCGCGGCCTGCACATCCCCGACGTGAGCCACGTCTTCAACTACGACCTGCCGCAGGACGGCGAGGACTACGTGCACCGCATTGGTCGCACCGCCCGCCTGGGCGCCGAGGGCGACGCGATCAGCTTCGCCTGCGACGTCTACGCCATGAGCCTGCCCGATATCGAGGCCTACATCGGCATGAAGATCCCGGTCGCCGGCATCGACCCCGCGCTGATGCTGCCGCCGCCAAAGCGCGAGCGACCGGGCAACGCGCCGCGTCTGGGCGAGATCGACGAGGACGAGGAGAAGCAGGGTGTTCCCACCCAGGGCAAGCCGCTGGAACCACGTCCGCCGCGCACCCGCCGCCGCCGTCGCGATGTGTCCCGTGCTGGTGAGGAGGGCGGCCGTGCCGCACCTGCCCCCGCGGCGGAAGGTGGCTCGTCCGGCGAAGCTGCCCCCAGGCGCCGGCGTCGGCGCCGGCGCCCCGGCCCGAATGGATCCGGTGGCGCGCCGGGCGGTGAACCCGGCGCCACGTCGTAGCCTGAACGCCGTTTGCCGACGGCCGACGCGCGACCCTCAACCCTTCGCCATCTCCCCTCGGACCTCGAGCTCGCGGGCCACGTCGATGTAGCCCATCATCGACGCCAGCTCGTGCGGGCGGCGTCCGACCACGTCGCGCACGTGGTGGTCGGCGCCGGCCTTGCGCAGCAGGCGCGCGCAGGTCAGCAGGCCATGCAGGGCGGCGGCATGCAGGGCGCAGACGCCGCGCTGGTCCTGAAGATCGACATTCGCGCTGGCGCCGATCAGGCGCTGCACGCCTTCGGCGAGCACACCCTGATCCGGCTGCGTACCCGGGTCGGCACGACCGCCGAGAAGCAGGATCAGGGCGCTTTGGCCGGCGCCATTGACCGCGTCGACAGCGGCACCAGCGGCGATCAGCACGTCGAGAATGCCGAGATCGGCGGGCCTGCGGCCGCTGCGAAACAGGTACTGCGCTGCGGCCATCAGCGCGTTGTGGCCCATTTCGTCGCGCTCGGCCGGGTTGGCGCCATGCTCCAGCAATTGCGTGGCGATGTCGGCGTGACCAAGCGCGGCGGCCACCATCAGTGCAGTGGCGCCGCCGGGCAGCCGCTGCCCGATGGCGACTCCATGCTCCAGCAGCACTTCGACCACCGCCGTGCGTCTTGCGGTGACCGCGGCGCTGAGGCAGGTGGCGCCGGTGCTGGCGGCGATGGCGGGATCGGCACCGCGCCCGAGCAGCATGCGCACGACGTTGACGTGACCCGCGCCGCAGGCACGCAGCAGGGCAGTGCACCCTTGTCGGTCGGTGCCGTCGATCGGCAGGCCGAGTTCGAGCAGTCGCTCACAGGCACCAACGTCGCCGTGGCTGGCCGCCGCAATCAGGTCGACCGTCTCCAGGCGCCGTCGCGGCAGTTGCCAGTCGCGCCAGCACAGCCACTGGACCAGGTCCTGGCGCCCCCGTGCCAGGGCGACGCCGAGCGGCGTCTCGCCAACGCCATCGGCCTGCTCCGGGTCGGCGCCATAGCGCAGCAACAGCCACAGCAGAACCTCGTCGCGCTTGTGGCGGCCACAGACGACATGGTGCAGTGCGCTGCGACCGCGACGGTCGCGGGCATTGGCGTCGGCGCCACGTGTGAGCAGGTGCGCGGTCAGCCGTTGCAGACGGCAGCGCACCGCACCATGCAGCGGCGGTGCCCCTTCCTTGCCGCGGCCGTAAGGGTCGGCGCCGGCATCGACCAGTCCAATCAGCCAGTCCTCGGCGGCGTTCGCGGCCATCGGTGCATCGGCCAGCGCGTCGAGAATGTCGGCCAGGCGCCCGCATCCGGCCGGCGAGGCGCCGGCGCGGATACGCTCTGCCAGCAGCAGCCAGGGCAGCGGCCGGTGCGCCAGTAGGGCATCGCCCAGGCTGCGTCCGTCGGACAGGCGCGCCTCGAGATCCAGCCCGTGCGCCAGCAACAGACGAAACGCATCGACATCGCCCAGAGAAGCCGCGACATCGGCCAGACGTGCGCCGGGCAACCCCAGTGCCAACAATTCCTCAGCCACCGCGAAACGGCGCTTGCGCAGCGCCTCGGCCAGCAAGTCGAGCGGTTCGGGGGAGGCGTCCCTGGCGCTGCCCTCGCCGGCTTCCTCGATGCAGGCCGGCAGCGGGTAGGCGGGATCGAGCAGACGCACCAGGGTCCAGCGTCCGGCGGCAACGGCGTAGTCGCGAACGGCCGTCGGCGCAGCGCTGCGCCGGCTCGGCGCCCAGCGTAAGCAGCAGCCGCACCGTCTCCTCGTCGCACAGGCGCGACTGGCAGGCGATCATCAGCGCGGTACGGCCCGAATGGTCGGTGTGCGCGCAATCCGGCTTGTGGAACACCATGCGCTGGATCACCCGGTGCGCGCCGGCGCGCGCCGCCTCCATCAGCGCGGTGGCGCCGTGGTTGTCGGCCAGGGCAGGGTCGGCGCCGGCGGCAAGCAGCGCCTCGGCGATGGCGGCGTGACCATGCAGGGCGGCGGTGATCAGGGCGCTGCGTCCCAGCGGACCGACCGCATCGACCCTCGCCTTGTGTCTGAGCAGCAGGCGGATGCCGCTGGCGTCGTCCTGCGCGCCGGAAGCGACAGCCACCAGCGCCGGCACCCCGCCTTCAGGTTCACAACGCGCGCCGCGCTGCAGCAGAAACTGCGCTGTGTCCCAGTTGTGCGCGGCGCACGCCACCCCGAGTGGACTCAGCCCTTCGCGGTTGAGCGGGTCGATGTTGACGCCGGCGTCGAGCAGCAGCGCGGCGATACCAGGATCGCGCGACAGCGCGGCGTAGTGCAGCGGCGTATTGCGCTCGCCGTCGGCGACGCTGGCGTCGGCACCATTGCTGAGCAGCATCATCACCGCGTCGGGACGACCCTGGTAGCTGTCGCGGGTGGCAGCCAGCAGCGGAGTGAGGCCATTGACCGGATGGTTGAGGTCGATGCCTCGCTGAATCAGGCCGCGCAGCAGGCCGAGATCGGGCAGGGTGGCGGCGATGATGGCCAGCGAGCGCTGGTCGCGGTGATCGGGTGGCGGCAACGCGCGAACGTCGGCACCGGCGTCGATCAGCGCGAGGGCCGCCTCGGTGTGACCGCGACGCGCGGCACGGTAGAGCATGATCTCCACGGAATCGGGCGTTTCGGTGGCGACGACCGGTACCGATTCCGGCGCTTCCCCATGGGCCGTGTCCGACACAGGCTCCTGCAGCGAGCGGACCAGTTGCGCCGTGCGCGTTCGCACGACCCAGGCGGTCAGCGGCACCAGCACCAGCACGGCGAAGCCGAATGCCGGCCGCACTTGTCCTTCGAGCGGCGGGCCGAGTCCGGCCAGCAACAGCATCGGCACCAGCACCGCGAGCAGGGCGAGCACTACCGGGAGGCCAAAGGCAAAGAATGCGTCCCGGCCCGCGCACAGGACTTGCGCATCGTGGAGGGCAGTCCATGGCCGGGCGCGCCCCTCACTGCTGCGATCCAGCAACAGACCGGGCGCTGCCCAATGCAGCCAAGGCAGACACAGCAGCAGCGCCACCGAAAGCGACAGCCACAGCGCAACGCGAAAGCCGCCATCGGCCACCAGCGTGGCCAGCGGCCAGGCCAGCAACAGCCAGGCGATGAAGGCGTACAGGGTGAGCAGGGTCAGCAGGCTGCCCCCATGCAGGGCAAGGTAGCGGAACAACCCCGTACACAGTGCGCGCGCGTCGAGCCAACCCACGCCAAGCATGGCCAGGGCCAGCGACGGCACACCGAGAAGCAGCCAGGCTGCGGGCGGCAGGACGAAGGCGGTGGGGACGCCGAACACCCCGAGCACAACAAGACTCAGGCCGGCGAACTGACGGTCGCGCGGGGAGGGCATGGGGGAGAGTATAGGGGCTGGGGATGGGGCTTGCGCCTGAGGGCTTGGGGATTGGGGCCTGGGGCTCAGGGCCTGGGGCCTGGAGTGCGTCAAGAACGTCGCCAGGTCGCACGCCCGGCGCTAGCAGCACCCGGCAAGGCAACCTGGATGCGTGATCGCTGCGATGTGCGGGCTTTTCCCCTAGGCCCTGGGCCCTAGGCCCTGCCCCCCACTCAAGCCCTACTTCAAGGTGCTCTCGAACAACTCGTAGATGCGCCGGTACTGGTCGTACCAGCTTTCCGGATGCTGGTAGGCGTGGCGTTCCATCGGGTAGCTCGCCAGTTCCCAGTTGTGCTTGCGAAGCTCGATCAGGCGTTGCGCAAGGCGTACCACGTCCTGGTAGAAGACGTTGTCGTCGATCATGCCGTGGCTCATCAGCAGGTGGCCGCGGAAGTTCTCGACATACTCGATGGGCGAGCTTTTCCGGAACGCTTCGGGGTCGAGATCGGGCGTGTTGAGAATGTTCGAGGTGTAGCCGTGGTTGTACATGGCCCAATCGCTGACCGGGCGCAGCGCCGCACCCGACTTGAACACTTCGGGCGCACGGAACAGTGCCATGAAGGCCATGAAGCCGCCGTAGCTCCCGCCATAGATGCCGATGTTGCCGCGGTCGATGGGAAACTCGCCGGCCAGCCATTCGATCCCGTCGAGATAGTCCTCCAGCTCCGGATGCCCCATTTGCCGGTAGATGGCGGTGCGCCAGTCGCGGCCGTATCCGGCCGAGGCACGGTAGTCCATGTCGAGCACGATGTAGCCCGACTGCACCAGCAGGTTGTGGAACATCTGCTCGCGGAAATACACCGGGAAGCCGCGATGGGTGTTCTGCAGGTAGCCGGCGCCGTGCACGAACATCACCACCGGATAGCGGCGGCCCGGCTCGAACTCCACCGGGCGATACAGCTTGGACAGGATCGGCTGTTTTGCGCCATGGCGTGAGGGTACGGCGACGAACTCCGGTTCCAGCCATTCGAACACACGATAGGTCGCGGTGCGGGTGTCGGTAAGGATGTGCGCCCGCCCGCCCAGGGCAGGCATCCGCGCGAGCTGCGCCGGCATGTAGCTGGTGGAAAAGGTGAGCAGCATGTCCGACTGGTCGACCGACAGCGCGTAGTCCTCGATCCAATCGAATCCGCCCACTTCGGACAAGAGGTCGCGTTCGAGATCAAGGCGGTACACGCCGTTACGGGTGGGATCGCCGTTGTTGCTGAGAAGCCATACACTCCTGCCGTCACGGGCGATGGTGGGTTGCCACACTTCGAAGTCGCCGCGGGTGTGCTGGCGCGCGCGGCGCGCGCCCTCGGGCAAGGTGTAGAAATGGCCGTAGCCCGATTCCTCGGACAGGAACCACAGCGTGCGCCCGTCGGGCAGGAAGCCGAAGTCGTTGAAGTTCCAGTTGATCCAGGCCGGGTCGTGCAGACGATGCAGCGGCTTGAGTTCCGCCCTGGCGAAATCGATGCCGGCCAGCCAGCGGTCCTTGTTGTCGATGCTGCGCAGGCGCAGCGCCACGCGTGCGCCGTCGTGCGACCACGCCGCACCGTTCACCTGGAGATCGCGCTGCGCACGGTCGCCGTTGCGGTTACGGCGGCGGTCAGGCCGCGTGGTGTCGCCGTCCTTGCGCAGGAAGGCCAGCGGGTCGTCGCCGATTCCGGGCAGCGGGTCGAGCGCCAACACCTCCACCTTGCGTTCGGCCAGATCGATCAGGCGCAGCGTGTGCGGCTTGGGCGGGTTGCGGCCGACACGGATGCGTACCTCCTCGGTCTCCTCGTAGCCCGACTCGGTGACGTATTTCGGCATCTGTCCCACGCGCCCGCGTTCGCCGGCCTTGGGCTGGGTGGCCACCACCGCGTAGCGTTCGTCGGGCGACAAGCTGGTGAATACGATCTCGACGTCGTCGCCAAGATAGAAGGGCGGTGCGTTGCGGGTGGCGTCGGCCAACGCACGCGTCTCGTCTGCCAGGCGCTGGCGTCCGCGCTCCTCGCGTTCGCGCTTCAGCGTCTCGATCAGACGCAACTGCATCTCGCGCAGGGTGTCGTCGTTTTCGGCGTCGGGCGCTTTCTCTGCGCGAACCTCGAAGGCGGGGCGGGTCAGGCCGCTGTCCAGCGTCACCGCGAACCAGTGCTGGCCCTCACGATAATGGACGCGGGTTTCGTCCGCGGAGAAGCGTGCCTCGTTGACCGGGCGCGAACTTGCCGAAAGCTGGCGCAGGGTGCCGCTTTCGAGATCGCGCAGGAACACATCGCCGTCGCGCACGAACAGCGCGCGACTGCCGGCGCGGTCGAGCACCGGGTTGGCCCCGTCCAGGCCACCCTTGCCGGCGTCGTCCACGCGCACCACCTCGCCGGTTTCGAGATCGCGCTTCCAGGTGTCGCGAAGCTGGGTCCCCTGGGCGCGGGTTTCGTAGATCGCATGACGCCCGTCCAGCGAGAATCGTGCGTTCTCCACCGGCGGACCGATCCAGTCCGGGTGATCCATGATGCGTTCCAGGGTGATCTCCTGGGCGGATGCGGCAAGCGGCAGGAGCAGGGCGAGGAAGATCAGCGACAGTCGGCGCATGACGGCATTTCGCATTGGGAAGCCCGGCAAGGTAGCGAGCCGCTCCCTTCAGGGCAAGCGATGCGATGCGAGCGGCGCTCCCGTGGGGGGGAATGTGATGCCGGAGTGGAATCATCATCCGCAAAGACGCAAGGCGCACATGGAACTGTCCGAAGGGTGGACTGCTGGCGGTTCCTTGCGTCCATTGCCGACAGCATGGCCTGCCTCACAGGACTTTCGGCCTACGGCACGCGCGGCGAGCAACGGCTAGAATCGGGCACTTTGCCGTCACTCCGGAGCCCTGCGATGCGCGCCAGTCTTGCCCTTGTCCTTCTCGTCGTCGCGTCGCTACAGGGCGTGGACGCACAGGAGACGCGCATCCTGCGCTTCCCCGACATCCACGGCGACCAGATCGCCTTTGTCCATGCCGGCGACATCTACACCGTGCCGACGGTCGGCGGCGTGGCGCGGCGCCTGACCTCGCACGAGGGCCAGGAGCTGTATCCAAAGTTCTCGCCGGACGGACAATGGATCGCCTTCTCTGCCGAGTATTCGGGCACGCGCCAGGTGTGGGTGATGCCGGCCGGTGGCGGCGCGCCGCGCCAGCTCACCTTCTACAACGATGTCGGCCCGATGCCGCCACGCGGCGGAACCGACTATCGCGTGCTGGACTGGACCCCGGACGGCAGGCACATCCTGGTGCGCGCCAACCGCACGCCCTACGGCGAACGTGATGGGTTGCCCCTGCTGGTACCCTACGCGGGTGGCATGGAGATGCCGCTTGGCCCGCCCGAGACCGGTGGCGGGATGCTGTCTGCGGACGGCAACCTGTACGTGTATACGCCCATCGACCGCGAATTCCGCACCTGGAAGCGCCACCGTGGCGGTCGCGCGCAGAACGTGTGGACGTACGATCTGGTCCACAACACCTCCAAGCAGCTCACCGACTTCGTCGGTACCGACCACCAGCCGATGTGGGTGGACGGTCGCATCTACTTCGTCTCCGACCGCGACTTCACCCTCAACCTGTACTCCATGGACCTCGACGGTGGCAACCTGGTCAAGGTCACCGAATTCGACGACTTCGACGTGCTGTGGCCAAGCTCCGACCGCAAGCGCGTCGTGTTCGAACAGGGCGGCTACGTGTGGATGCACGACCCGGCGGCCGGCGAGACGCGACGGGTCCCGATCGAGGTGCGCGGCGACCGCCCCCATGCGCTGCCGGTGTTCAAGAATGTCACCGCGCAGATCGAGAGCTTCGACATCGCGCCCAAGGGCGAGCGCGCCGTGTTCGGCGCCCGCGGCGAGGTGTTCACCGTGCCGGCGCAGCATGGCGAGATCCGCAACATCACGCGCACGCCGGAGGCGCGCGAGATCGCCGTCGCCTGGTCGCCGGACGGCAAGTGGATTTCCTACCTGTCCGATGCGAGCGGCGAGTACGAAATCCATATTCGCGCCCAGGACGGCTCGGCCGAGCCACGCCGCATCACCCGCGATGGTTCGGTGTGGCGCTTCCCGCCGGTGTGGTCGCCGGATTCGAAGAAGCTGGCCTTCGCCGACAGCGCCAATCGCCTGCATTACGTCGAGGTCGATTCCGGGCGCGTCACGCTGGTCGACACCACCCGGCACACCAACGGTCAGTTCCGCGACCTTACCCAGTACGTGTGGTCGCCAGACAGTCAGTGGCTGGCCTACACCAAGGTCAACGAGAGCTACAACAGCTCAATCTGGGTGTACTCGCTGCGCGAGAGCCGCGCGCACCAGCTCACCACGGACGCCACCAACGAACAAAGCCCGGCCTTCGATCCCAAGGGCCGCTACCTGTACTTCACCTCGACCCGCGACTGGAATCTCACCTTCTCGTCCTACGAGTTCAACTACCTCTACACCAACGCCACCCGCATCTACGCGGCCACCCTGGCCGCCGACGGTCCGGCGCTCAATCGGCCCAGGAGCGACGAAGTGGGCCAGCCGGAGAAGAAGAACGACGAGGAGGCCCGCCCGGGACGTTTCGACATCGACGGTTTCAATGCGCGGGTCACCGTGCTCGGCGTGCCGGCCGGCAACTACGTGGGGCTGTCGGCCAACGAGAGCGGCCTGTTCTTCGTGGCGACCGGCCCGAACGGCGCCGAACTTCGTTACTACGATCTCGACAAGGGCTCGGCCGAGAGCGTGCTGGCCGGAGTCACCGGTTACGTGCTGTCGGCCGACGGCAAGAAGCTGCTCTGGCGCCAGCGCGACAGGTTCGGCATCGCCGACGCCAAGCCCGGCGTCGACGCCGGCAAGAGTGCACTCAGCCTGGAGCGGCTGGAGCTGCGCATCGATCCGCGGGTGGAATGGCGGCAGATGTACGTGGACGCCTGGCGCATCCTGCGCGACTGGTTCTGGGACCCTGGCCACCACGGTCAGGACTGGATCGCCATCCGCGAACGCTACGCACCGCTGATCGAGCATGTCGCCCATCGCTCCGACCTCGACTATGTGTTCGGCGAGATCGCCGGCGAGCTCAACGCCGGGCACATCTACGTCAATGCCAGCCAGGACATGCCGACCGTCAAGCGCCAGCCCGGAGGCATGCTCGGCGCGCGCATTGAAAGGCACGACTCCGGCTATTTCCGCATTGCCCATATCTATCCCGGCGAGAACTGGCACGAGCCATTCCGCTCGCCGCTGACCGAGGCCGGCGTGGAGGCCCGCGTCGGCGACTTCATCCTGGCGGTGGACGGCGTCAGCACGCGCGGCGTCGACAACTTCTACCGCATGCTGGAGAACAAGGGAGAGCGTGTGGTGCGCCTCAGGCTGAACACCACGGCTGCCGAACCAGGCGCGCGCGAGGTCGACGTCAAGACCGTCACCAGCGAGGTCAACCTGCGCTACCTCGACTGGGTGACCAGAAACCGCCAGCGCGTGCACGAGCTGTCCGCAGGGCGCATCGGCTATATCCACCTGCCCAACACCGCCGCCGACGGCAACCGCGAGCTGTTCAAGGGTATGCTGGCGGAGGCCCGTCGCGACGCGCTGATCATCGACGACCGCTACAACGGCGGCGGCTTCATCCCCGACCGCATGATCGAACTGCTTGCGCGTACACCACTCAACTACTGGGTATGGCGCGGTTTCGAGCCACAGCCACGCCCGCTGCTCAGCCACGATGGCCCCAAGGCCATGCTGATCAACGGTCTGGCCAGCTCCGGGGGCGACGCCCTGCCCTACTACTTCCGCAAGCTGGGTCTCGGCCCCCTGATCGGCACGCGCACCTGGGGCGGACTGATCGGCATCTCCGGCAACCCCGGTCTCGCCGACGGCGGCGCCATCATCCCCGCCACCTTCCGCTTTCTCGACAGCGACGGCCAATGGGCAGTCGAGGACGAGGGCGTGGCCCCCGACATCGAGGTCATCGACTACCCCCATCTGATCGCCCAAGGGCGTGACCCGAGCCTGGAGAAGGCCGTCGAAGTGCTGATCGAGGAGCTGGAGAAGAATCCACCACGGCGCGTCGAAGCGCCCCCGGCGCCGACCAACTTCCGCTTTGACTGAGGGTCCTCCTGGCGTTGACATGGCAAAGACGTCGCCAGGGAATGGCGACCCAACTCAGCAATGGAACGGGACCGCCTCGTTGGACCGCAGTCACCCGCCGGACTTCTCCACGGCGCCCTCCCGCCGAACCAGCAGCCGCGCCGCCAGCAATCCGACCTCGTACAGAAGACACACAGGCAGCGCCAGCAGGGTCTGCGAGAAGATATCCGGCGGGGTCAGCAGCATGCCGACCACGAAAGCGCCGACGATCACGTAGGCACGGGCACGACTGAGCTGCTCGATGCTGGCCCAGCCGAGCGCCACCAGAATCACCGTGGCCACCGGTACCTCGAAGGCAAGCCCGAAGGCCAGGAACAGGGTCAGCACGAAATCGAGGTACTTGCCGATGTCGGTCATCACCGCCACGCCTTCCGGGGCCATGGCGGTGAAGAAGGCGAAGATCAGCGGGAACACCACGAAATAGGCGAAGGCGCAGCCCAGATAGAAAAGCACGGTGCTGGAAATCAGCAGCGGCATCGCCAGGCGCTTCTCGTGGCGGTACAGCGCTGGCGCCACGAAGGCCCAGAGCTGGTAGAGCACCACCGGCATGGCGATCAGAAGCGCCAGGAAGAAGGCCAGCTTGAGCGGCGCAAGCAGCGGCGAGGCCACTTCGATCGCGATCATCTGGCTGCCGGCGGGCAACTGCGCCAGCATGGGCGTGGCGAGCACGCCGTAGATCTGGCGCGCAAAGGGCAGCAGGGCCAGGAGCACCACCAAGACCGCCAGCGCGGCGCGCATCAGGCGGCTGCGCAGTTCCACCAGGTGCGAGAGGAAGCCCTGTTCCTGGTCTGCGTGCGGTCCCTGCTCAGGTGCGCTCATCTTGGTCCGGGCCGGCGTCGGGCGGCTGTACCGGGGCCTCGAAGTCGGCCTTGATGTCCGCCATGTCCTTCTGCACGCTCTTGCGGATTTCCTCGGCTTCGATCTCGCGTTCCACCTCGGCCTTGAGGTTGATCCAGCTGATACGCGCCTTGCGCAGGAAGGCGCCGGTCATGCGCGCGGCATGCGGCAGGCGCTCGGGACCGAGCACCAGCAGTGCCACCATGCCGATCAGCAGCAGTTCGAAGAAGCCGACGTCGAACACTTCAGGCCTATGGCTCAGGCCTTGCTCGCGCCATCCTTGCCTTCGCCGGCCTCGTCGGCAGGCTTGGATTCCGCGCTGCCTTCGCCGGGCTTGGCGTCGTCCTTGAGGCCCTTGCGGAAGCTCTTGATGAAGGCCCCCATGTCGCCGCCTACGTCGCGCAGACGCTTGGTACCGAACAGCAGCACGATGATCAGGAGGACGATCAGGAGCTGCCAGACGCTGATGCCGGTGATGCCCATGGATAGCTCCGCAGAGAATTCGATTCAGCGTGCAGTGTACTCTTCCAGCGCGTCGCGGAAGTCCACCACCGCACCGGGCACGTCGCGCACGCCGCCGGCGAAGATCTGGCGCGGCGTGACATTGCGACCGTACACGCGCTGGTTGGCGCGATGGTCGATGGCCAGCGCCGCGCCGTCCAGGGCGACGCCGGCGAACAGTCCGCGCGAGCGCGAATAGGAATAGATCTCGGCCCTGAGCTGAGCGTCGGTGGAGGCGCTGGCAGTGCGCCCGACCGGCCCCGCCGCCACCGCGGCGTCGGCGCCCAGGGTGAACTTGCCGCTGACGATCGAGTCGACGCCGCGTTCGGTGCGGAATACCAGCACGATGTCGGTAGCCTGCACCCCGGCCTGGAAGCCTACCGAGCCGCCGGTGATGCTGATGAAGCTGGGATTGGTCCAGGTGCCGTCCGATCCGCGTACCGCGATCAGCCCCCTGCCGTGGCGGCCGCCGACCACCAGTCCGGCCTTGACCACGCCGGGAATGACGGCAATGGCGTAGGCGCGGTTGAGCAGGTTTTCGGGAATGGCGCTTTCCGGCATTGCCATGACTTCGCGCAGGACCTGCACGGCCTCGGCGGCGCGCTGCACTTCGCGCGCCCCGGCAATCGCGGGTAGCGCGAACATCAGCACGGCAATGCATAGGGCGGACATGCGACGCATGGGCAGATTCCTCACCATCGGAACTAAGCGCCGAAGTGTAGCGTCGGTTGCTGAACCTGAACCGTATCGATCAGCGGCGGCGGATGGCGATGACGATCAGCCCGCAGATGCCGAGCAGTGCGCCGAGAAGCATCTGCGTCCACGGCCCCGACACCGGAAACGGGCGCGGGTCCGGGAAAGCCGGGCCGCCACCAAGGTCGATGCCAGGGCACGGTGGTGGTGCCATCGCCAGCGCCCGTGCGCCGGTGTTCTCGACCAGGGGCAGGGTGGCGGTGAGGGTGCCGGCACCGGAGGCGATGTCCAGGCGCAGGATGTCGGCCGGGCGAAGCTCGTTGGGGACGTAGTCGAGCGTGGCCCACAGCACGCCCGCGGCATCGAAGTCCAGGCCGCCTTGCGACCAGGCGGAGCCGTCCGGAGGCTTGACCGGGCCGATGACCGTGGCAGCCGCGGAACGGCGGTCCACCCTGTACAGGTTGCGGTCGCCCTTGCCGCCGAGGCCGAAGAGCTGGCCGTCGCGGCCGGCGAGCCCGGTGATGGGCGCGCCGGTACCACCGACCAGTGCCGCCAGGCCGTTGGTGCGATCGACTTCCCACAACTGCCGGGTGGCGTCGGAGCTCATCCACAGGCGGCCGTCGCAGGTGAAGGCGAGCCCGAAGTCGAACTGGTCGTTGGGACCGACGCCCTGACCGGAGATCCCCAGCGTGCCGATGCGCTCGGCGCGGGCAGTTGCCGTGTCGATACGCAGCAGGGACTTGAACTGGAAATCGGTGACGCCGTAGAGCACGCCATCCGGCGAAATGGCGAGACCCTCGATATTGCTGTAGATGAAGGAGTCGTCCCTGATCTGGCCGATCAGGGTACGCTCGCCGGTGCCGAGTTCGATGAGATAGAGCTGGTCGAAACCGACGGTATAGGCGGTGCCGGCGGGCGCGCCATGAGCATGCGCAAAATAGTGGTCGCCCACGGTGAGGCCCGCGGCAAAAAGCGCGGAAGGGGCAAGAAGCACGGCGCTGGCAAGCAGTCGGTGCATGGGATGGCCCTTGGGGCTCGTTGTTGTCGTCAGGGCGGCATTGTCCGGCGTCTTTCGCGCCAGCTTGCGTCGACTATAGCAATGCAGGCAGCGAAAACAAAGGCTTGCCGGACGAATGGCGGTTCCGCTGGGGATTTCCCGTCGCGAACGCATAGACTTGCCCCATGAGCCTGCGTCCAATCCGCTACCTGGGCCGGTCCGATTATCGGCATGGCGAGCCCGTCCGCGCGGCCGTGCTGCTGGTCAATCTGGGCACACCCGACGCCCCGCAGTCCGGACCCGTCCGTCGCTATCTTGCCGAGTTCCTCGCCGATCCGCGTGTCATCGAGCTGCCAAGACTGCTGTGGCGGGCAATACTCCACGGGGTCATCCTGCGCATCCGCCCGCGCCGCTCGGCGCATGCCTACGCGCAGGTCTGGGGCGAGGACGGCTCGCCGCTGCTGGCCGGCAGCGAGGCGCTCGCCCGGGCCACTGCCGCCGCACTCGGCTGCCGCCAGGATGGCGCGATGGACGTGGCATTGGCGATGCGTTACGGCCGCCCCGGCATCCCCGAAGTATTGCGTGCCCTGCACGCGCGCGGACTGCGCCGGCTGCTGGTGTTGCCGCTGTATCCGCAGTACTCCGGCACCACCAGCGCGTCGGTGTTCGATGCCGTGGCCGATGAGCTCAAGTCCTGGCGTTGGCTGCCGGAACTGCGGTTCCTCACCGACTATTACCGGGAACCGGCTTACCTCGACGCGCTGGCGGCATCGGTGCGCGAGCACTGGGACAAGCACGGGCGCGCCGAGCGCCTGCTGTTCTCCTTCCACGGAATCCCCGAGCGCTACGTCAGGAACGGCGACCCCTACCACTGCCACTGCCAGTACACCGCGCGCGAGGTGGCCCAGCGCCTCGAACTGGCAGTGGACGCCTGGCAGGTCAGCTTCCAGTCGCGGGTCGGGCGCGAACCCTGGCTCAGGCCCTACACCGACGAAACCGTCGCCGCCCTCCCCGGCCGCGGCATCAAGTCGCTGCAGGTCGTCTGTCCCGGGTTTTCCATCGACTGCCTGGAGACGCTCGAAGAGATCGCGATGCAGAACCGCGACGCCTTCCTCGGTGCCGGCGGCGAGCGCTTCGAGTACATCCCCTGCCTCAATGATCGTGCCGACCACGCCGCGCTGATGGCCGCACTGATCCGCCGCACCGCCGGCGACTGGCCGGAGCTGGTCGATCCCGGCGCGGAGGCGAGCGGGGACGAGGCCGCGCGCGCACGCTTCGAGGCGTTTCGTGGTGGCTGAACCATTGGAACTCCGACTGGCGTCGGGCTTGGTCCTGCGCGGCCTTGCCTGGGGCCCGGCCGAGGTCACGCCGATCGTCTGTCTGCACGGCTGGCTGGACAACGCGATGAGCTTCGCCGCGCTGGCCGCGGAGCTGCCGAGCCACCGTCTGATCGCGCTCGACTGGCCTGGCCACGGCCTCTCCGACCACCGTCCTGCGGGGGCCTGGTATCACTTCATCGACTACGTGGACGACCTCGGCATGGCGCTGGATGCCCTGGGCCTTGCCCGCGCCACCCTGCTCGGACACTCCCTGGGCGGCGCGGTGGCCAGCGTCTTCGCCGCGGCGCGGCCCGAGTGTGTCGAGCGACTGCTGGTGATCGAGGGCATGGGCCCGCTCGGCAGCGAAGCCGAGCGAGCAGTGGAAGCGCTGCGCAAGGGCCTGGACGAACGCCGGCGCCATCGCAGCCGTGGCAATGGCACCGTATATCCCGACCTCGCCGCCGTGGTCGCCGCCCGCGCCCGGGTTGGCGGCATGAGCCTGGAAGCGGCGAAGATGCTGGTCTCGCGCGGGCTGGAGCAGGTCGAGGGCGGCTTTCGCTGGCGTTCCGACCCGCGCCTTACCGTAGCCAGCCCCAACCGCTTCGGCGAGGCGCGCATCCGCGCCTGGCTCGCTGCCATTGCCTGCCCCACCCTGCTGATCCTGGCCGAGCCGCCGATGCCCTACATCGACATCGAGATGATGACCGAGCGATTGCGCATCGTTCCCGGCATGCAGGTACTGCGCCTGCCCGGCCACCACCACCTGCACATGGACGACCCCGCGCCGGTGGCGGCGGCAATCCGCGCCTTTCTCGAAGGTGCCGCATAGTTCGGCACCCCTTGCAGACATCGGGGCTGCAATGGAATCTGCGGGACGGCGTGGTCATCCGGTGGTCCACATCGTTCAGCGACGCCGCCAGCGACAGGGCTCGAAATCACAGGTCGCGTCGCCCTGCTCCATCGAGGCCGTTGCGCTCACCTTGCGGACTTTCGCCTGTCGGGGCGCTCTTGCGCTGTATGACGATTTGTGGTAGGGGTTCTTGACAACGATCCCGAGAAGATCGTGACGGCAGTCCAGTTCCGGATCAAGGGACCACCGTTGGGGGCCACACTGTCATGGAGACCAGGAGCGTGAAAATCCGTTTCATCGTATTCGCCTTACTCTCGGCGACCTTCGCGTCCACCGGTTTCGTCACCCGGGCGGCCGCCGACGATCTCGCCGCCGCTGCGACTCGACTCGTCGAATCGGACGCCCGTATCGTCCTTGTCCGCGACGGCGTCACCATGCCGCCCATGGATCCCGAGGCGGCGGCACAAGCCTTGTCGGAACGCATCCAGCAACGCGGCCCGCAGCGGTTGGTTCTGGGTCTGCGGGTAGGAGAGGCGGGGGTAGCGCCGCTCGCGCCGATCGCCCGCGACACGGTCGCGCAAGCGCAGTGGGAAGCTGACATTGAATCGGCGAAGATGGCGCTGTACGAGCGGCACCAGAACCTGTGGCGCGGTGACGGCGACTACTACTTCCAGCCCATCGTCGCGATCCCGTACGTTGCGGTCAGCGCCGACCTCGCTCTGCTGGATACACTTCTGGCGGATCCGTCGGTAGTGTCGATCAATACCGAGGGATCGGGAATCGACTTCCTCGACGAATCGGTGGATTTTGTGGGTGGTTTCGACGCCCACGGCAGCGGCTACACGGGGAACGGCTACAGCGTGGCGGTGATCGATACCGGCGTGGCCGGTTCGCACGCGATGTACAGCGGCAAAGTGGTCTCCGAAGCGTGCTACTCGACGCCTGACCCCGGCATGGATGAAATTTGCGCCAACAGCCTTTCTTCCGGTTCAACCGCCTCTGGCGCCGGAGAGCCCTGCGACGCAGCAGGCGACTGCTTTCCCGGACACGGCTCGCATGTCGCCGCGGTGGCCGTGGGCGCTTCGGTCTCGCCCGGGGGCGGGATTCCGGATCTGATGGGGCTTGGCGTCGCCGCCGACCTGGTTGCCATCCAGGCCAAGTCCGAGCACACGACTGTCCCGGTGTATCGGTACAGGGAAGCTGATGTCGCCAGCGCCCTGGGACGTGTGTACCAGATCGCCGGAACGTACAGCATCGCCGCAGTCAATATGAGCTTCGGCTTGAGTCTGGAGGAGCAGGAGTGGAGCGGTTCGGCATGCGACAACAATTGGCCAGCAGTCACATACGCGGTGGCGCAGCTTGAACTGGTGGGTGTAATGACCGTAGCCGCTGCGGGCAACGCAGGGTCGAACTCCGATTTCGATCACCTCATCGCGCCACCAGCGTGCCTCAGCAAGATCGTAAGCGTGGGGGCGACCGCCAAGGATGCCGACGCTTTTCAGGGTTATTCCAGCGCCGGCGATAATCTCGACCTCCTGGCTCCAGGCGGCAGCGCGGCCTCCCCTGGGACCGGCACATGCGGATTCTCCAATACCTGGCCCGACGCGATCTGGTCGGCCTACCCATTCGGCGGCTGCAACTATGTCCGACTGCCAGGGACCTCGCAGGCCGCACCGCATGTCGCAGCAGCGGCGGCGATCATGCGCCAGCGCTACGCAGGCGCATCCCCAAGCGGCATTCGCGATCTCCTGGACCTTACCGGGTCGAGCTTCCAATTCACGCACGGAGGACAGAACTACACCCGATCCCGCATCGACGTAAATGCGGCTCTGACGCCTCCATCGGCGCCGTCGACGCCGGCCAGCCTCGACGTCCAGACCGAACACTGCTATGGACACTATTCCCTGGTCTGGGGCAGCGGCGGCGGTACCCACACCGAGTACCAGGTCGAAGCCGCGCCGAACTCGAGCTATTCGCCAAGCTACTGGGTCTACATCGGACCTGCCACCTTTCTTTCGGTCGACGTGGGCGCCACCACGTACTACCGCGTGCGTGCATGCAACACCGTCGCCTGCAGCGGTTGGCGCAACGGCAGCGGGCCGGCCGATCCCCTCGGCTACTACATTTGACGAGGTGCCGACATGTCCGTGATCCGATGCCTGATGCTTGGTGTGTTCTCGATAGGTGTGACGGCCCCCTTACCCGTCTCCGCGTCGGCGCAGGAAGACGCCATGGTGTGGGTCATCGTGGAAGTGGAAGATCTGAGGCCCAGAGACGAAGACGGCAACTACAACAGCTTCACGGCAATAATGGCGTACGTGTTGCACGATGGAACTCATCAGGCGTTTCGACAAGGTCAGATCGCTTCCGACGGTCTGAGGCATTTTGCGAACGAGGGTTCGTTCTTCCCGCTTCTTGAGGAATTCGTTTCCACGGACCCCCATGCCGGGGGCGATGTGCTGTTGATACCTAATCTTTCGAGGCAGAAGATTCAATGGTCGAACGCCACTTGGCTGCAGCGCATTCCGCTATTCGACCGCTTCAGGAACCGCTACTTCAGCTACTTCCTCAAGGTCTGTCCCTCCGACGACGCGTTTGTCGCCAATGAAGACCCACACTCCATCGAGGTGTTCGACGAACAGGGGCGCTTCCCTGACGTTTCCCCGCTTTTCGCGCACGAAACCCTTTCTCTATCAGTGCGTTGC
>DAOMOD010000039.1:0-24020 GCA_035444205.1 Lysobacteraceae bacterium
AGAGAATCCACTTATCAAACCGGGCTACGCTGTACGGACAAGTGGGGCCAGCTCTACCCCCTTGATGATCCTTCGATTCGACCGCCGCGCATTGTGTGCGGAAGGAATGGCACGCGCAACCGGGCGCAGAGGGGAACTGATCACGGCCGATCATTCCGAAATCCTGGCGAAAGCCGCTGCCGAGGCAGCCATGCCGCTGCTGCACAAGCCGCTCGGCCCGCTCAAGCTGCGCGCGCTGCTGGCGCGGATCAGACCGGGTAGGGTCGGCTGATCACGCTGTTCGACCGGACAGGGGCGTTTGGTGCTGGCTCGATGCAAGAAGCAAGACGCGACCCCGGACTCCCTTGGGCGGCGTTGACCAGGGAACGCACACGATGCGCCGAACGAAGGCGTCGCTGATCTGCCGTCGGACCGAGAACTTGCGCGCGGTACAGCTCCTGCTCGGACACACGAAGCTCGAGAGTACTGTCCGGTACCTCGGCTTCAAGGTGGACGATGCATTGGAGCTCGCGGAGCAGACGGAAGTGTGATCGCAAAGGACGGCCGGACGCGCTCTGTCGCGGTCCGGCCAGGAGCGGTCATTCGTCAATGCCAGAGACAACTGGCTGCCGATCGATGCCGATTTCGGCGACGGTGCGCGCTGGCCACGCGAGCGCATGTCGCTGCTGCGGATCACCGGTGTGGCGGACTGACGGGTCGGGCCGTCGAGCTGCCGGTTGATCGTGGTGGTCCGATGGCTGCCAGCTCCCGGATTGGCTGGGGCACCCTGACGCGCACGGGAGTCGCCGTGCGCGCTCGTCCGCTCCGCCTACGTCAGGGTTCGAATCCTTCCCGGAACACCAGGCTGCCGAGCGGGTTGCGCGCCAGCACGACGTCGGAATCGTCCGCAGCGGGCGGACGCCCCGGCACCACAAGCGCGCCGGGCGGCCACAGATCGAAGGCCACCCACTCGCCGCCGCCGGCGATCCGCGGCGAATAGGACTCGCCGAGCATCTCGCGACCGTGGCGGTCGACGCTGACCCGACGGCGCAGGTTGCGCATCCGGTCGATGACGTAGATGTCGCCCAGCGCATTGGTGTCGCTGGCGACCCGCGGCGCGGTGGTATCGAAGACCAGGAAGCGCGCGTCAGCGGACAGGCTCACGGCGCCGGTCGACGGCGGCGGATCGGTCGCCAGCGCGGTCACGCGGCGTTCCATCGTGCTGCTGCCGACCAGGGCAACGAACACGTCCGGGTGCCCGTTGCTGTCGCCGCTGACCAGGTTGCTCGCGTGGGAGAGGAATGCCACTCGGCTGCCGGTGGCGTTGATCGCCGGCAGTTCGGAACCGCCGTTGCCGGCGTTGCCGTTCTCGGTCCGGCTGACCAGCACCACCGCGCCGGTCTGCAGGTCCTTGCGATAGATGTCGGATGCGCCGTTGCCGTCCAGCGCCGACAGGTTGGTTGCGCGAGTCGCGAACGCCACGTAGCGCCCGTTGGCCGACAGTGCCGGGGTGCCGACCGGAATGTCGTTGGCAACGACGCCATCGGCACGCACGTCGACCCGTTGCAGCTGCCCGTCGCCGCGGGTCCATACGAGCAGCCTCAGGACGTTCGAGGTCTCGCCGGGCAACAGGTTGCCGGAGGTGCTGACAAACGCCACCCGCGAGCCATCGGCGGAAAGCACCGGCCGGACGCTCACGCGATCTCCGGGCCCGCCATCCGTGCTGCTGCTCACGCGGCGGATGTTGCCGTCATAGCGATCGAACAGGAAAACGTCGAGCCCCGGCGATGATGCCCCGGGCACCAGGTTGTCGGCGTCCGAGCTGAAGACCACGTAGCGGCCGTCGGCTGAGATCCGCGGCGACAGGCTGGAGCCGTTTGCAGGAAGGCCATCGAGGCCGCGGCTGACCAGCGTCAGCTGGCGGATGCTGCGCCGGTACAGCAGCACCTGGGTGTGGAATCCCGCCGTGAGGGTAGGCGACGATGACTGGAACACGACCCATTCGCCGTCGGCGCTGACGTCGCCGTTGCTGCCGCCGCCGCCGGTCGGCACCGGCGCGGCGGCCTCCGACAGCCGTTCGATCGCGCCGTCGGCGAGGCGGTGCACAAACACGTCCACCGCCCGATTGGTGTCGCCAGCGACAAGATTGCTGGCACGGCTGGTGAACAGCACGCGACTGCCGTCGCTGCTGATGAAGCTGTCGTTGCTGGGCGCGTTCGGTGCCTCGGTCGGGTCGATGGCGATGCTGATCCGCCGCGTTTGCTGCGTCTGCCGGTCGCGCAGGTAGATTTCCGGCTGGAACGGCCGGTGCGGGCCGGGCAGTTCGGCCGCCGAGCTCGAGAACGATATCCGCTGGCCGTCTGGAGAGATCGATCCCATCCACGACGGGCTGCCGAGCTGCGCGCCGCCGCTGGTCACACTGGCGCGCTCTACTGTGCCGCTGCCTGGTTCGAACACGAACACGTCCGGCATGCCATTGCTGTCGCCCGCCACCAGGTCGCTGGCCCACGAATGGAATCCCACCTGCCCGCCGGTCGCCACCGCGCAGCGCACGCTTTCGCCGTTGCCGGCCGCGCCACCGGGCGTGCGGCTCGCCAGCCGCAACTGGCCGGTGCTGCGGTCGAGCAGGTAGACATCGGAGTGGTCGTTGTTGTCGGCGGGCAGCAGCCGCGCGCGGCTGGTGAAGCAGACGTAGCGGCCGTCGGCGCTGATCTGTGGCTCGCCACTTCCCGCTGGCGCCTCGCCACCGCCGGGCAGTACGCTGAGCCGGGTCAACGAGTCGGTCACGCGATCGAACAGGAAGACATCCTCGTGGTCGGCCTCGTCGCCGGGCACGAGGTCCGAGGCGTCCGAAGCGAACACCACGAACCGGCCGTCCGCCGAGATGCTCGGGCCGTCACTGTAGCCATCGCCGGCCGCGCCATCGGGGTTGTTGGACAGCCGGCGAATGGTGCCGAGCGTGCGGTCGAGCAGGAACACGTCATCGGTCTCATTGTCATCGTTGCCGGGCACCAGGTCGGTGCGTTCGGAAACAAAGGCGACGAAACGGCCGTCGGACGACACCACCGGCGCCCAGTTGTAGCCGACGTCGAGCACCGACGCGAGCGGCGGCAACAGCGCGGACACGACGCCGGTCTGCAGATCCTTGATGAGGATGTCGGAGTAGGGGTTCAGGTCGCCCGCGGCGAGGTTCGACGCCATGGTCTCGAACACCAGCCAGCGGCCGTCGGCGCTGAGCGTCGGCATGCCGCCGAGCCAGCTGTCGGCATTGCCCTGTACGCCGAACGCGAGCGGGTCGGTCGGCGTGCTGACCCGATCGACGACGCGCGCGGCGAGCGGGCTGGACAGCGTCAGGAAAAGAAGTGCGGCGGCAAGGAGCGGGCCAGGCAGGTTCATCAGTGGTTCTCGCAAGCGGGCAGGGTCTGCGTCTCTGTTCCATACGCAGCAGCGCAGCGGATTCTCCGGGCGGTAACTCCCGTTCGCTGCGCCATGCGATGCCGCAGGGCACCCAGTCGGGCGAGAACGAAAACACCTACGGTCCCGCCCCAACCTCAGGTCGCCCACGGACGGGCGAGATTGTGGGTGTCCTAGACTGTGGCTGGTCGACGCCCCCCTTGTCGGCGACAAGATCGGTCGTGACGCGCTCCACGCCACGCGTCGGCCAAGCCTGCGCCTGCACAAGGAATCTGCCAAGCTTGTCGGACCGCCGACGACTGGCGCTGAAGCCGGACCCGCCCCCAGGGGCTGCTGGAGGCGACGCATCCCATGCTGTTCCGACACGCGTTGAAGTCACTGAAGCGGACACCGGTCTACGCGATCACCGTCATCCTCACACTTGCCCTGGGCCTTGCGTCGGTCGGCGCCATGTTTGCCGTGGTCCATGGCGTACTGCTGGCGCCACTGCCATACGGGGCGCCCGACCGGCTGGTCAGCATCCAGTTTGATCTTGCGGACGGTAACCGGATCAGCCTGTCGCCTGCGATCCATGCCACCTACCGGCGCTTCGCCACGCAGATCGAAGACATCGCGCTCCACCGGACCGGCAGCGTCAACGTGTGGATGGAGAGCGACGACGTCGGCGCCGAGCACCTGACCGCAACCTGGGTCACCGCATCGATGATGCCATTGCTGCGGGCGCCGCCGTTGCTCGGTCGCACGTTCTCGGAAGACGAGGAACGCCGCGGTGGACCGGACGCCGTCATCCTGAGCGAAGCGGAATGGCGTATGCGCTTCGGCGCAGCGCCCGAGGTCATCGGCAGGTCGCTGATCGTGAACAACGTGCCCCGCGAGGTCGTCGGCGTGATGCCGGCGCAGTTCTCGTTTCCCGCCGCGAGCACCCGCATGTGGCTCCCTGCAAAGCATGCCGACGACGCCACGGCGGGTGACTTCTTTTACGCTGGCGTAGCCAGACTCGCGCCCGCGGCCACCGCGGATGGGGCGCGACAGGAACTCGGCGCGATCCTGCCGAGAATGGGCGAGTTGTTTCCGCGTCTGCGATCGGGCGGCTCGACGGCGGCGTGGCTCGACGACGTGAAGCCCGCGCCGCGCGTGCAACCGCTGCGCGAGACGCTCACCGGCAGCGTTGCGCCCACCCTTTGGATGCTGGCCGCGGTGTCCGGCCTGGTCCTTCTGGTGGCATGGGAGAACGTGGCGAACCTCATGCTCATCCGCGCCGATGCAAGCCGTCACGATGTCGCTGTCCGTGAGGCGCTGGGCGCCAGCCCGCTGCGTGCCTCGGCGCACGTCTTCGGCGAGTCGGTCCTGCTCGGCCTGGCAGCCGCGGTGCTGGCCCTGCTTGCCACGCTCGGCGCGCTCATGGCGCTGAGAGTGTTCGGACCGGTGGATGTTCCGCGCATCGAGGAGCTGGCGATCGGGCCTCGGGTCGCCGGTTTCATCGTACTGGTCGCGATCCTGGGCACGCTGGTGGGCACCGCCATCCTGACCCGGTTCGATCGGCCAGGAGGCTTGTCGAGCAGGTTGCATGACGGCACCCGCGGCCAGACCGCGGGCAGGCCCCGGCAACGCATGCGCGCGACCGTCACCGTTCTTCAGATCGCCGCGGCACTGGTGGTGTTGGCAGGATCGGCCTTGCTCCTGAGCACCGCGTACAAACTCCATGACGTACACCCAGGTTTCGAAGCCGAACAGGTGACCACGTTTCGGATCCTGCTTCCGTTTGCCCGCTATCAGGACGCTGCGCGAGTGGCGTTCCACGCCCGGTTGACCGAGCAGGTGGGCCAACTGCCGTCCGTGCTTGCCACGGGGCTCACCGCGCACTTGCCGCTGGGCCCCGGACGGTCGCCCGAGCAGGCGTTCCAGATCGAAGGGGAAGATCGGTCCCGACCGCTGCCGGTGAACGTGATCGGCAACGGATACTTCGGGGCGATGCGCATCCCCGTTCTCGCCGGCCGCGACTTTCGGCCCCTCGAATGGCAGCGAGCCGGTGAAATCATCATCAGCCAGCGTGCGGCCATGACGCTGTTTGCGGACCCCGTGGGCGCCGAGTCCCTTGGCAAGACGCTGACGCTGGACCCGGGAGGACCGACCTACACCGTCGTCGGCGTGGTGGGGGATGTCAGGTATGAGGATCTCGCCGTGCCCCCTGCGGCGATGGTGTACCGGCCTCAAGTGGTGGCGAACGTGCCTGCCGTCGAGCCCGGCCCGCTTCCCGCCATGGTGTTGACGGTGCGCTCGAACGCGCCAGCGGATGCGCTGGTGGCGGCCGTTCGCGGCATCGTGCGCGAAATTGATCCGAGCATTCCCGTCTTCGAGGTCAGCAGCATGCGTGAGGTCGTCCGCCACTCGATGGCACGCCTGACGCTCACGCTCACGGTGATGACCGCCGCCGCAGCCGTCGCATTGCTGCTTGGGATGATCGGGCTCTACGGCGTCATGGCCTACCTGGTCGCGTTGCGCAGCCGCGAATTCGGGCTCCGCATGGCGCTCGGCGCAGACCCGAATCGCATCGTCGGGTGGGTGCTCGCCCGCGGACTGGCACTGACCGCGATCGGCGTCACGGCCGGTCTGATCGTGTACGCGCTGGCAGTTCCGTACCTGCGCGCCTCGCTGTCCGGCATCGCGACATGGGACCCGCTACCCCTCGTGGGCGCGACCGTGCTGCTGGTGTGCACCGCCGCGCTGGCCTGCTGGCTCCCCGCACTGCGCGCCGCCGCGGTCGACCCCGCTCAGGCACTTCGAGCCGAGTAGGCGGCGCTGCTCTTTTTACCGGAGATTGCGAAGAACGGGCTCAAGACGGAATGGCGCCTACTCTAGCTCGATACCCCAAGATCCGTCGTTCCAGCGAACGCTGGAACGCAGCAAATTCAGAATGCTGCAACGGAACGGAAGGCACTCGATGCCTGCTTTCGCAGGCATGATGGCGTTACGTAAGCGCCAGGACCGACGGAATCGGTGCCTCGCTTCGCCAATGAAGCGGATTGACGATGTGCGGCGCTTGGCGCCGCACATCGTGCTTGAAGGCTGTATGGGTGACCCCGATCTTGCGGTTCTTCGCCGCAGTGGAAGGCTATAGACCCTCGAACCCGTCGAGGAAGACCGAGTAGTCCGCGGCGAAATCGACCTCGACCGTGCAGTCGCCGGTGAGCTGCGCCGTTTCGTACAGATCTCCGGAAAGGCTGCCGCCGCAGGTGCCGCTGATGCCGGCCACCGCGAATCCGGGCGCAGGCACGACCAGGAACGCTGCGCGGTCGCCATGATCCACCCACTGCGGCCAATCCGGCACCAGGGCGCCCCCCGGACCAGCAAGCGGAGTCGCCGCATGGAGGCGAGCGTGAGGCCCGACGTCGTCGGGCTGAAGCGGGAAGCGGACTGGCGCTGCCGCCAGCGGGCGGTCGGCACCGATGTCCTTGACGGAGTTGGCGCGCGGCTGGCCGTCCATGTCTTCGGTCACCCACGGGTAGTCCGGGACGTTCTGCGCGGCATGCCGGGCCGGGCTGGTCTGCGAGATGCGGTACAGCCCATCGCTGGCGCGGAACAGTTCAGGATCGACGCGCACGTAGCCCTCCGCCGGCAGGTCGCCATCCGAGGCCGCGCCGAAAAGAATATTTCCCGCCCAACTGAAGCCGATCGGCTGGCGCAGGAATCGCACCAGTTGACCGCTCCCGCCCTGGAGGATGTTGTTGTCGATCGTGCAGTCCTGCGGCGCCAGCGGACGGGTGGCGACGGTCGCGCCGATATCCAGATGCGTCGAGACGTTGTCGACCAGGGTATTGAACGCCACCACGACGCGCTTCGGCCGCGCGCAGTCGGTCGGCTGACCGGTGTCCTCCTCGTTGCAACCGCTGTTGATGACCAGCGTGCCCTTCGCGCCGATGCCGCTGTTGCCCTCGAAGTAGTTGTTGACGATCCGGTGGTCGTGACCGTACAGCCGGATTCCTCCCTGGTTGAACAGGAAGAAGTTGCCGTCGACCCGGTTGCGATTGCCATGTCGCAAGGTCAGCGAGCCGATGTTGTCGCGGAACGTGTTGCCGAGAAAGAGATTGTCCGAGGACTTGTTCGAGATCACCTCGTCGTCGCTCACGCACTGCTCGAACAGGTTGCCGCGCACGATGGTGAAGGCGCTTTGCGGGCCTCTTGCACTGTCGCCGGTGCGCAGGCATTCGCCGTCCCCGGAGATCTGCGCGAAGAAATAGTTGTATTCGATGACGTCGTGCTGGGACACCTGGGGATTGCCGTCGCTGTCGTTGCCGTACACGGCCATGAAGACATTCGCGCTCGGCTTCACCAGGAAGGCGTTGTGGTCGATGCGATGGTGGCCGCTGTCGCGACCGGTGACCAGCAACCAGATGCTGCGCTCGGTGGTGTCGTCGATCACGAATCGATTCCGCGACACGCGCACGTGCTGCGAGTCGCGAACCTCGAACGCCAGTCCGTTGCGGTTGTTGTTTCCGGTTTCCCCGCCCCATATGGCATGGGCGAGCACGAAGCCGCGCACCACGACATGCGACGACTGCCGGACCCGGAAGCCTGCCGCACCCTCGATACGTGCTCCGCCGATGGTTTGCGCCCGGATCACGATCGGCTCGGCGGGCGTGCCGTGGCGCATCACATCGCTGGTGCGGCTGGTCTGGTAGACACCGTCAGCCAGTACGATCTCGTCGCCAGGCAACGCCACCGCGATCGCCTGTTGCAGCGCGACGAGGCTGTCGACCGGCACCATCCGCGGCGAACGCGTCGTCGTCTCGATGCCGCTCTGCGCCATGCAGGCGAACGCCAGCATGGCCGCGACGGCAAGGGGACGGCACACGATGCGGCAGACGGGGTTGAGCACGACGGGCCGTCGATCCGGGCACAGGCTGGGCATTACAGCAGGCGTATTCGCTCGTGTCGATTTCATGTGCTGCGGATACCGCAGGGCGGCATCCGATGCCGCCGCTCGCAGCCTGAAACTCGCCTGTCGGCGGCTGAAGTACTGGTGTAAAGAGACTTGTCCTTTTCTGTGGCCGCTTGGAAGTGGCTCTGAACCCGTTCTTCGCATGCCGGCTGCTGCGGGCTGCTGCGGACATCCAAGCCGGACTGATGGATGTCCCCGTCCGCGATCCTCAGGCATGGTTGCGATGGCGATGACTGCGTTTTCCGCGAGTGCTCCGGGCGGGACGAGAACGGCGGCGCCGTCGGGAAGGCCCACGGCCCCGCCCTCCGGGCCGATCGCCGCCGAAGGCGCCAGCACGCCCTCGGCAACGACGGCGAACCGCATCGGCGCACTCTCATGCTGGCCGGTGGTCACGAAGACCTCCAGGAGGTAGACCCCCACTCGGTCGGGCATGAACAACGCGTCGGCATTCAAATCGTCGAAAATCTCGGCCCCGCTGTCCCGCGGCCGATCCGTTACCGACCAGCGGTAAATCACGCCGACCTCGGGCGAGGGCCGAGCGAACAGCCGCAAGGCCTGGCCAATCCTGATCGGCACGGATTCAAGCGGGATCGAACTGCGCGGCTTGTCCGGCGGCTCGATCTCGACCACGACCTGCAGGGGAGGCAGCAGTGGTTCCTCCACGTCGACCACCACCGCATCCTGGCGCAGCCTGTGGATCACCCATTCCTCCGGCGGCGCACAGTAGTGATGCGCGTAGAAGTCCTTGACCACCCGGAACGCTACAATCTGAAACGGCTCGTCGATCCAGGCTTCCATCGGAATGCCGCGCGTCGCGCAGGTCACGTCAAGCTGTTTCAGGTAATGCTCAATCTCCCATGGTCTCTTCATTTTCAGGCGCAGCTCGCCCGACATGCGATCGAAGATCGTGAGCAATTCCTCCGAGCGATCGAAGGCAACGCGCCAGCCGCCGCGATCCTCGGTCCAGGCGCCGGAGCGACCGAAGGTCGATGCGTCCATACGGTACATGTGCGTCATCGAGAGGAAGCGGTGTTCGCGCAGAAATGCGTTGATCCTGGCATGGCGCGCGCCTGCAACCTCCAGAAACTCCGGACTGTTGATCGTTTGCCCGGGGTTGCCTCCCAATGGAAAGCGAGCGACCTCGGATCCGTCCGCAACACGGATGATGTCGACCCACTCGATGCCCCCCAGGGAGGAGGAACTGCCCACGACCGCCACCATGGAAGCATCGAGCGACAGCGCGGGCAATCCTTCGATGCGAAGATTGCGCTCCCATCGCACTTCGGGCAGTTGCGGCGGATCGCTCGGCATGGCTACTTTCGGGCACGTCAGCACCACGCACAGGATTGCCAGAAGTCGGGTCAACCGCCCAATCTCAAGCATCGCGCCATCCTCTTGGTTGCCCGAGTCGGCCGAAGCCCCCTGAGCCGGATTCCGGCCTGCCGACAGCTCGGATGCAAGTGTGCTGATGCTACCGTGCCCCACTCGTCGCCACTAGCGCAACACCGACGCCGCCAGCGCACCGACATCATCCATCGCTGCGCGCACACCAGCGCGGCATGTTCAGGTCATTGGCGGCGAACGCCGATGGCGCGACATCGGCGTCGGCTGACCGAGGAGCCCGCTATAGCCCGAAGTCCTCACGGAAGCGCTCGATCTGGTGCATGCGCTCGTGAAGTATCGTCACGATACCGATGTCACCGTTCGACAGCCGCCGCCAGTAGACGACGTGACGCTCGTAGCGGAAGCAGTACCCCTCGACGCCGAACTCCGCCGGCACGGGCCTGGACGGGATCTCATGACGCTCGATCCGGGCGAACGCGTCGAACAGTCCAGTAACGTAGCGATCGGCCTGCGGGGCGCCCCAGCGCTCGCGCGTGTAGCGGTAGATCTCGTCGAGGCGGTAGGAGGCCGCTTCCTGGATGCGGACCCGGGGCACGCCGTCAGCTCCGGTTGCGCGCGATGACCTGGTCCGCCGTCAACGGGGTGTAGGACGATTCCGGCGCGGCAAACGCACGGGCCAGCTCCGCCTTCAGCCGATCGAACGCCTCTTGTTCCACGCGTGTCTTGTCACGGCGGATCAGGTCGCGCATGTACTCGCTGACGTTCTCGTAGGCGCCGTTCTCACCCACGTTGGCCGCCACGAAATCACTCAGGGTTTCGTTCAGCCGGACGGTCAGGGTGGTGTTTCGGGACATGGAGGGTGCCTTCCAAGGGCTCACTGTATTCATTATAACCAATAATGAATACACGAGGGACCTCAGGGTCTTGTTCTTTGCGAAACCGATCCGGTTCCCCGCCGCAGCCCTGGAAAATGATGGTTGCAAGAAAGCAAGACCCCGAGCACACGACCGAAGCAAGAAGCAAGACGCGCCCCGAACACACAGTTGAGCCGAGTCTGGCGCGATGGCCTTCCTTGGTTGCAGGCACGGTCAATTATGTAGTAATGTTCCTACATTCTGCTTCGCGAGCCCCACCATGAGCACCTTGACCAGTCGCGAGCTCAACCAGGACATCGGCCGCGCCAAGCGCGAGGCCAAGCTGGGGCCGGTGTTCATCACTGACCGCGGCAAGCCCGCGCACGTGCTGCTGTCCATCGAGGATTACCGCCGCCTGACCGGCAAGCGCCGCACCCTGGGCGAGGCGCTGGCGATGCCCGGCGTGGCCGATATCGACTTCGATCCGCCACGCTTCCGCGACGTGCCGCGCATCCCGGACCTCGACGCCTGACGGGTACCTGCAGCGTGTATCTGCTCGATACCAACGTCGTCTCGGAACTGCGCAAGGTGGCCGAGGGCAAGGCGGATGCGCGCGTGGCCACGTGGCAGGCAGAGCTGGACCAATTCGCCTGCTTCCTTTCGGTGATCACGCTGCAGGAGTTGCAGGTGGGCGTACTGCGCGTCGAACGGCGCGATGCCGCACAAGGCGCGCTGCTTCGTGCGTGGCTGGAGCAGCGGGTGATTCCGGAGTTCGCCGGGCGGATATTGTCGGTGGATCCGGCCGTGGCGCTGCGCTGTGCGCAACTGCACGTGCCCGACCCGCATCCCGTTCACGATGCGCTGATCGCCGCCACCGCGCTGGTACACGGGCTGACTGTCGTTACCCGCAACGCCGCCGACTTCGCGCCCATGGGCGTCGCGTTGTTGGACCCGTGGCAGGATCAGCGCAACTGATCGCAACCTGAGCCGACACTCGCGGCGCGCACGTCATGGAAACTGCGCCGACCAGACGAGTCCTGGATGAGGTGTGTGGACGTATGCATCGGAAGGTGTGGAGTGCACGCGGCTCATGGCTGCGTGCACGGCTCAGGCAGGTGGACCGGATCGACCGTCGTCCTTGCAGCCGAGGTTGTGCCGGAAAGCAACACCGCGTCCTTCGGCGGCTCCGCATACCCGCACGACCAGCCCAGTTGATCTAACAGCTCCCAGGGTGCCAGTGCCAACGTCTGACCCTCAAGTGCGCCTTCGAACGTGAGGACGATCAGTCCATCCTCCAGCGTGGCCCACGCTGACCCGGCCGGATAGGGGTCGTCGAAGCCGAGCTCCGCCATGGTTTCCGGAATCACACCTAAAGATAACCAGTACTCCGCGAACCATAACCGGACTACGGCGACGGCCTGCAGTGCTTCGATCACCCGTTCGAGCGGTGTCGGCGATTCGAAGCCGTCGGCAAACACGTGTGCGTTTCTGCCCATCAGCGTGACCGTGTCCGGGTTGGTTGGCGCGTTCGACGGCAGTTGCAGCTCGGCCTGGTGGAAGCTGTAGCCGAGTGGCGTGTAATGGATGCTGACCTCGCAGGCTTGGGTCGGCGACAGCGTCGCAAGGCTGCAATCATCAATCTGGATAGCGAAATTCTCAGCGTTGAGGCCGACCACCTCGAGCACGCCGAGTTGGAGGTCGACGGCGCCGACGCTCACTACCGTCACCGTCTGGGGTGGGGAGGGCACGCCGAGCGGCTGCGCTCCGAAGTCGAGACTTGATGCGGACAGCTCGATCTGCGGTTCCGCCGGCCCGACCATCAGCCCGCTCTCGCCGGGTGAAGTGTCGCCGCTGATGCCGGGGTGCGTGGAAACTGCGGCACTGGCGTCAGAAACGGCCCGGTTGGAGATTTCGGCATCCGCACACTGGTAGCTTGAGCCACCGACACTCACGCAGGCTGCGTGGGCGCCGTCGGCGTAGCCGCTCAATGCACCCAAACACATCGAGCCCGACAGCATGAGCTGTCGGAGCACGGGATTCTTCCTCATCTCCTCAACCTCCCAGTCCCGCTGGGACCGTCCACACCGGACCGGCAATAGCCGAAAACATAGCATGTACTGCTCACCGCCCTTTCCTCAGCCCCCACACGCCATACGCCGAATGACCGATGGCCCATTCCACATGTGACACGGGCTCGCGGCGGTTACCCGAAAAGACGGCCGTGGGCGGCGAATTCCGCCAGCGGAACAGCTTGCACGGTCTCGGATAGCGTGAACCTACGGGTGCCCGGATACAGGATCGCTATACCTTTGAGACCGAGATCCTCCCGGGCGATGCGCAGTGACGGCGTCATGCGTGGGGCGTCCGCGCGCTTGCATTCCACACCGAACAACGCATCGCCGCGGCGCAGGACCAGGTCGATCTCTGCGCCCTTCGTCGAGGCCGAGGTCCGCCATGTTCTCTGGAATGAGGCCGTGAACATTCGGGAGCGGTGTTTCAGGGCTGCAACTGCCTCCGCCAGCATTGCCGAACCCTCACCCAGCGCTACGCGCCACCTTCTCCCGGGGTAGAAGGGACAGCGAATGCCTACACGGGCGCCCGTGCCGGGTCGCTGAGTTCGAGGCGTTGGAACAGCACGCCGGCCTGGGTGCGGTTGCGCACGCCGAGCTTGGTGAAGACGTCGCCGACGTGAGCCTTGACGGTGCGCTCGGCGATGCCGAGACGGTCGGCGATCTGCTTGTTGAGCAGGCCCTGGCCGACCATTTCCAGTACGCGGAACTGCTGCGCCGTCAGGCTTGCCAGCCGTGCGGCGAGTTCCTCATCGGCCGGCGCCTCGGCGGCGGCCACCGCGGCGCGCATGGCCGGTGGAATCCATTCCTCGCAGCGGAAAACCGCCGCAAAAGCCTCGCCGAGCTGGTCGAGGTCGGCATTTTTGGGGATGAAGCTCTGCGCGCCGTGCGCCAGTGCGCGCCGCACCACTGCCGGATCGTCGTGCGCCGAGACCACCACCACCGCCACCGACGGATGCCGGCAGCGCAACGCCGCCAGCCCGGCAAGACCGCTGACGCCCGGCATGTGCAGATCGAGCGAGACCAGATCGGTCTGCGGGTGCGCTTCCAGATCCATGTGCGCGGATTCCAGATCCGCGGCCTCGGCAATCTCCACGCCGGGCACGCATTGGCTCACTGCCTGCCGAAGCGCGGCGCGGAACAGCGGATGATCGTCGGTGATGAGGAGGCGCATGGCTCTGATCATTGAGGGCCTAGGGCCTAGGGCTTAGGGCCTGGAGTTTTGCAAGTTCGGAACGGTATCTTCTCACCCAAAGCTGCGGTGCATCGACGGGTCTCATCACGCCAGGTGCACCGTGCTCGCGAGGTTCTTCCCTAGGCCCTAGGCCCTAGGCCCCAAGCCCCAGCCCCTTCCACCCTCACTTCAACCGCTCCAGCTTCCCCTTGCGCCGCACGATGTTCTTGTAGTCCCACTGGATGTCGCGCGCCTTGCCAAGCCAGCGCTCGAGATCGCCCACGTTCACCTGGCCGGCGTCGGTGTAGCGCGCCTCGGCGGCCTTGAAGCTGCCTTCTTTCGCCAGCCCTTCCTCGTCGAAGGACTGACCGCTCCAGAACAGCAGGCGCACGCAGTGCTTGAGCTTGCTGTAGCCGACGATGGGGTTGCCGTCGAGGAACCACACCGGGTGGGCATGCCAGATCCTGTTCTCCGCCTCGGGCAGGCAGCGATCGATGGTCTGTGCCAGCAGTGCGCAGATCGCCCGGTCCTCAGGAGCCTGCGCGGCGTTGTATGAGGAAGTATCAGGGTGCACGTTTCAGACTCCTTGCGCTGGGGGAACGAACGTTCTTGCGTCGGGGTTGGCGCCGGGATGAAGACCCATCACGCCGTCGTGATGGACGTCGCAGGCGATGGCCTTCTCCAGTTCCACCAGGTGCTCGCAGGTCATCGTGGCTGCTCGCTTTGCCGACAGGTCATCGTGGCTGCTCGCCTTGCCGAATTCCGTCGGACGGTGGCTGGTCCGGGACCTGCACCCGGTCGCCATGGGCCAACGGCGCCGACACCACGAGGAATTCCAGGTCGCCGGGTCCTTCGTTGTACAGTTGGTGCGGCACGCCTGCCGGGACGTGGCGGCCCTGCCCCGGGCCCAGGCGGTCGAGTTCACCGTTGGATTCCAAAATGGCCACCCCCGAGAGCACGAAGAAAAACTGCTGCGCGCGCTCATGGTAATGGCGCACCTCGCCAGCGCCCACCGGAACGCGCTCTTGAATGACGCTGAGCTGTGGCGTTTTCAGGAGATGCCAGCCGTCGCACTGACGTCCCCAGATGTAGTGCTCCGCATTGGTCTTGCTGACGGTATGTGTCATCGACTGTCTCCTTATCGAGCCGGATTCCCTCTGTCGTTCGTCCTTTGCCAGTTGTCTATTGAACCGTCCACCCACCATCCACCACGATCGCCTGGCCGGTGATGTTGCGCGCGGGCGGAGAGATCAGGAAGGCGGTGATGCCGGCAAGTTCGTCGAAGCCGATGAACACGCCCTTGGGCATGGGCTTCAGCATGATCTCGCTGACCACCTGGTCCTCGCTGATGCCGTGCTGTCTGGCCTGGTCGGCAATTTGCTTGTCCACCAGCGGCGTTTTCACGTAGGTGGGGCAGATGGTGTTGATGGTGATGTCGGTGTCGGCGGTTTCGAGCGCCAGCACCTTGGAGAAGCCGATCAGTCCGTGCTTGGCGGCGACGTAGGCGCTCTTGTACTTGCTCGCCACCAGCGAGTGGATGGAGCCGATATTGACGATGCGCCCGAAGCCGGCTTCGCGCATGGAAGGCAGCACCGCGCGGGTGAGGCGGGCCACGCCGACCAGCATCACCTGCACCAGCAGGTCCCACCTGTCGACGGGGAAGTCCTCCAGGCGGCTGACGTGCTGCAGGCCGGCATTGTTCACCAGCACGGTGGGTGGGGTTTCCAGCGCGGCAAGGCAGGCGGCGACGCTTTCATCGGAGGTCACGTCGAGCGCATGCGCCTCGGCCGAGCCCCCGCTCTGGAGAATGCTCTCGGCGACGGTGTCCGGGGCGGCGAGATCGGTGAGGATGACGTGGTGGCCTGCGCGGGCCAGTTCCTCGGCGATGCCGGCACCGATGCCGCTGCCGGCGCCGGTGATCAGGATGCGTTGCGTCATGGAAGCTCCGGGGGGCGTGCAGGCGTGAAAGCCTACCACCGTGCGGGTACTGTGCCGGCCTGTACCAAGGTGCAGCAGGCGCGCGTTGGCGCGCCTGCTAGGCTGCATATGTCGCCCCCTGTAGGAGCGGCGAAAGCCGCGATTCGTCTCGATTCGATGCGCGCAGGACGGATCGCGGCTTTCGCCGCTCCTACAGGGGGTCCGGCCTTGCCTGGAGGATGTCCCATGCGCCGCCGTGTCATGCTCTGCATCACCCTGCTGCTTGTCGGCTGTGGCCGCGAAGCACCGCCCGAACGCGTCGCCGCGACGATGGAAACCCCGATGCCCGACTTCCTGGTCAGCGCCATCCGCGAAACCCGCCATGTCGGTGATGATGATCTGCTGAGCGCGGGCCTTGGGCTCGACGGCCTGCGCGGACCAGCACCGCTGCCCGCCGATGTGACTGCGCCGACCGCGCAGGAGCTGCGCCGACTCGCCATCCACACCAACTGGCGTGGCATCGCCGACCTGTCGCCGCTCGGCGGTTTCGGTGAGGCCTATGGCGCCGTCCCCGACATGCCCGGCCGCGAGTACAGCGCCTTCGCCCACGTACCCGGCGCGCGCCATCCGCACCGCGTGCTGATGCAGGTGCCCGATGCCTTCGATCACGACCGGCGTTGCCTGATCGTGGCCCCGGCCTCAGGTTCGCGCGGCGTGTACGGCGCCATTGCCCTGGCCGGCGCCTTCGGCCTGCCACGCGGCTGCGCCATCGCCTATACCGACAAGGGCGCCGGTACCGATTATTTCGACTTCGCCAGCGATTCCGGCGTGCGCCTCGACGGCACCCGCGGCGGTCGCGGCGACGGCCTTGCCTTCGAGCCCGACGCCATCGAAGGCGATGTGCCGCTGGTGGCAATGAAGCATGCGCACTCGGGCGATCACCCCGAGGCCGACTGGGGCCGTCACACGCTGCAGGCCGCACAGTTCGGACTGGAGGCGCTGAATCGCGCCTTCCCCGGGCAGGCGCCGTTCACTGCCGACAACACCGTGATCGTGGCGGCGGCAGTATCGAATGGCGCCGGCGCTGTGCTGCGCGGGCTCGAACTCGACGACCAGAGTCTGTTCGACGCCGCACTGGCGGCCGCACCCAACATCACCGTGGCCGGTGCGCCGCCACTTTATGAGGTGGCCACCTTCGCCGCCCTGTACCAGGTCTGCCTGCTCGCCGACGACGCCTTTCGCGCCGAGGTGCCGCTGGGTAACGCCAATCCGCTGGTCGCCGCCGGCGCCGCTCTGCGCTGCACCTCGCTGCAGGGGGCCGGACTGCTGGCGCCCGGCACGCCGGCCGAGGCCGCCGCCGAAGCGCGGCGCCGGTTGATCGACTTCGGCTTCAGCGAGGCTGCCCTGCGCCAGGCCGCGGTGAATGCGGCCTTCGACCTGTGGCGCGCCGTGGGCGTGACCTATGCATCTTCCTACCTTCGACGCGGCGCCGCCGACATGCCCTGCGACTTCGCCCTGGCCGCAGTCGATGCGACCGGCCAGCCGCGCGCGGCGACCGCCACCGAACGCGCCTTGTGGTCGGCCAACAGCGCAGGTGTGGCTCCGGCGGCCGAGATCGGCATCGTCGACCGTCGTTTCGCCCTGCCCGATCCCTTCCTGCCGGGCGTGCAGTGCCTGCGCGCGCTATGGGATGGCGAAAGTGCGGAAAGCGCGGCCCTGCGTGCCGCCATCGACGCCACCCACGCCAGCGCGCGCCTGCCCGACATCCCGCTGCTGATTCTGCACGGCGGCGCCGATGGCCTGGTGCCGGTCGAGTTCACCAGCCGTCCCTATGTCGCCGCCGCGCGTGCGCACGGCGCAGCCCGACTGGCCTACTGGGAAATGGCCCATGTCCAGCATTTCGACGCCTTCATGGCGGTGCCCGATTTCCAGCGCGACTATCTGCCGATGATGCCCTACATCTTCGCCGGTCTGGAGCGCCTGTTCGCGCACCTGTTCGAGGACGCGCCGGCGCCAGCCGATGCATCGATCGCCGCCACGCCGCGCCCAGGCGAGACACTGACCCGCGAGGCGCTTGGCCTGCCCGAGTGATCGGCCGGTGCTAACATCCCCACCACGCAAGCCTGCGGAGACTTCGCCATGACGGGCCGCCGGGCGTCGCCCGATGCCGCCAAGCTCGACCGTATCGTCGCCGAGGCGCGGCGTGCCGCGGCCGAGCGTGAGAAGGGCTATCGCGAACAGGCGCTGAAGATGTATCCCTGGGTGTGCGGACGCTGCGGGCGCACGTTCGACCGCAGCAACCTGCGCGAACTCACCGTGCACCACCGCAACCACGACCACGACGACAATCCGCCGGACGGCAGCAACTGGGAATTGCTGTGCCTGTTCTGCCACGACAACGAGCACCAGCGCTACATCGACCAGGGCGGCCTGACTGCGGACCGTGCCGCGGTGCCGGCCACCTCGAATCCCTTCGCCCAGCTCAAGGACCTGCTGAAGCGGTGAATCACCGGGGCCCAATCGGCATGCGGCTGCGCGGATGAACGCCGACGCGGGGATCGCCCGCGCCTTCGCCGAGCAGCGCGCGCTGAAGGATTGGGTGCTGACCGGGGTCATGGACGATGCCACCGCCGAGCGCGCGCAATCCGTGCTCGGGCCAACGCCGAGCGTCGCCGCGTGGCGCCTGTTTCTCGATCGCCTGGCCCTGTACCTCGGCGCGCTGCTGATCGGCGCCGGGGTGGTCTGCTTCATCGCCTTCAACTGGCAGGACCTGTCGAAGTTCGCCAGGTTCTACGGTACGCAGGCACTTCTGGTGGCGATGGTGGCTGGTGCGCTGTGGCTGGGGCCGCAAAGGCTGGCCTCGCGCGCACTGCTGCTGCTGGCGGCGATCGTGCTGGGCGCGCTGTTCGCGCTGATCGGCCAGACCTACCAGACCGGCGCCGACACCTGGGAGCTGTTTGCCGTGTGGGCCGCGCTGATGCTGCCGTTTGCGCTGGCGGGGCGCTGGGCGCCGCTGTGGCTGCTGTGGGCGGGGCTGGTGAACCTGGCGCTGTACCTGTGGTTCGACACCGGTGGTCGCTTCGGCTGGCTGCACAGCGGCTGGTTTGGCGAGCAGATGTGGCTCGCCGTCGGTGTCGCCAACCTGACCATGCTCGCATGCTGGGAGTCCCTGGGACCCCGCTGGCTGGCGCTGCAAAGCCGCTATGGGCCGCGGCTGTTGCTGATGGCGGCGCTGGCGCCGCTCAGCCTGGGTGCGATGCTTGCCGTGGTCGACTGGGAGGCGCCGCGCGCCGTCAGTTTGCTGGCCTGGGTCGTGGCCATGCCGCTGCTGTTCTGGGTCTATCGCTGGCGCCGCATCGATGTCGCCGCGCTGACCGTTGTGGCGCTGAGCGCGATTGCCGTGACTGTCACTGCGCTCGGCCGCTGGCTGCTCGACTTCGGCGCTGCCGAGGCTGGCGCCTGGCTGCTGCTGGCGCTTGCCCTGGTGGGGATGTCCAGCGCTGCGGCACTCTGGCTGATGCGCCTGCGCCGGGAGTTGGCCCATGACTGAGGTCGCCACCGCACTGTGGATGCGCCTGCACGGCGAGGGACTGGTCGAACACCCGCAGCCCCCCGTGCGCGACCAGCCGCCCTGGTACATCCATCTGCTGCTCGGCATCTGCGCCTGGTTCGCGGCGATCTTCGTGATGGCGTTTTTCGGCGTGCTGTTCCATGGGCTGTTCCGACACGCCGCGGGATTGCTGGTGGTGGGCGGCCTGTGTTGCACCAGTGCCGTGGTGGTGCTGCGCGGTGCCGGCGGCCGGCTGTTTCTGGCCCAGTTCGCCGTACCCTTCAGCCTGGCAGGGCAGGGCATGATCGCGGCCGGCGTGGCGCAGTTCAGCACGCGTTTCGAGGCCACCGGTTTCGGCATCGGATTGCTGTGCGCGGGCACGCTGATGGCGGCGCTTGCGGCGCAGGCGCAGCATCGCTTTCTGTCCGCGGGAATCGCCCTTACCGGCATCGTCGTGGTGCTGGGCGACCTGCGGGTGTTGGCGCTGGCGGCACCGCTGTTCGCCGCAGTGGCGCTAGCCTTCTGGCTGGGGGTGCGCAGCTCGGTCCCGTCGAGCCAACACCTGGCCCTGCGACCGGCCATGCATGCGGTCCATCTGGCCTTGATGATGGTGCTGTGGTTTCGCAACGTGCCCTGGTACCGGGGGGAAGCGACATCGTCGGCGCTGCTGCTGCGTGCCGCCGACATCTACGATGTGCTGCTGGCACTGCTGTGGCTGGGCGCCGTGTTCGGACTGCTGCGGCTGTACCGCGCGCCCTCGGCGCTGCTGTGGCTGGGCATGGCAGCGATACCGACGGTGCTGCTGCTCCCTGCGCCAGGTGTGCTGGCGGCCCTGATGCTGCTGCTGCTCGGCTTTGCCGCGGCCGAGCGCGCCGTGCTGGCGACCGGGCTGATCGGCCTGCTGGTATATCTCGCGCGCTACTACTACGAGATCGACATCAGCCTGCTCGCCAAGTCCGGCGTGCTGGTCGCCAGCGGTGGCGTTCTGCTGGTGCTGCGCATGCTGCTGGTGCAAAAGCGCGAGGACGTACCGGGATGATGCAGCGTGCACTCATCGTCTTCGGACTGGTCCTGGCTCTGGCGGCGGCCAACTGGGCCATCCATTCGCGCGAGGCGCTGCTGCGCGACGGTGAGGTGGTGCTGCTGGAACTGGCGCCGGTCGATCCGCGCTCGCTGATGCAGGGCGACTACATGGCGCTCGCCTTCCGTATCGCCAACGAGCTGCGCCCGGAAGCCCGCGACGGGTTGTCGGACGGCTATGTCATTCTGCGTCGAGACGCCGACGGCGTGGGCCGGGTCGAGCGCGTGCAGGCTACGCCGCATCCGCGCGGCGAGGATGAACTGGCGCTGCGCTACCGCGTGCGCGAGTGGCAGGTGCGCATCGTCACCAACGCCTGGTTCTTCGAGGAAGGTCAGGGTGCGCGGTTCGAAGCGGCACGCTACGGCGAGCTGCGCGTGGCCGATGACGGCAGCGCACTGCTGGCTGGGCTGCGCAACGCGGAGTTTCAACCGATCCGCTGAGCGATTTGCGTGGCATCTTCGTGCGCCGGTGTGAGAAATGCGGGCTAGGCATTACCCTGTGCGGCATTCCTGTCAGGAGAATCCGCCATGCCTTCCTTCGATATCGTTTCCGAAGTCGACAAGCACGAGCTCACCAATGCCGTCGACCAGGCCAACCGTGAGCTTGGCAACCGCTTCGATTTCAAGGGCACCGATGCCCGTTTCGATCTCGACGGCTTCGTCATCACCCAGCGCGCACCGAGCGACTTCCAGTTGAAGCAGATGCTCGACATCCTGCGCCAGAGACTGGTGGCGCGCGGCATCGATGTGCGCTGCCTGGATGAGGGCGAAGTCGAGACCAACATCGCCGAGGCGCGCCAGAAGATCACCGTGAAGCAGGGCATCGAGCAGCCGATGGCGAAGAAGATCATCGCCACCATCAAGGGCGCCAAGCTCAAAGTCGACAGCCAGATCCAGGGCGACAAGCTGCGCATCAACGGCAAGAAGCGCGACGACCTGCAAGCCGCCATCGCCCTGTTGAAGGGCGCCGAGCTGGAACTGCCGCTGCAGTTCGAGAACTTCCGCGACTGAGGGTGGCTACGCTGGCGTTAGCCCGAATCGCGCATCTGGCCGCGGATACGACGGACCGCGAAGTAGCTGCCCAAGGCTGCGGCCAGTCCGACCACTAGCAGGAAACCAGCCACCTTGGGCTCGTCGACCCGGAACGGGCTCTCAGCGCCGAAGATCCAGTTGACTGCGGCGACCACGAGCAGCAGGCCAGCCACGGCAAACACGAAGGCGAGTGCGCCCAGCATGGCCTTGCGCAGTGAAAGGGACCGGATAGGAGTCTTGTGGCCGTCAATTTTCAACCCATCTGTTACTTCAGGGGCGCCACCCACGTCCAGCAGCGCCATCAGACTGGCGAACAGAAGCGCGAACAGATGATAGCGGATGAAGCTGGAGGCATCCGGGCCCGAGAACGGGTTCGCCACCAGCCCGCCGAAGACGAGTATCCAGTAGAACGCAAACAGGACCACCGCCAGATCAGACGTGCGGTAGCCGATTGATCGGTTGCTGTTGTTCGACATCGCGGAATCCTCTTGACTGAGTGGCCTGCCTGACAAGGCGAAGCGCATGCAAGCTGAACTATCGTCAGGTGTCGCCCGTCCATGTGCTCCGAACGTGACCCCGGATCCGAATGTCGGATCCGGGGTCTCCAATCGAGCTACAGTAGTTCGGGCAGGCAAACTGCGGCCGAAACGGCCGCACCACCCACGAGTACCGCAGACGTTGCGCCAAAAAGCCTCAGAACCCGAGACATTGAACCAGTGCCCCGTACGTAGTCGCGAGTGGCGGAGTTCGTTTGATCCAGCCCAAGAATCGTGGCCCCAACTGTACTGGCAACTGCACCGACGCATTCCAAGTAGCTCATCGGCATATTGTCCGATCCAAAAAAATCGGAGAATTCATTGAGCAGAAGCGCAAGATCCCGATCTCGAAGATCAGGCGTAGTTCCGTTAGGAATCTGCGGCGGTCCGTCTCCGCCAGGGGGGGGTGAACTCACCGTTCAGATTAAGGTACGCGCCGGCAAGGTCACCTGCAAAGTAGCTAAGCCAACCGTGTATGTCTCCATGTGCGTCCTCGTGCACTACGCCCGCAAACTCATGTGTTCCGAGAATGACATGGCCTGAGGCAGCATGATAGGTGAAATCAAGAAATCCCCCGGAGAATGTCCACGCAGTGAAATGCCATTGCGAATCAGGGGATTGCGGGTTTGTCACGCTCAGGGTAACCCAACCGTGATCGAACGGTTCGCTCAGAACCAGAATTGGACCGTTCGAAAGGCCGACATCATCGCGTGCTTTCGCTTCGGCTGATACTCCGGCAAACGCTACGCTCAATACAACGTACGCCATGAGCGAAAGAACAAACTTGGGAGACTGCCACAAGCGGGCGAAATGCGAAATGAGTAGCTTGTTCACGACCATCCTCCATAGTTCCAGTGTCGTTGCCTGACGTCGCGTCAGGCGGTAGCCCCATGCAGCGAGGAAGCTATAAATCTTGTCTCGCCATGTCAAGTCCATGAGCATAGTGCTCGCCGCAGCAGTATTCGGTCGGAGGTCGATACGCAGATCCAGGGCGACAAGCTGCGCATCAACGGCAAGAAGCGCGACGACCTGCAGGCCGCCATCGCGCTGTGGAAGGGCACCGAACTGGAATTGCCGCTGCAGTTCGAGAACTTCCGCGATTGAGAGCGGCCGCGCGGGCGTGCGGCCGCTATGATGTAGATCCATTCGACCACGAACGCGGGTGTGAACCATGCGGTGCCGGCTCGCCTCCATGCTGCTGGCGGCGACCGCGCTCCCTGTCGCGGCGGAAGGCGGGGCAGGTGCGCGGATCGCGCAGACCACGATCGCCGCGAGCGACTTCGGCGATGGCCGGCTGCGCGGGCGCGATCACAGCGTCGAGCTGTGGTCGCCGACCTGGCGGTTCGCCAACGGTGAATTGCGCGTCGGGATCGACTATGCCTACACGCGATTCGAGTACAGCGGCCTCGACTCGCGCAACCGCGATCTGCACCGACTGGCATTGCCGTTATCCTGGACCGGCGATGGCGCGCACATCTGGCACGTCGGGATCACGCCGCAGGTGGCGACCTCTTCCAACGTGTTCAAGGACTTTTTCAGTCGCGGCAGCGGGCGCGACATCGACCTGCATGGGCAGGTATATCTGGAACGCCCGGCGATCCCAGGCCAGCCCGGGTGGCGGTTGGGACTGGCGCGCGACGATGTGTTTGGCCGTCCGCTTGTGTATCCGCAAGTGACGCGCACCTTTCGCGGCGAAGCGTTCCAGGCCGAACTGGGCTGGCCGCGCTCACGGCTAGACTGGCATGCGGGTGGGGCACTCAGGCTCGGTGCGCAGGTGGCGCCGGCCGGCGCGCGCTGGCACGTGGTCAGCGACGAGCGCGACGGTGCCCGCTTCCACTACCGCCAGCGTGCCTGGCGTGCAGGGCTGGATGGCGAGTGGAGGCTACGCGATTGGCTGTCGGCCGGCGCTGTCGCCGGTCTCGAGTTCGGGCGCCGGCATCGGTTCGAGGACGACCTTGGCGCAAGCATCGATCGTCGCGCAGTCTCGGCGCCTTTCCTTGGATTCGAAATGCGTTCAGGCGCGCCGGCGGCACCCCGTCGCTGAAGCCGTAGGAGCGGCGACAGCCGCGATCAGCCTTCGTCTGGACGCTGCGCCCGTGTCGCCCACAAGGTGCGCTTCTACAGGGCGTATC
>DAOMOD010000040.1:0-5633 GCA_035444205.1 Lysobacteraceae bacterium
AGCACCGGCCTTCTAAGCCGGTGGTTGCAGGTTCGAGTCCTGCCGGGCGCGCCAGAAGTTTAGGTACACAATGGTGGGCGTAGCTCAGTCGGTAGAGCGCAGGATTGTGATTCCTGTGGTCGTGGGTTCGAGTCCCATCGTCCACCCCATTTTTTTCAGCGAGGTTGCAAGCGGGCCGTTAGCTCAATGGTAGAGCAGCTGACTCTTAATCAGTAGGTTCGGGGTTCGAGTCCCTGACGGCCCACCACCCCTGGTCCTGAAAGTGAAACCGGTACCACGGCGAAAGTGGCGGAACTGGCAGACGCGCTGGATTTAGGTTCCAGTGGGGCAACCCGTGAGAGTTCGAGTCTCTCCTTTCGCACCATCGTTGCCGGCGGCGCTTGCAACATTGCGCCGCTGGTGTGTGTTCCCATCGACAGGCCGCGCCCTGCGCGCGGCGGCTTGAGGTAAGACATGCAGGTTTCGGTCGAATCCACTGGCAAACTGGGGCGTCGCCTCACGGTCACCATCCCCGCCGATCGCGTCCATTCCGGCATCCAGTCGCGCCTGCGCGAACTGTCACGCACGGCTCGCATCAAGGGCTTCCGCCCGGGCAAGGTGCCAGCAAGCGTGATCGAGAAGCGCTTCGGCGACCAGGTGCGCGAGGAGGTGCTGTCCGACCTGGTGCGCAATACCTTCGACGAGGCACTGCGCCAGCAGAACCTGCGTCCGGCCATGGCGCCCGAGATCGACGCCACTCCGGCTTTCGACAGCGAGTTCCAGTACACCGCCACCTTCGAGGTGCTGCCGGAAGTGGACAAGCTGGAGGTCGAGGGTCTGGAGATCACGCGCGTGGTCTCGGAGGTCGCCGATGTCGACGTCGACGCCATGATCGAAACCTTGCGTCACCAGCGCCGCACCTGGCAGCCGGTGGACCGTGAAGCCGCAGCGACCGACATGGTGGTATTCGAATACTCCGCCGAGCACTCCGGCGGTCGCTTCCCCGCCGAGGGCGTCGAGCGCGCCGGCACGATCGTCGGCAGCGGGGCCCTGGGCATCGATTTCGAACAGCATCTGGTCGGCCTGGCCACGGGCGCCGAGAAATCCTTCGACGTGGCCCTGCCGGACAGCTTCCGCATCGAGGCGCTGGCCGGCAAGCAGGTGACGATGCAGATCAAGGTGATCAAGGTACAGGCCTCGCACCTGCCGGAGGTCGACGACGAGTTCGTCCGCAGCTTCGGCGTGGCCGATGGCAGCATGGAGAAGTTCCGCCACGACGTGGCCGAAAACCTCAAGCGCGAGCTGCACGGCGCGTTGATGGGTCGGCTCAAGGCCGAGGTGGTGGCCAAGCTCACTGCGGCCTATCCGGATGTCGATCTGCCCGAGGGCATGATCGAGGCCGAGGCGCGTGCCCTGGCCCGCCAGAAGGGCGCCAAGGCAGGCGAGGAGGGCGACCTGTCGGAGCATCGCGATGCGGCGCGCCAGCGCGTGCTGGCCGGGGTGCTGCTGCAGGAAGCGGCGCGCAAGTTCGAGCTGCGCCTGGAGCCGCGCCGGGTGTCGGAGCTGCTGGCCATGATCGCCTCCACCTACGAGGATCCGCAGGCCGTCGTTGACGCCTACCGTAGCGACGCGCGCCTGATGTCAGGGCTGCAGAGCCGGGCCATGGAGGACCAGGTGGTGGATTTCATCGCCAGCAAGGCGAGGGTCACCGAGCAACCGATGACCTTCGCCGAAGTCATGCGCCCGACCCGGGGCTGATATGCTGGAATCCCACCGAGACCGCACCGCGGAGACAACGTCCATGACCATCAAGGGCCTCAACCTCGTGCCGATGGTGGTCGAGCAGACCTCCCGCGGCGAACGCGCCTACGACATCTACTCGCGCCTGCTCAAGGAGCGCGTGGTGTTCTGCGTGGGGCCGATCGAGGACTACATGGCCAACGTCATCGTGGCCCAGTTGCTGTTCCTGGAGTCGGAAAACCCGGACAAGGACATCAGCCTCTATATCAATTCGCCGGGCGGGCACGTCACCGCCGGGCTTGCCATCTACGACACCATGCAGTTCATCAAGTCCGACATCAGCACCATCTGCATCGGCCAGGCGGCCAGCATGGGCGCCGTGCTGCTGGCCGCGGGCACCAAGGGCAAGCGCTACAGCCTGCCGCATTCGCGCATGATGATCCACCAGCCGCTGGGCGGCTTCCAGGGCCAGGCCACCGACATCGAGATTCACGCCCGCGAAATCCTTTACGTGCGCGACCGCCTGAACGACATCCTGGCCCGCCATACCGGGCAGGATATCGAGCGCATCGCCAGGGACACCGACCGCGACAATTTCATGAGCGCCGAGCTGGCCCGCGACTATGGCCTCATCGACTCGGTGCTGGACCATCGTCCGGAAGACAGCGTCCGGGCCGGGTGAACAAGGGCAACGCCTTGACGCAGGTCCCATTTCGTGGGGCCTGCGCTGTGCTATTCTGCCGCCCGTAAGGCGAAATTCGAGGCGTAGTCTGAAGCATGAGTGAGGACCGGCAGGGTCGTTCCGGCGAGGGCGGCAAAATCCTGTATTGCTCCTTCTGCGGCAAGAGCCAGCACGAGGTGCGCAAGCTCATCGCCGGACCCAGCGTATTCATCTGCGACGAATGCGTCGAGTTGTGCAACGACATCATCCGCGAGGAACTCGAGGAGAAGTCGTCCGGGGCGCGCTCGCAGCTGCCCAAGCCGCGCGAGATCCAGAATACGCTCGACCAGTACGTGATCGGCCAGCAACGCGCCAAGAAGACGCTGTCGGTGGCCGTGTACAACCACTACAAGCGCCTCGAATCGCGCCAGAAGGATGAAGAGGTCGAGCTGGCCAAGTCCAACATCCTGCTGATCGGGCCTACCGGTTCGGGCAAGACTCTGCTGGCCGAGACCCTGGCGCGGCTGCTCAACGTGCCCTTCACCATTGCCGACGCCACCACGCTCACCGAGGCGGGCTACGTCGGCGAGGACGTGGAAAACATCATCCAGAAGCTGCTGCAGAAGTGCGACTACGATGTCGAAAAGGCGCAGACCGGCATCGTCTACATCGACGAGATCGACAAGATCTCGCGCAAGAGCGAGAACCCCTCGATCACGCGCGACGTGTCGGGCGAGGGTGTGCAGCAGGCTCTGCTCAAGTTGATCGAGGGCACCATCGCCTCGGTGCCGCCGCAGGGCGGACGCAAGCACCCGCAGCAGGAGTTCCTGCAGGTCGATACGCGCAACATCCTGTTCGTCTGCGGCGGCGCCTTCGCCGGGCTCGAAAAGATCATCCAGGCGCGCTCCGAGTCCACCGGCATCGGTTTTTCCGCCGAGATCCGCTCCAGCAAGCACAAGGCCAGCGTCGGCGAGGTGCTGAAGAGCATCGAGCCCGAGGACCTGATCAAGTTCGGCCTGATTCCCGAGTTCGTCGGACGTCTGCCGGTGGTCGCCACGCTGGAGGAACTCGACGAGGCCGCCCTGGTGAAGATTCTCACCGAGCCGAAGAACGCCATCACCAAGCAGTTCCGCAAGCTGTTCGAGATGGAAGGCGTGGATCTGGAATTCCGCCCGGATGCACTGGCGGCGGTGGCTCAGAAGGCGCTCAAGCGCAAGACCGGCGCCCGCGGCCTGCGCACCATCCTGGAGCAGGTGCTGCTGGATACCATGTTCGACCTGCCGTCGCTCGACAACGTGACCAAGGTAGTGGTCGATGAGGCGGTGATCTGCGGCCAGGCCGAGCCCTACCTGATCTACTCCGGCGGCAGCGTTCCAGCCAAGGCGGCCGCAGAATAGGGGCGGGCCGGGCGCGCCCGCGGCGGGCCGCGTCCCGGTCCTTGTTGCGTGGCTTTCGAGTGTTCTGACCGCCTGTCGGAAAAGTGCCCCTCGCGACTTGCCGGCGGCGCTTCCGTCCGGGCCGCTGCATCCGTCCATCGGGCGCTTGCATTTTCCGTTCCCGCCCTCACTTGACGATCCATGGACGTTGGTCGCAGGCTGCCTGAAAGCCGCTTGCTCCCGCGGACGTGCAACCCCATTTCGAGCGTAGAAGCCCACCCCATGAAAAACAACCCCGCCATGCCCACCATCGAAGACCGCCTGCCGGTGCTGCCGCTGCGCGACGTGGTGGTGTACCCGCACATGGTCATTCCGTTGTTCGTCGGCAGGGAGAAGTCGGTCAAGGCGCTCGATCTGGCCATGGCCGGTCCCCGCCAGCTGATGCTGGTGGCGCAGAAGAGCCCGGACGTCGATGACCCCAAGGCCGAGGATCTCTACCAGATCGGTACGGTCGCCTCGATCCTGCAACTCCTGAAACTGCCCGATGGCACCATCAAGGTGCTGGTCGAGGGCGTGTCGCGTGCCCGCATTGGCGGTCTCGGCGACAGCGATGACACCCTGACTGCAACCAGTGAACCGGTGGAAAGCGTCTACTCGCGCGAGGCGCGTGAGGTCGAGGTGGTGGCGCGTTCCCTGATGAGCCTGTTCGAGCAGTTCGTCAAGCTGAACCGCAAGGTGCCGCCGGAGCTGCTCACTACGCTGGCCAGCATCGACGACCCCTCGCGTCTGGCCGACACCATCGCCGCGCACCTTGGCGTGCGCCTGGCCGACAAGCAGCGTGTGCTCGAGGCCACCGATGTGGCCGAGCGTCTGGAGCTGCTGATCGGCCTGGTCGACGGCGAAATCGACGTACAGCAGATCGAGAAACGCATACGCGGCCGGGTCAAGTCGCAGATGGAGAAGAGCCAGCGCGAGTACTATCTGAACGAGCAGATGAAGGCGATCCAGAAGGAGCTGGGCGATCTCGACGAGGGCGGCAACGAGATCGATGAGCTGGAGAAGAAGATCGCCAAGGCCGGCATGCCCAAGGCGGTCGAAGCCAAGACCCGCACCGAGCTCAACAAGCTCAAGCAGATGTCGCCGATGTCGGCCGAGGCCACCGTCGTGCGCAACTACATCGACTGGCTGCTTTCGGTGCCGTGGAACAAGCGCGCGCGCGTTCGCAAGGATCTGAGCCAGGCGCAGGACGTGCTGGATGCCGATCACTACGGCCTGGAGAAGGTCAAGGAGCGCATCCTCGAATACCTCGCGGTGCAGCAGCGCGTGCGCAAGATGAAGGGTCCGATCCTGTGCCTGGTCGGCCCGCCCGGCGTGGGCAAGACCTCGCTCGGCCAGTCCGTGGCCAGGTCCACCAATCGCAAGTTCGTGCGCATGAGTCTGGGTGGCGTCCGCGACGAGGCCGAGATCCGCGGGCATCGCCGCACCTACATCGGGTCGCTGCCCGGCCGCATCATCCAGAACCTGGCCAAGGTGGGATCGAAGAATCCGCTGTTCATGCTCGACGAGATCGACAAGATGAGCATGGACTTCCGCGGCGATCCTTCGTCGGCGCTGCTGGAGGTGCTTGATCCCGAGCAGAACCACGCGTTCAGCGATCACTACCTGGAAGTCGACGTCGACCTTTCCGAGGTGATGTTCATCGCCACCGCCAACTCGCTCAACATTCCGCCCGCCCTGCTCGACCGCATGGAGGTGATCCGCATCCCCGGATACACCGAGGAAGAGAAGATCAACATCGCTGAGCGCTATCTGATCCCCAAGCAGACCAAGGGCAATGGTCTCAAGGAAGGCGAACTGACCATTGGCGAGGATGCCGT
>DAOMOD010000040.1:5677-14406 GCA_035444205.1 Lysobacteraceae bacterium
GGAGCGCGAGATCGCCAAGATCTGCCGCAAGGTGGTGAAGGAGCTGTCGCTCAAGCAGTCGACCGCGAAGGGCAAGTCGAGAAAACCGCGCAAGGTCGCCGTGAAATCGGACGCGCTCGAACACTATCTCGGCGTGCGCCAGTACGATTTCGGTCGCGCCGAGGCGAAGAACGAGGTCGGCCTCGTCACTGGCCTGGCCTGGACCAACGTGGGTGGCGACCTGCTCAGCATCGAGGCCACCGTGGTGCCGGGCAAGGGCAAGCTGATCCACACCGGCCAGCTTGGCGACGTGATGCGTGAGTCCATCCAGGCTGCACTGAGCGTCGTGCGCGCGCGCGCCGATCGCCTCGGCGTGGATCCTGAGTTCCATCAGAAGCTGGACATCCACGTGCATGTTCCGGAAGGCGCCACCCCCAAGGACGGGCCAAGTGCAGGCGTCGGCATGTGCACGGCGCTGGTGTCGGCCCTGACCCAGGTGCCAGTGCGCGCCGATGTGGCGATGACCGGAGAGATCACGCTGCGCGGACGCGTGCTGCCGATCGGCGGCCTCAAGGAGAAACTGCTGGCCGCGCATCGTGGCGGATTGAAGATCGTGATCATTCCGGACGAGAACCTCAAGGACCTCGCCGACATCCCGAAGAACGTCACCGAAGGTCTTGAAATCAAGGCGGTTCGATGGATCGACGAAGTGCTGGACATCGCCCTTGCCGAGCCGCTCAAGCCGATCGTCGGGGTGGCCGGTGAACCGGCGAAAGCAGCCGAAGCAACGCGCAAGGCGAACGATCCCGATGCCGCGGTGAGGCCGCACTGAGGTCGCAGATCACGTTGACTTTGGCGGGCAGCTGTGCATTGAGGTGATGCCTTTCCCGGATTCCGTGTACTGCCCGAAAATCCGCATGATTGCTTGTGTTGCGTGGGGTCGGACGGGCTGGTATAAAGTCGTCACGCCGTTTTCCGCATAGCCCCGCAAGGCGGGTTCCGGCCGGTCCGAAGCGGATGTCCTCTGGGGAGTCTCGAAGAGGACATCCACTCGAATTCCAAAAACCGCGTATGCCACGGGTCGACGAGACACCGTGAGGGAGTGATAGATGAACAAAGCAGATTTCATCGGCGCCATCGCCGACAAGGCCAACATCACCAAGACCGACGCCGCGGCTGCCGTGGACGCCATGGTCGATGTCGTCAAGAAGGCCCTCAAGAAGGGTGACACGATTTCCCTGGTGGGCTTCGGCACCTTCTCGGTTCGCAAGCGCGCCGGTCGCACCGGCCGCAACCCGCGCACCGGGGAGACCATCAAGATCAAGCCGTCCAAGAACCCGGTGTTCAAGGCTGGCAAGGCGCTGAAGGATGCTGTAAACTGACGCGCTTTCGCCAGGGTGCTTAGCTCAGCTGGTAGAGCATCGCCCTTACAAGGCGAGGGTCGGGGGTTCGATCCCCTCAGCACCCACCAGCAGTTCATGGAGTGGTAGTTCAGTCGGTTAGAATACCGGCCTGTCACGCCGGGGGTCGCGGGTTCGAGTCCCGTCCACTCCGCCAAACAGCAGAGGGCGCCTCCGGGCGCCCTTTGTTTTATGCGACTTGCGCATGACGGCCGCGCCGCGCTTCTCGGCCGCCCGGAAGGCGCGAGACAGTACACTAGGCGCCCGAGCGATGGCGCAGCCAGCCGGTTCGGGTTAACTTGTTGCGTTTGTATTCGACCTTCTACGGAACACATCCATGCTTCAGGCCCTGCGCGAGAAAATGACCGGCTGGGTGGCGCTGGTCGTCATCGGTCTCATGATCATCCCCTTCGCGTTCTTCGGCGTCGGCGACTATTTCTCCGCACGCTCGGAGAACTGGGTGGCCAAGGTCGGCGATTCGGAAATCTCCCCAGACGACCTGCGTCGGCGGGTGGAGGAGTTTCGATCGCAGATGCGCAACATGATGGGCGATGCCTTCGATGCCCGTTACTTCGAACAGCCCGAGGTGCGCCGCCAGATGCTCGATCGCCTGATCGAGGAAGAGGTGCTGATGCAGGCGTCGAAGGAAATGGGTCTCGAAGTTCCCGCCGAAAGGCTGCGCGAGGAGATCGCCAGCATTCCTGCGTTCCAGGTGGGCGGCGCGTTCGACCGCGAACAGTACACCTACCTGCTCAGCATGCAGGGCATGTCGCCTGCGCTGTTCCAGCAGCGCATGCTTCGCGAAATCGTGGTGCAGGAGATCCCCCGCGCGATCGCGGCATCTGCACTGGTGACCGAGGCCGACGTCGACCGCTACCTGGCCCTGCGCGAGCAGACGCGCGACTTCCGCTATGTGCGCGTCGCCGCGCCGACCGTGGTCGAGGACACGCTGGACGAAGAGGACTTGCAGTCCTGGTACGCAGCCAACCTCGACCGCTTCATGCAACCCGAGCAGGTAACCATCGAGTACGTCGAGATCCGCGAGAGCGACGTCGAGGTCGACACCAGCATCGACGAATCCGAACTCAGGCGCCGCTACCAGGAGCAGCGCGTCCGATTCGTGGAGGAAGAGCAGCGCCTGGTATCGCACATCCTGGTACAGGTGGCCCCGGCTGCCGACGCGGCGACCCAGAAGCAGGCGCTGGAACGCGCGCAGGCGCTGGCCGAACGCGCCCGCGAGGAGGGCGCGGATTTCGCCGAGATTGCGCGTGAATCTTCGGAGGACATCGGATCGCGTGGTGTTGGCGGAGAACTGGGCTGGCTGGAGCGCGGCATGACCCATGCGCCGTTCGAGGATGCCGCGTTCGCCGCCGAGCGTGGTGTCGTATCCGATCCGGTACTCAGCCCGGATGGCTATCACATCATCCTGGTGCAGGATATCAGCGAGGAGCGCGGCAAGAGTTTCGAGGAGGTTCGTTTCGAGCTGGAGCGTGAGATCCTGGAAGGCGAGCGCGAACGCCGATTCGCCGAGATCAGCGGGGAGTTGATGGACCTGGTGTTCCGCGATCCCACCTCCCTGGCGCCGGTGTCCGATGCGCTGCGTCTTCAAATCCGCACCGAAGGCCCGTTCACCCGCATGGGCGGGCAGGGTGTGGCGGCGCACCCCGAGGTCGTGCGAACGGCGTTTTCGGACAGCGTACTGCTGGATGGCCTGACCAGCGATCCGATCGAAACCGGAATCGGTCACGCCCTGGTGTTGCGGGTGAAGGAGCATGTGCCGGCAGCGCCTCGCCCGTTCGAGGAAGTGCGTGAACAGGTGGCGGCAGGAATGCGTGCCGAGGCGCGCGCATCGGCGGCGCGCGAGCGCGTCGACGCCATGATGGCGCGCCTTCGCTCTGGCGAGGCGAGCCTTGAAGCACTCGCCGAGGAGATCGAAGTCGATGTGGGCCATGCCGAGGGCGTCGGCCGCAACGCGGTGAACCACGATTCCCGACTGGTCGCCGAGGTATTCCGCCTGCCGCATCCGGGCGATTCCCCGCACCAGGCGTTGGTCCCGCTTGCCGGCGATGCCTACGCCCTGGTGGAACTGACCGGGGTAACCGCCGGGGACCCCGCAGCGGTCGATGCCGCCATTCGGCGCCAGGCGCGCGAGACGTTGGCGAGCGGCGCCAGCAGCGGTGAGACGCGCGCGTTCGTTGAAGCGTTGAAGGCCAGGTCCCGAATCCGGGTCGCCGACGATCGCCTTTGAGGGATGATTGAGCGGAGCAAGCTCCGCTCTACGACAGCACTGCAGCCTGCGCGCTTTTCGTAGTGCCGAGCCTTCTCGGCACCTTCCCCTTCCTGTCGTGACGAACGATTGGCCCCGCAGGTCGGCTCAGGCATCCAGCCCGGTCATGCCGAGCACGTTGTAGCCGGCATCGACATAGGTGACTTCCCCGGTCATGCCGGCGGCCAGATCCGAACACAGGAATGCTGCCACGTTGCCCACGTCCTCGATGGTCACGCTGCGCCTGAGCGGCGCGTATTCCTCCACGTGGCCGAGCATCTTGCGGAAGTTGGCGATTCCGGCTGCCGCCAGGGTCTTGATCGGGCCCGCCGAGATGGCGTTCACGCGTGTACCTTCCGGACCCAGGTTGAGCGCGAGGTAGCGTACGCAGGCCTCCAGGCTGGCCTTGGCCAGGCCCATCACGTTGTAGTTGTTGAGCGCACGTACCGCACCGAGGTAGCTGAGCGTGAGGATGGCCGACTTGCGGTCCTTCATCATCGGGCGCAGGGCCTTGGCCAGCGCGGCCAGGCTGTAGGAGGAGATGTCATGGGCGATGCGGAACGATTCGCGGTCGAGGCCGTCGAGGAAGCCGCCGTCCAGCGCCTCGCGCGGGGCGAAGCCGACCGAGTGCACCAGGATGTCGAGGCCGTCCCAGCGTGCGCCGAGGTCGCGCACCAGAGTATCGATCTCGATGTCCTCGGCGACATCGCAGGGCAGCACAATGTCGGAGCCGAACTGCTGCGCGGCGTCCTCGACGCGGCTCTTGAGCTTGTCGTTCTGATAGGTGAAGGCCAGTTCGGCGCCCTCGCGGTGCATGGCCTCGGCAATGCCCCAGGCGATCGAACGCTGACTGGCAATGCCGACGATAAGGGCGCGCTTGCCCTGCAGAAAACCCATGGTGCCTCCCGGTGAATGCGTTGCGAAAGCGCGATAGTGTACGCCACGACGCTGCCGCATTTGCGCTGTTGCGCAGCGATCCGCTCAGGCGCGGAACTCGTCCTTGAGGCGGCGCAGGGCGGCAAAGCGCGCGAGCCGATCGGCGTCGGCCGGGATACGCCCGGCCAGACCTGTGCGCACACCGTCGCTGTCGCTGCGCAGGAACGGGTTGGCGGCCTTCTCGTCGCCGAGGCGCGCCGGCAGGGTGGGGTGCCCTGCTTCGCGCTGGCGCGTGGCCTCAAGCGTACGCTGCGCCAGTGCGGCATTTCCCGGATCGACCGTGGCGGCGAACCTTGCGTTGGCGAGTGTGTATTCGTGGGCGCAATACACCCGCGTGGCGTCGGGCAGCGCGGCGATGCGATCGAGCGAGGCCAGCATCTGCGCCGGCGTGCCTTCGAAAAGGCGGCCGCAGCCGAGACTGAACAGGGTGTCGCCGCAGAACAACAGGCCGGGGGCGTGGTAGGCGATGTGGCTCAGGGTATGCCCGGGTGTAGCCATGACTTCGAGCTCAAGACCGATGCCTGCAAGCGTCACCCTGTCGCCATCGCCGACGCGGCGGTCGACCGCATCGATGCGGGCGTCCTCAGGTGCGTAGACAAACGCTCCGGTGGCCTCGACCAGGTGTGCCACGCCGCCGATATGGTCGGCATGATGATGCGTCAGCAGGATGGCGTCGAGGCGAAGTCCGCGCTGGTGCAGCGTCGCGAGTACAGGCGCGGCCGCACCGGGGTCGACGACCACGGCGTGGCCGTCACGGGCGAGCAGCCAGAAGTAGTTGTCCGCGAACGCCGGGATGGGCGTGATTTCCGGTTCGGACATGGCCGGGTTTCTCGATCTGCGGCTTTGGCTCACAATACCAAGCCGAACGACGACAGATGCGCTGCGTGAGGCCTTGTCCCCGTTCGCCCAGGTGGTCAACATGCCGTCCATGCTCACGCCCCGTCAAGCCGACCCGATGTGCGCCTTCTCCGAGCCCCGCGGCCAGGTGTTGCTGGCGCTTGCGCAGGCGCGTGTGCAGCCGCTCGTGGACGGCGTGTACGGACCGCATGCGCTCCTGCTGGCGCCCGACGCCTCGCATTTTCCCGAGCTTGCGCCGCCCATGGTCGGCCTGCGCCTGCGCATCGGTCGCGGCGCCCGCCTTGATGGCGATCTGATCGCCAGCGCCGAGGATCTGCCGTTGCCATCGGACAGCATGGCACTGGTGGTGGTGCAGTACGCGCTACGTGCCGACCAGGCCGAGGCCGTACTGGCCGAGTGCGCCAGGGTGCTCGCACCGGGAGGAGTGGCCCTGGTGATGGGCATCAATCCGCTGAGCCTGTGGCGCCTGTGGAGCCGACGTCACGCCGCGGGCGCGACACCGGGCGCCAGCGCCTGTCGCCGGATTCTGGCGCGGGAGGACGTGGAGACGTTGCAGGTTCGTCATTTCGGCCCCTTCCTGCCGATCGGTCGCGCCGACGCTGCCGGGGAGGCCACGCGCGAGTCCCGCTGGTTGGGGCCGCTGCGCGCTTCCTTCCTGCTGATCGCGCGCAAGCAACGAGCGCAGCCAACCACACTGCGCTTCTCCCGCGTCGAGCACCGCGCGGCGGTGTCGCCCGGCCTCGCCGGCTCGTTCCGCAAGGCAAGCTGAATGAACGATATCGTGGAGGTGATCACCGACGGCGCCTGCCTGGGCAATCCCGGTCCGGGGGGCTGGGGCGTGCTGCTGCGGCACAAGGGGCGCGAGAGACAGTTGAGCGGCGGTGAGCCGCATACCACCAACAACCGCATGGAGCTTCTGGCGGCGATTCACGGTCTGGAGTCGCTGAAGCGTGGCTGCCGGGTGGTTCTGACCACCGATTCGCGCTACGTGATGCAGGGCATCACCGAATGGCTGCCGCGCTGGCGCCACAAGGGCTGGAGGACGGCCGCAGGCAAGCCGGTGTTGAACCAGGACCTGTGGCAGCGACTGGAAGCCGCGGTGGCCGGACACCAGGTCGAGTGGCGCTGGGTGCGCGGCCACAGCGGCCACGCCGACAACGAGACCGTCGACCGCCTGGCGCGCAGCGTCGCCGAGACATACGCGAAGGCCAGGGCATGAGCCGCCGGCAGATCGTCCTCGACACCGAGACCACCGGCCTGAGTGTCGAACAGGGTCATCGCATCATCGAGATCGGGGCGGTGGAACTTCTCGGAAGGCGTTCCACCGGCGTCCATTTTCACCGCTATGTGAATCCGGGCCGATCCATCGACGAGGGTGCGATCGCGGTGCACGGCATCCGTACCGCCTTTCTGGAAGACAAGCCGAGCTTTGCCGAGATTGCCGGGGAGTTCATCGCCTTCGTGCAGGGTGCGGAATTGCTGATCCACAACGCGCCTTTCGATGTCGGCTTCATCGACGCCGAACTGGAGCGCATGGGCGGCGCTCCCGGCCGCCTGGCCGATATCGCCGAGATCACCGACACGCTGGCCCTGGCACGCGAGCTGTATCCGGGGCAGCCCAATAGCCTTGATCGCCTGTGCAAGCGTCTCGGCATCGACAACAGCCGGCGCGAGCTGCACGGGGCGCTGCTCGACGCGCAGTTGCTGGCCGATGTCTACCTGGCCATGACCTCGGGGCAGAGTGCGCTGGAGTTCGTGGCAGACGGGACCGAGAGCACGGGTTCGATGCCCGGGTCGGCACATGGGATCGTGGCCGGTGCGGACTGGGACATCGTGGTCGCGCGCGCCGAAGCGGTGGAAATCGAGGCGCACCAGCATCGGCTAAGGAACATCGCCGAGCGCTCCGGGCGCTGTATCTGGCTGGAAATCGAGCCATCCACGGAACCGCCGCCGTGACGCGGCCCGTGCGATGGCATAATGGGTTCGGGTGGCGATCGTGGGGAGGAACAGCCATGTTGCGAGGTTTGGTTGGCGTTTCGATGTTGTGGCTGCTTTCGGCAGCCCAGGCCTCGGTGGTCGAGGCCATCGCGGCGCACAGACACATGGGGGTGGCGAGTTGCGCCAGCAGCGTCTGCCACGGTGCGTCGCAACGTTTCGAGGGCTCGCGCATCTGGCAGAACGAGTTCGCCATCTGGCAGGAGCGCGATCCGCATTCGGGCGCCTACCGGACCCTGCTGAACGACGAATCCAGGGCGATCGCGCGCAAGCTCGGCATCGGCCAGGCGCACGAGGCCAAGATCTGCCTCGACTGTCATGCCGACAACGTGCCCGAGTCCATGCGCGGGGAGCGCTTCCAGATCTCCGACGGCGTCGGCTGCGAAGCCTGCCACGGCGGCTCCGAGCGCTGGCTGTCCTCGCATGCGGAACGCAATGTGCCCCATGCCGACAATCTGGCGCTCGGCATGTACCCTACAGCCGACCCGGTCAGGCGTGCCGAGTTGTGCCTGAGCTGCCACATGGGCAGCCGCGATCGCATGATCACCCATCGCATCATGGGTGCCGGTCATCCGCGACTGGCTTTCGAGCTCGATACCTTCACCTGGATGAATCCGCACTACGAAATCGACGACGACTACGTGGCGCGCAAGGGGGAAGTCAACGGAATCCGCGACTGGGGTGTGGGCCAGGGCGTCGCCGCCGCAAACCTGCTCGATATCCTGCTCGATGAACGTCACGGCAGCGACGGCATCTTCCCCGAACTGGTACTGTTCGACTGCCACGCCTGTCACCGGACCATGTCAGGACGGCGCTGGACGCCGCGTCCCGGTACCGGGCTTGCACCCGGCGTGGTGCGCCTGAATGACAGCAACCTGGTCATGTTCCGTCACGTGCTGGCTGCCATCGACGATGGCGCGCGGCAGCGTCTGCTGGAGCAGACGCGCGCCCTGCACGCTGCCACTACGCGCGATCGCGCCACCACCCAGGCCGCGGCACGCACACTGCGCGCCACCCTGTCCGAACTGCTGCCGCGCGTGGCGCAGTTTCCGTTCGGCTCGGATACGCTTGGGCGCGTGCTGGACAGCATCGTTGCCGACGGCGACCGTGGCGAATACGCCGACTTCGCCGGCGCCGAGCAGGCGGCCATGGCCGTGTCCTCGCTGCTGGCCGCATTCGAAAGTCTGGCCGCAGTCGACGAGGCGCAGGTGCAACGCCTGCAGGCTCGTCTGGATACCCTCTACACCACCCTCGACAACGAGGACAGCTACAGCATGCAGCGCTTCATGGCGGCG
>DAOMOD010000040.1:14444-23530 GCA_035444205.1 Lysobacteraceae bacterium
AGCGCGTAGCGCTGTGCCGCCCTGCTGCGGCATCATGGCACCCTGTTCGCCGCATCGACCGGCTGAAGAGCCGGCGCAAGGAGTCCAGTGAGCGCTGACGTCCACGTTCCCGGTTACCGCATCCTGAAGCCGATCGGTCAGGGCGGCATGGCGTCGGTTTACCTGGCCGTTCAGGAGTCGCTGGACCGCGAGGTGGCGCTCAAGGTGATGTCGCCCTCGCTGGCCTCGGATGCCTCGTTCTGCGACCGCTTCATCAAGGAGGGGCGCATCACCGCCAAGCTCAGTCACCCGAACCTGGTGACTGTGTTCGACATCGGATCTCACGGCAGCACCTACTACCTGGCCGCCGAGTTCATTCCCGGCGGCACCCTGCGCGACAGGATGGGCGAGGGCATCTCCGTCGCCGAGGCGATCGAGATCACCTGCGACGTGGCACAGGGTCTGGACTTCGCCCATGCCAAGAACTTCGTCCATCGCGACGTCAAGCCGGGCAACATCCTGTTCAAGGCCGACGGCACCGCGGTACTGGCCGACTTCGGCATCGCCAAGGCCATCGATTCGAACACCAAGGCCACGTTGGCGGGAAGCTCCATCGGCACGCCGCACTACATGAGCCCCGAGCAGGCGCGCGCCGAGCAGGTGGACGGCCGCTCCGACCTGTATGCGCTGGGCACCGTCCTGTTCGAGATGCTCACCGGCGACGTTCCCTACAACGCCACTGATCCGTTCACCGTGGCACTGATGCACGTCACCCAGCCGGTACCGACGCTGCCGCCCAAGCTGGCCTGGCTGCAGCCGCTGATCGACGGCCTGATGGCCAAGGAGCCGGCGGACCGATTCGCCACCGGCGCGGATTTCATTGCCGCCTGCCAGGCGTTGCTGGGCAGCGCGCCGGAAGGCCAGGCGGTGCGCGACATGCAGACGCGGCAAACGCGTCGCGTGGTACGCAGGGAGGGCGACACCACGCGTCAGGGCGTCGCGGTATCGCTGACCAGGCGACCGGTCGTCCTGGCCGCAGCGGGTGCAGGCGCACTGGTGCTGGTCGTGGCCCTGTTCCTGGTATTCAGTGGGGAGCGCACGCCCCGCGTGGAGAACGGGTCCGGCATCACCGGCAACGGCGAGCTCTACCCGGATCCGGATCCGGACGATTTCGACCCGCAGCCGCAATACTCGCGCGCCGACATTCCGGAGCTGCTGCAGCGCGCCGATTCGATGATGCGCGAAGGCATGGCCGAGCAGGGCCGCTACCTCACCTCGCCACCGGGCAACAATGCGGTGGAACTGTTCCGCATCGTGCTGCGACTGGATAACCGCAATGCGCAGGCACAGGAAGGACTGGACCAGATCGCGCAGTTCTACCTCACCCGCTCGCGCCAGCTCTATGATCGCCGACTCTACGACTCGGCCAGGCTCCTGGCGGAAGAGGGTCTGATCGCGGCGCCGAGCAGCCAGGATCTGATCGAAGCCAAGCTGGCAGCCGAGGAAGCCATTCTCAACGGCAATTGAGGGTCCCCTGCACCAGCAGGGCGACTCACTTGCGCCTGAGGAGCACCACGGTCACGTTGTCCGAGCCGCCTCCGTCGAGTGCGGCCACCAGCAGGTGGTCGACGCATTCCTGCGCCGACAGGTCGGTGCGCGACAGGGTCTCGGAAATGGCGCGATCGTCCACCTCTTCGGTCAGGCCGTCGCTGCACAACAGCAGCTGCATGCCCGGCTTGAACTCTCCGGACACCGTTTCCACCTTGAGGTTCTGCGGCTCGGTGACGCCAAGCGCCTGGGTCACCACATTGCGATGCGGATGCGAGCGCGCCTGCTCCGGACTGATCGCGCCCTGTTCGATCAGCTCCTGGACGTAGGAGTGGTCCTGCGAGATCTGATGCAACTCGCCGTTCCAGAGATAGACCCGGCTGTCGCCCACCCAGGCCACGTCGAAGCTGTCGTCCATGATCTTCACGGCTGCGATGGTGGTACCCATGGGCAAGGACTCATTGCGCCCCTGGGAGTGCTGGATGATGATTTCGTCGGCCTTGCGGATGGCTTCCGCCAGCGATCTGCCCTGGCCGATCTCGGCGATCAGGGTGTCGCGCGCCAGCGCGCTTGCCACTTCGCCGTGCTCGTGCCCGCCCATTCCGTCGGCCACCAGCCAAAGCCCGAGTCCGGCGTCGGCATGGTAGGTGTCTTCGTTGTGCTCGCGGCGCAGACCTACGTGGGTGCCGTGTCCGAACTCGATCATCTGGTCCTCACCTCGCTCTCGGTTTCTACCACCGCAGCGTGTCGAGGCGGCGTCCAGGGTGAAGCATGCCGTCGCAGGTACGGTTCGGGCAAGCCCGCGGCAGCTTGGCTGAGGCCACCGCGGGCGTGGAAGTCGGGTGTCATGTTCAGAACTCGATGCGAAGACCGAGGGCGAGATTCTCCCGCTTCTGGTTGGACAGACCAGTGGTGCGCTCGTAGAAGATGAACGCCGAACGGCCATTGGCGAAAACGGCCGAGATGCCGAGACCGATGTTCAGGAAATCGCGGTCCACGGGATCGCCACGCAGGATGAACGGCGTGCCGCCCGGGTCGTGCAGCAGTCGCACGATCACGTCCTGTTCGTCGTCCTGGAACTCGCGCTGGTACTCCACCTGGAAGTGCGGCAGCAGGATGCCCCAACTGGTGCTCATGGCGTAGTTCACTTTTCCGCCCAGTACCGCGGAGCGCGACTTGAGGCTGCGGTCCTCGACGCGGAAGGCAAGCCCGGAGCCCAGCCCGGGAAGTGCGATGGACTCGGTAAAGCCATCGACCTTCTGCCTCGCCAGCATCGCGCGCACATAGGGGCCGAACGTCCAGCCTTCGCGGCTGAAGTCGCGTCCACCGGAAATGGCCAGCGCATACTGGTTACCGTCGGTCTTGCTGCGGGCCACCTGGTTGAACGTCGAGGTGCCGTCCGGACCGGTCAGCGTGAAGTTGATCGTGCGGTCGAGTTCGAAATCGTTGCGTCCAAGGGTCAGCACCGAATCCAGGTAATAGCTTTCCCTGTACCAGGTGGCATAGAGCGAGGCGTTGTAGCCCTTGCTGTCGATCGAGCCCGCAGTCCCACGCAGATCGGTCTCGCTGCGGTTGTAGCCAGCCGCTACACCCATGACCAGCGTGTCGCTGTAGCGGTAGTCAACGCCGGCAGTGATGCTCCAGCTGTCGAACTTGAAGCCGGCCTCACGTTCGGTGATGCGCTTGTTGCCGCGTCCGAAATTGCCGGAGATGAAGAAGGCCCAGCGGCTGAAGTCAGCGCCCACCTCGTCGTCCGGCGACTTGCCGAGCAGCAGGGTGTCGAGAAAGCCGAGTGGAAGCGCGCCGTTGTCGCCACGCAGGGCCAACCCACCGAAGCTGACGCCGCCGGCACCGCCGCGCAGGGCCGCCATTCGCGCCTTCAGGTTGTCGAACTGGGCGGCGCCCATCTGCATGCCGATGCGTCCTGCGGTCAGCACTTCATCGGGGATGAGCTGGCGCAGCACTTCGCGCACCTCGCCCGGGCGCTGCCCGGAACCATCCACCAGGCCACGGCAGATCAGGATCAGATCCTGCTGTTCCGGAGTCGGGTTGGCAATGCCGAACATGCGCGCGCAGACGTCGTCCAGCTGCCCTGCCACATCGCGTTCGCGCTCGTTGAGGCCGGCGGTATTGATGATGCCTGCGTTGATCACGAAGTCGAGCTGCAGGGTGACATGGTCGGCGGGGACGAAGACCCTGACGAACTGCCGCCCCGGACGCAGCGCCCGCGCGCGGTTGCTGGCGCGGCCATCGGCACCGGTGCCGGTGAATTCGGATTCGATCTCCACGGCGCTGTCCGGGCCCGGGATCCAGCGCAGATTGACGTTGGGAATCGGATTGCCCTGGCTGTCGGTGAGTTCCACCACCAGCGGAGCCGAAAGCTGGTTGGTGGGCAGGGTCTGGCTGTCGCCGGACACGATGGTGAGCACCGCGCCTTCGCCTGCCCCGGCGATGGCTGTTGCGGTAAACGTAACCGGCGGACTTCCCGCGATCTCGGCGCGCACCCGGTTCGGTCCGGGACTGGAGCCCAGGGTCAACCTGTTGGATGAGGTTCCTTCGGCGCCGGTCTCGGTGCTGGCGCTGGCAAGCGTGCCGCCACCCTCGATCACGGTCCAGGTCACCGGAATGCCAGCGAGGCCCTTGGCGGACAACGTCGCTGGCGCGGTGGCCACCACCAATGGCAGGGCCAGTTCGGTCGACACCGGGCCGCTCTGTCCGTCGCCGGACAGAATGCTGAGCGCAGGCTGGAAGCTGGTGGCGCTCACCGTGACCATGGCGTTGGCCGATTCGATGCGGGCACGGATGAAGATCGGTCCGGGCGCACCGTAGGTGAAGCTCATCGACGCAAGTCCATCGCCGTCGGTGATGCTGCCGGGCGCATCCAGGGTGGCGTTGCCGGAGACCACGGACCAGTCGATGCGCATGCCGACGACCGGTTCGGGTTCTTCGGCGACGGAGGTCAGGCGCACTACGATCGGAACATCCGAGCGGGTGCCGACCGCGCCGGTCTGGTTGTCTCCGGATACCAGGGTCATCAGCAGCGGTTCGCCCGGCTCCGGCGGCGGTGCGTCTGCGCTGGCCGTCAGCGTGAAAATCACGGCACCAAAGCCATCGGCATCGGCGCGGATCTGGGTGGTGGAGGGTTGCCCCGGAGCGCGCACGAACACGCTCGAGGTGCCGTCCGCTTCGGACAGCAGGTCGACCCGGTCGCTGCCGTCGGGCTGGATGCTGCCGGCGCCGAAGATCCGTTGCCAGCGCACGGTCACGCCCGGAACGGGCACGCCGTCGCTCAACACCTGGACCACCAGCGGCGCATCGAAGACCTCACCCGGCTGCGCCATCTGCCCGTTGCCGGAGATTTCGATGATTTCCTGGACGATGGGATCGCGCACATTCAGATTGAAATCGACCGGGTCGAATCCCGACACCGTGGCGCGGATCACCACCGGTCCCGGCGTCTGCCCGGCCTGCGCCGTGATCGACGCCGTGCCGCTTGGCTCGAACTCGGAGAATCCGCTCGGGCTGCCGTTGAAGGAGGCCGGGCCCGACACCACCTGCCAGGTGACCGGCGTGCCTGCTTCGAATGCCCCGGCGGGCGAGGCGCCTACCACCAGTGGCGCAAAGGCGACGCCGGGATCGGCTTCCTGACCGTTGCCGGAGACGATGACAAGCTGCGGCGGCGGACCCAGAACGGCGTTGACGGTGAAGCAGCCGCCGCTCGCCTGCCCATCGAGGTCCTGGAAGCAGACGTCCACAAGGCCCGGATTGGGGCCCATACGCAGACCGGGTGCGGTTTCGCCGGCAGCGTTGGTGGTGAGGGTGGCTTCGAAGCCCATGTCGAGCGTGTCGCCGGTGAGAAAATCCACCAGTTCGGCGCCGCCGGACCCGTCGCCCTTGAGGAAGTAACGGATATTGACGCCCGCTTCCGGCGATGTCGTCACGCCGTCGAATACGGTGGCCCGCACCGTCAGCGGCTGCGGCAGCACCTGATCGACGGTACCGACCTGATTGTTGCCGCCGACGATATTGAGCACGCGCTCGAGAATGATCGCGCCGAAGGTCACCAGGCCACGCTGGGGCGCCGCGCCCTTGGGCGCCAACCCACCTGCTTCGCCGAGCCAGGCATTCACCGTGGCCGGGCCAGGGCTGAATGCGGTGTAGGAGTTGCTCGACGTGCCGCCGGGTCCGGTTTCGGTCTGGTTCGTGGCCAGCGACCCCGTTCCGCCGATCACTTCCCAGACGATACGCTGAAACTCGGCCGGCGGTGTCGTTGTGACCGTCAGGTCGAGCGGCTGGCCGACGAATCCGGTCGGGTTGGGATTGCCGGATCCGAGTTCGCTGTTGATGATATTGAAGAAGTATCCGGTCGAACCGAAGCACATCGTGTCCTTGTCGATGGCCTCCACGCAGACAACGGCGAAATTGGCGAGGTCGGCCGGCGCGTAGCCGAGTACTTCCACCTCCCCACCATCAGGGACATTGGGAATGACCAGTTCGGGGTTGCTTCCGGGTCCTGGGGAGACCAGGTCGAACAGCACCGATTCGCCCTCACAATGGAAAAAGCGCACATCGATGCTGGCAGGCCCGAATCCGTTGGAGTCGTAGCGGACGCGCATCGGCAGCGACAGCTGCGAATCAGGCACCACCAACTGGTCATGGCCGCTCACGACCGTCAGCGCGCAGCCCGAACCCGCCGTGGCGGAATGAGGCAGTAGCGACAGAGCGAGCAGCACAAGGCACGCCAGGCGGCCGGTTTCACGAAGTATCGACACCCGATCGGTTCCCCTGATGCGCATTGCGAGCCCCCAATTCTTGTCTGATGTCCGATATATTCGTAAATATACCCCTGAATGGGTCATATGGGCACAGCCCGGGAGTCGCCCCATGCGCGCAAGAAACCTGATCACCGCACGTGCAAGGCGTGCACTGGTGGGGGGCGCGGTCGCCCTGTTCACCTTCACCGCGGGCCAAATGGCCATGGCCCCGGCCGAGGCGGCGACCGTACGCAACCCCGAAGACCTGATGATCGTCGACTGCCTCCTGCCCGGACAGGTGCGCAAGCTCGGCCGCATGAGCACCTTCCTCACGGCGCGACGACCGATCCGCACCACCCAGGCCGACTGCGAGATCCGCGGCGGCGAGTACGTGGCCTTTGACCGCGCCAATTACCAGACCGCGCTGCGCATCTGGACCGAGCAGGCGCAGCTTGGCGACGCCGCGGCGCAGAACTACGTCGGCGAGATCTATCACAAGGGACTCGGCACCACTCCCGACTATGCCAAGGCGGCCGAGTGGTACCAGAAGTCGGCAGCCCAGGGATTCAAGCGCGCCATGGTCAACCTGGGCTACCTCTACGAGCAGGGCCTGGGCGTGGAGCGCGACATCACCCGTGCGCTCAACCTGTATCGGCAGTCCTCGGGCCTGCCGGCCGAAGACGACAACCTGGTGTTCGCCTCCACGGTCACCGTCAGTGCCGAAGCGCAGGCCGAAATCTCCCAGTTGCGCGAGACCGTGCAGCAGCAGCGCCAGGAATCCGAGGCGTTGCGGGCCGAGGTGGAGAAGCTGCGTCGCGAACTCGATCAGCGCCGGCGCGCGCTGGACGAAGCGGCGCGCGAGCAGCATACGTTGCGTAGCCAGTTGCAGGAGAAGCAGGCATCCCTTGGTGTCGATGGCGCCCAGATGGATCGTCTTCAGCAGGAACTTGCGGCGCGCCAGCGCGAGATCGCGCATGAGCGCGACCAACTCGACAGCGAGCGCCAGGCCCTGCGCAATCGTGAGCAGAACGTGGAGCGGCAGCTTGCCGCCCTGCGCGAACGCGAGCGCGTGCTCGCCACGGGCGCCGACAGCAGCGATGCCGAACTCACCGACATCCGCCGCCAGGCCGCCGAGCTCGGCAGCTCGCTGGGCGAAGTGCAGTCGCGTGCCGCCACATTGCAGACCGAGCTCGATGCCAATGCCGAGCGTCTGGCCAAGGAGCGTGCCGCCTACGAGGCCGAACTGGAAGCGCTGCGAGGACAGGTTGCGGCACGTCAGGAAGACTGGGAGCTGATGCGCATCCTGGAGGGCCAGCTTGCCTCGAAGGAGGACGAGGTGCGGCGTCAACGCCGCCAGATCCAGGAACTGGAGCGCCGCGTGGCGCGTGGACAGCCACCACTGCCGCAGGGGCCGGCCATGGCTTCCGTGGTGCAGACCACAGCGGTCGGTCCGGTGGTCGAGATCATCGAACCGCCTCTGACCGTGACCCGCGGTCGTCCGGCAGCCATGTTGCGACGGGCCGCCGGCAACATGGAAGTGCTGGGCAAGGTCAGCGCAGACAGCGGTATCGAGAGCGTCAAGGTCAACGATCGTGTGGTGGCGGTGGCAGGCAACGGTGTCTTCCGTTCCACGGTGGAGGTCGACAGTGGTGGCAGTCTGGTCACCGTGTCCGCGGTCGACAGCGAGGGTCTGCGCACCGCCCTCGAGTTCATGCTCATTCCGCAGACGGAAGGTCGGCGCACCACATCGTCTGCCGCCACGACCACCGGCGCGGCAAGCAGGCAGGTTCGCACGCTGCCGCGAGGGGTCAACCTCGGTCGCTACTACGCCCTGGTCATCGGCAACAACGAATACCAGGACTACCAGAACCTGCAAAGCGCTTCAAACGACGCGCGCGCGGTCGCCGACGTGCTGCGCCAGCGTTACGGATACGACACCACGCTGGTGCAGAACGCCAATCGCTTCGAAATTCTGTCGGCGCTGAACGACATGCGCGAGAAGCTCAAGTCCAACGACAACCTGCTGATCTACTACGCAGGCCACGGCGAGATCGATCCGGTCGGCAAGCAGGGTTACTGGCTTCCGGTCGATGCGCGAGCCGGCATGCCGATGACCTGGATATCGAACAGCGTGGTCAGCGACATTCTGAACACCATGGACGCGCGCCATGTGCTGGTGGTGGCCGACAGCTGCTATTCCGGCGCCATGACTCGCTCGTCGGTGGCCACATTCGAGGGAGCCAACGCCGAGAGCGCCTGGACCGACTGGGTGAAGGCCATGGTCAACGGGCGCTCACGCACCGCACTTACTTCCGGCGGTGTGCAGCCGGTGCCGGACACCGGGCGTGGCGATCACTCCTTCTTCGCCCGCGCGTTCCTGAACGTGCTGGAAGACAACAACGAGCTGCTGGATGCGCAGCGCCTGTTCCGCGAGATTTCCGTCAGCCTGGCGCTGGCCGCGGTGGACGCGCCCATTACCCAGACACCCGAGTATGCGCCGATCCAGTTTGCCGGCCACGAGTCAGGCCAGTTCTTCTTCCATCCCAGCGGCCGGGCCCAGCCGCGCCGCGTCCTTGCCGAAGAATCGCCTGGACGCGGCTTGCGCGCCGTACACCCCGTCGCCGAATTCGGCGACGTTTGCATAGATTTCCAGAATCCGCCGTTTCGGCCACAGCACCTCGATCAGCGCCGTGTACCAGACTTCCAGCCCCTTGCGCAGCCAGCGGGTCGCCCCCGTGCCCTGCCACAGGAACAGGTTCTTGGCGGTCTGCTGGCTGATTGTGCTGGCCCCGCGCAGGCGCTTGA
>DAOMOD010000040.1:23540-23985 GCA_035444205.1 Lysobacteraceae bacterium
CCGGCGTGCCGCGCCGCTGCGCGCGTTCGGCCATCTTCTGGTTGTGCGCCTGGGCGCGCTCGATGGCAGCGAAATCAAATCCGTTGTGGGTCGCGAAGTTCTGGTCTTCGGCCGCCACCAGCGCCACCGGCAAATTGGGGGAAATCACATCCAGGTCACGCCAGTCGTTGCTGATGCGGAAACCGGGGTTCCCCGTCAGTGCTTCACCCAGCCAGCGCTCGATCATGAACGCCGACAGCGGCGGATCGATGAAACGCAGGCACAGCACCTGCGCCACGCTCAGCGCCACGAACAGCAGCGGCAGCTTCCACCAGAACCCGCGCAAGCGACGTTTCCATTTGCCTTCCACCATGCCTTGCCGACCCATCATCGCCCCGATCCGGCCGGGATTATCCCCTGTCCGGAACATGCCCGCCTCCAGCCCTCACCTCAAGCCTCTCCCCTT
>DAOMOD010000041.1:0-23977 GCA_035444205.1 Lysobacteraceae bacterium
CTCCTCACCACGAACGGAGTGTGGATTGCGGCTGCGCCGGCCTCGACAGCTCCTCGCCACGAACGGAGCTATTGATACTTTCCCGCCGGGCCAATGGCTCCGCAGTTTCAGTCAAGCCTCGTCGCGGTGCGCCGCGCGCGCCGCCTGCGCCAGGCGTGCCGCGCGATGCAGCAGGATGCGCAGCCCCAGCGGCACCGATTCCCAGGGCAGGCGGTCGAGCAGGTTGCGGGCGGTCAGGCCCAGCTCGGTGTCGCCTGTCAGGACCAGACGGCGTTGGAAGAACAGCGTGTCGGCGTCTTCAAGGCGGCTGGCCAGCAGCAGGAGGTCGGTGACACCGCCTGCCACGCAGGCCTCGGCTGGCGCCTCGGTGTCGGCACACAGGCGTCCGTTGCGCAGGGTCACCACGAAGCGCAGGCCAAGGTCGGCGACCTCGATGCCCAGACGTCTGCCGTCCAGGAAGTCGAGGTCGCCGGCCGCCAGCGGCTGCGCCAGCACCACCGCCATCAAACGCTCCAGCAGGCGCTGCTGTGGCACCTTGGGGAGGAGACTGAGCGGCACTGCCCAGCGTCCTGGCGGTGGCAACAGACGCAACAGCCGCTGGCGGCGGCGTGCGCGGGGATCTGCGTGAGGGGCTGGCAAGGGGAAATTCACCGGAGTGATTGTGGCGGCACGCGGGCGCGCCCCACCTTGACCGGGGTCAAGTCCGTCACCTGCTCGCCTTTCTCTTCATCGACCGATCGACGTGGCCGGAGTCGCCGCGGACGCAAGTGCATGACTTTGTTCACCACACGGCAGCGTATGGTGTTTTTCTTGCTGAATCAGTCGCTTACGACTACACGAAAACGCTTGACAAAGCCTTCACAAGCCTGCAACTTCGCGCTCGGCTCAAGCTCCGGGGCCGGCGCCGCAACACTCCGTTGCGACCGCCGGAACGGCAGCCGTCACTCGACCGGGGGGTCGGGAACGGACACATCAACAGTCCAACCTTTCAGTGGGGAAATCGAGATGATGATCAAGCGCTTTGTTGCGTTCGCAGTACTGCTCGCCTTTGGCTTCGCGTTGCATGCGTCGGAGCTCCGGCGAGTGGAGTATCCGATCGAAGGCCGTTACATCGTGGTTCTGAAGGAGCCTGCCGGCAAATCGCTGGCGGCGGCGGATCGTGAAACGGACGAGTTCATGGGCCGCTACGTGAACGACGTCGCGGTGGACCTTGGCGCGCGTTTTGGTCTCGGCGTCGAACATGTCTACAGCCACGCCCTTGCCGGGTTCTCGGTGAGTGCCTCGGAACGCGAAATCCACGCACTGCTGAAGGATCCGCGCGTCGCCTATGTGGAAGAAGACGGCATGGTCTTCCTTGATGCGACGCAATCCAATGCCACCTGGGGCCTCGACCGCATCGACCAGCGCAACCGGCCGCTGAACGGCACCTACATCTATGACTACACCGCCAGCAACGTGCGCGCGTACGTAATCGACAGCGGCATCCGCGCCAGCCACAATCAGTTCGGCGGCCGCGTCCTTTCCGGCGCCAGCTACATCAACGACGGCCGCGGCACCAACGACTGCAACGGCCACGGCACGCATGTCGCGGGGACCATCGGCGGCTCCACCCACGGTGTCGCCAAGCAGGTGCGCCTGGTTCCGGTGCGCGTGTTCGGCTGCACCGGCGGCAGCAGCAACTCCACCATTGTGGCCGGCATCAATTGGGTAGCCGCCAACCGCGTACTCCCGGCCGTGGCCAACATGAGTCTGGGCGGCGGTGCTGCCACGACCACAGACAACGCCACCAACAACCTGATCAGCCGCGGCGTCAGCGTGGTCGTGGCGGCCGGCAACAGTGGTGCCAACGCCTGCAACTACTCACCGGCACGTGTGGCCAACGCCATCACCGTGGGCTCCACCACCAGCACCGATGCGCGCTCGTCGTTCTCGAATTTCGGCAGTTGCGTGAACATCTTTGCTCCGGGCAGCTCGATCACCTCGGCCTGGCACACCAGCAACACGGCGACCAACACCATCAGTGGCACCTCGATGGCCTCGCCGCATGTGGCGGGTGTGGCCGCACTCTGGTTGGGAACCTCACCTTCCGCCACGCCGGCGGCGATCCGCAACCATATCTACAGCCGCGCCACCACCAACGTATTGAGCGGTATCGGTTCCGGCTCACCCAACCGGCTGCTCTACTCGCGCTGAGCGAGCGCGGTTCGCAGTCGACCCCCCGAATCACTGCGAACCGTACTTCGATCCGGCGGCCTGGAGGGCCGCCGGATCCTTTGCGGCTGGTTCGCGGACCAGGCCTCGGTCAGCGCTTCCACTCCAGTTGCAGCCACAGCTTGCGCACGTCGCTGCCAAAGTCCCTGGCGGAGTAATCGGCGTACTTGACAAGGGCCTGCACTGGCCAGCGCCCCGGCAGCGGCATGCCGAGCGAGGCGTTCCACTCGTTGCCATGGCGAGCGCTGCCGCGTGCAGCGCGGTAGTCGTGCCAGGTCAGGTTCCAGCGCGCCTTGCCGACGCTTCCGGCGGCGCCAAGATACAGGTCCTCGAGCCCGTTGGGCGGCGTCGCCAGGAAGCGATCGGCCCAGCCGTTGAAGGCGTGCAGGGTGGCAAGCGGGGTGGCGAAGCCGCGCTGGCCGTTGCCGTGAAGACGCTCCCAGCCGGCCGTCCAGGTCAGGCCCCGCCACACCAGCTTCGGCTCGATCAGGGTGTAGTCGAGCGAGAAGTCGGCCGGCTGGTTGCCGTAGTCGCCCTGCCGCGCGTACTCCAGCGCCCAGTGCAGGGCGGCCTCGCCGACCTCGCGCTTGCCGGTCCAGCGCAGGCCGAAGGTGGCCGCAGAGTCGGCGGGCAGGTCGCGATCCTCCAGCAGGTAGGCGTATGCGGCAAGACGCTGATCGGATGCGACGTTCCAGCCGGCATGCAGCAGGTGGCTGTCGTGATCGCGCTCGCCGAGCAGCGGATTGATGGCGCGGTCGCTGAATACGCGATGCACGCGGTCGATGTAGTGGTAGCGAAGGTCGAGCGCGGCGCCCGCCTTCCAGTGCAGGGCCAGCGCGTCGTAGGTCTGTTCGTTCTGGCGCCAGCCGACGTTGCCGACGAAACGCTGGTTGTCGAGCAGGATGCGCTGGCGTCCGACGGTGGCCTTGAGTGCCTCGCCCTGCCAGGACACCCAGGCCTGGTTGACCTCGGTGCTTTCCGGATCGGCGACGACGGGAAAGGCGCTGCGCCCGTTGGCCGTGCTGTTGTAGCTTTGACCGAAGGCCTCGACATGCTCGCCTTCGATGAACACCCGCCATTGCGCGTGCGGCGCCCACAGGTAGCCCAGGCGCAGGCGCAGCGTGTGCGCATTGGCGTCGCGTGCGAAGGCGTCGTCATCGACCTGTTCGAAGCGGTAGCGCACATCCCAACGCCATCCGCTGTCGTCCGCCGCGGCGGCGGACAGGGGCGACAGCGCAAGCGCCAGAGCGGCGGTCACGAGCGGCATCTTCATGGTGTTCTCCCGGAAGGAAGCTGGACTGCCGCCATTGTCCTGACCGCAGGCATGCACCGGCGTTGACCTGGATCAGCTTGTGCGATGGGTCTACCAGTCCAGGCTCACGCCGAAGCTCACACTGCGGCCGGCGCCGGTGAAGAATTCCAGATTCGGCGTATCCGCCGGCAGGCCGCGCAGGCTGGCCCAGTTCCAGTGGCGACGGTCGGCCAGGTTATGTGCGGCCAGATGCAGGCGCACATTCGGATGCGGGCTGTACCAGGTGGACAGGTCGATCAGGCCGTAGCCCGGCGGGCGGAACAGTTCGCCGCGACTGTCGTCGACGCGCGTCTTGCCCGCCACGCCGATGATGCTGGCTTCGCCGCCGAAGCGCCCGTTGCTGCTGTCGTAGGCAAGACCGAGCACCGCACGCGCCGGCTCGACCGTATTCAGCGGCTGATCGCGCTGACGGTCGTCGCCGCGCGACCAGGCGGCGGCGAAGCGCAGCCGGAACCCTTCCGCGCGTGGCGTCCACGCATCCAGCGATTGTTCCAGGGCCAGCTCGATGCCTTCGATGCGCGCGCGGTCGCGGTTGACCGACTGGAAGATCAGCGCGCCGCTGTCCGGGTCGATGCCCAGATTGGCGCGCGATTCGATCAGGTCGCGATAATCGTTGCGGTACAGCGAAACCTGGGCGGTGGTGCCGGGACGCTCCCAGTGCAGACCGAGTTCATGGCCGCGGCTCTTTTCCGCGCGCAGGTCGGGATTGGGCAGCGCGATGTAGTTGAACATGGGAATGGCAAATCCGACGTTGACGTCGCCGAAGGGCGGCGCGCGATAGCCGCGCGCGTGCTGGGCGAACAGGTGCAGGCCTTCGCCAAGCTGCCAGCGCAGGCCCAGCCGTGGCGTGGTGCTGGTACTGCTCACGTCGGCGGTGTCGATGCCCGGATTGCGCTCGACGAACAGCGCATCCGGATAGGCATCGAGACGGTAGCGCTCCCAGCGCAGACCGGGAATCAGCGCGAACGCACTGTCGCCCAGAGCGATCTCGTCCTGCCAGAACGCACCCAGTTCACGGCTCACCGAGATCGGAAAATCGCGCAGCGGAAAGCGCTCGCCGATGATCACGGAGGTCTGCGCCCCGCTGGCCAGGTTGATCTCCAATCCGTCGCGGGTGGCGTCGAAGGCGCTGCGCGCATACTCGATACCGAAGATGTGCCAGTGCGAAAGGGCACCGGTGTCGTGACGTGCCTGGCCGAGCGCCTTGACGCCGCGCTGGTCCTGCGCGAAGTCGAAGCCGCGCAGGCGCCGGGTCGGATGCGGCGTGCGCGGATCCGGGCGACGCAACTGGTCGGCACGCTGGCGATAGTCGGTGGCCTGGTCGTAAAGCAGCAGTTCGAACTCATCGAGCCAGGCCAGGCCCGGCTGGAAGTGCGCATCGAGGCTGATCCGGCGCCGCCGGTAATCGTCGCGGGCATCCAGCGCCTCGGTGGTGGCGAACTGGCCGGGTCCGTTCACCAGCGACTGGACGTCGGTGTCGGCCGCGGCGCGGTTGTGCTCCAGGGTCAGGCGCCAATCGCCGGCGCGACTGCCGCCCGCGTAAAGCAGCTTGGCCAGCAAGGCATCGCGGCGGTAGTCGGCGGGATTGGCGGCGAAGGCGCGATCGCGCGCGCTGTTATCGAGCTCATGGCCTTCTCGACGTGAAGCCAATGCCAGCATGGACCAGTCGCCGCGACTGCCAGCATGGAGACCTGCAAGGCGCGTGCTGGCGTCGCGCGTGGCGTGCCCCAGGCGCAGGCCGATGGACTGGTCGTCGCCACCCGGCGACAAAAGGTCGCGCGGATCGCGGCTGCGGTAGGCGACCACGCCGGCCAGTGCATCGGAACCGTACAGGGTCGATGCCGGACCGCGCAGGATCTCCACCCGTTCCAGCAGCTCGATGTCGAGCACGTCGCGCCCGGCGCGACTGAAATTGCCGACGCCGAAACCTTCCGGCAGCGGCACACCGTCGACTTCCATGGCCACGCGATTGCCGTCGAGACCACGGATGACGAAACCCTGCGGACCGAAGCGGTCGGGTTCATCGAGCACGGTGACGCCGGGCTCGTAGCGGACCAGGTCGCGGATGTCCTGGGACTGGCGGCGATCGAGGTCCTCGCGCTCGATGACCGACACGGTGCCGACCACCTGTTCGGTGGGGGTGGCGACCTTGTAGGCCACCACGATCAGGCGATCGAGCGGATGCCAGTCCTCGGACGCCCCGGTCTCGGCGGCCGCCAGCATCGGCAGACCGCAGGCCACGGCCAGGCACAACAGCGCATGTGTCTTCGTCGGGAGTTTCATGTAAATGCAGCGATCCGCAGGAAAATTCGGCGGCAAGCATGGCCCCGGCGGATGTCACCGGCATTGATTTGCGTCAAGGTGCTTTTCCTCTGCCCATCGTAGCCTGCCACCATTGCAGCTCGTCACGGCCCAGGAATTCCGCCATGCGCATCACCTCCATACTCACGCTCTCCGTCGCCCTCGTGGCCGGCAGCCTGCTCTCCGCCTGTTCGGCCGATCAAACCGGCACCGAAACAACCGCCGACAGCCGGGCCGCGAGCACGGACCTCGTCAACGAGCGCCCGCCCAAGCATGCGCTGGAAGCGGGGCAAGCCGCCTACCTGGCACATTGCGCGGCGTGCCACCAGCCCGACGGCAAGGGCCTGCGCGGCGCCTTTCCGCCGCTTGCGGGTTCCGACTACCTGAAGACCCATGCGGTCGACGAAATCATCGGCATCGTGCTCAAGGGCCTGTCCGGCCCGATCGAGGTCGATGGCGTCACCTACAACGCGGTGATGCCGCCGATGAGCCATATCAACGATGCCGACGTCGCCGCCATCCTGACCTACGTCTATGCCAGTTGGGACAACCCCGGCCATCGTGTGAGCGCCGAACAGGTCGCCGCCGTGCGCGGCACCGACGGCATCGCCACCGACCCGGCGCAGGGTCAGCCGCACCCGGAGACCACCATGGCCGAGGCCGCCTACCAGGGCGCGCCGGCCGGTGTCTCGGCCGAGGGCGTCAAGATCGTGCGCAGCGCCGGCGCGCCCGACCTCAGCGAGGACGAGTTCCAGCACGCCACCGAAATCTTCTTCCAGCGCTGTGCCGGCTGCCATGGCGTGCTGCGCAAGGGCGCCACCGGCAAACCGCTCACACCGGATCTCACCCAGGCGCGCGGCACCGACTACCTGAAGGCGCTGATCAATTTCGGCTCGCCGGCCGGCATGCCCAACTTCGGGACCGGCGGCGAACTGACCACCGCCGAGATCGACATCATGGCGCGCTTCCTGCAGCACGATCCGCCCGAGCCGCCGGAGTTCGGCATGCCCGAGATGAAGGCCGCCTGGACCGTGTTCGTGAAGCCCGAGGACCGTCCGACCCGCCCACAGCACGACCGCAACATCGAGAACTTCTTCGCGGTGACTCTGCGCGACTCCGGCGAGGTGGCCATCATCGACGGCGACACCAAGGAGATCGTCAGCATCGTCAAGACCGGCTACGCCGTGCACATTTCGCGGCCCTCGCATTCCGGGCGCTACGTGTACACCATCGGCCGCGACGCCAAGGTCGACCTGATCGACCTGTGGATGAACCCGCCCGATCGCGTCGCCGAGATCAAGATCGGCCTGGAAGCGCGCTCCGTCGAGACCTCCAAGTACAAGGGCTACGAGGACCGCTACGCCATCGCCGGCGCCTACTGGCCACCGCAGTACGTGATCATGGACGGGCCGACGCTGGAGCCGCTGAAGATCGTCTCCACCCGCGGCATGACCGTCGACACCCAGGAATACCATCCCGAGCCGCGCGTGGCCGCCATCGTCGCCAGCCACGAGCACCCGGAGTTCATCGTCAACGTCAAGGAGACCGGGCGCATCCTGCTGGTCAACTACGGCGACATCGACAACCTGCGCGTCACCACGCTGGACGCCGCGCCGTTCCTGCACGACGGCGGCTGGGACGTGACCAAGCGCTACTTCCTCACCGCCGCCAACCAGGCCGACAAGATCGCCGTGGTCGACTCGCGCGAGCAGCGCATGGTCGGCCTGATCGACGTCACCCGCATTCCGCACCCGGGCCGCGGCGCCAATTTCCGCCACCCGAAGTACGGACCGGTCTGGGTCACCTCCGCGCTCGGCAACGAGAACATCACCCTGATCGCCACCGATCCGGACGGCCACCCGCAGCATGCCTGGAAGGCAGTCGAAGTGGTCCCCGGCCAGGGCGGCGGCTCGCTGTTCGTCAAGACTCACCCGAAGTCGCACAACCTGTGGGTGGACACCCCGCTGCATCCGGATGAGGCGGTGAGCCAGAGCATCGCCGTGTTCGACACCCGCGACCTGTCGAAGGGCTTCGAGGTGCTGCCGATCGCCGAATGGGCCAACCTCGGCGAAGGCCCCAAGCGCGTGGTGCAGCCCGAGTACAACCAGGGCGGCGACGAGGTGTGGTTCTCGGTATGGAACGGCAAGGACCAGCGCTCGGCCATCGTCGTCGTCGACGACGCCACGCGCAAGCTGAAGGCCGTCATCGACGACCCGCGCATCATCACGCCGACCGGCAAGTTCAATATCCACAACACGGTGGGGGACGTTTATTGATCGGGACTCGGGACTCGGGACTCGGGACTCGGGACTCGGGACTCGGGACTCGGGACCCGGGACCCGGGACCCGGGACCCGGGAGAAGCATCGCAGGTTGAAGGCTCCCTGTGGCCTGGATATCGCACCGCCCCGGGACACCGCAAGGGAGCATAGATGCGGGCACGCCCGGGCAACACACATCGAAGATCTCCACGCGGATGATGGCTATCACTCCGCACTTGGCCCGGCCCGGCTCGACATGACGGGCCGGGCTTTTTTTTGCTGCACCTGCACGTACCCCGCATCCTGCCTGGACGCCGCCGCTTGTGGTAGGAGCGCACCCTGTGCGCGACCGTAGCGTAGGGGTCGCGCACAGGGTGCGCTCCTACAAGAACTCCGCACGTCGCCGCTCACCTGCTTGGCGCGCCCGGGAGGGCGCGTCGCTCTTCGGGGACGCTCTGGAGCGGCGTGCAACCTGTGGAACAGCTCGCAGTGTGGCGCACAGGACGTGTGCCAGTGCGGCGTCAGTTCGGGAAGCCCTGTCGGCGGACCCCACAGGCCGCACGCGAACCTGGAGATCACTACACCCGGAAGGCGCGTATGCGGGGGTCTTTTATCCTGGTAACTACTCTTTTCTCTGGACGAGCAAGGGGCCATTGCCGGCGACGCGTGGCAGCTTGACAGGCCGCGAACCAGGCCTTGTGCCGCACGCCGGCACATCTCTCGAAATACCCGGGTTTACCGCCGAATTCAGCGGCGATCGCCTTTCTCACCGTCAGATCGCCGCGCTTGACGTCCGCCGTGCACATGGCCCAAACTCGAAGCATCAATACAGGAAAACATATTTATGCGAACCACCATCGACCTTCCGGATGATGTCCTCCGCCGCGCGAAGATCAAGGCGGTCGAACGGGGCTCCAGCCTGCGGGAATTCGTCGTCGCCGCCATCAGACGCGAACTGAAGGAGTCCTCTCCCGCTCCCCGGCGGCGGATGACCTGCCCGCCCATCAAGCTTGCTGCCGATTCCCCCTTGCGGACGCTCAGCCCGGACGAGATCAAGCGTCTGGATAGCGAGGTGGAAATCGAGGCCGACGTGGCGCGATCCCATGCGGGTCATCGCTGACGCAAACGTATTGCTGCCCCTGCTGACCGAGGGGCACGCCCATCGCGCACCGGCCGCGGCATGGTGGGAAGACTGCGAGGACGACAGCGTCGGCCTATGCCTGCCCGTCCGGATGGCGCTGCTGCGCCTGCTGACGAATGCGCGTGTCATGGGCTCCAGCATCCTGCACCCGGAGCAGGCATGGGACGTCCTCGGCGTGTTGATCGATGACGCGCGCATCGTCATCGTCGATCATGCGCCGAAGTCTCACGCGCAACATTGGCGCGCCAACATCGAAGGGCGCGAACCGTCTCCCGACCTGTGGACCGACGCCTGGCTCGCTGCGCTGGCCCAGGCCAGCGACTGCGAGATGATCACCTTTGATCGGGGCTTCCGCGCTTTCGCCGATCTCAAGCTGCACCTCCTGTCACCAGCCCGCACTTCTCACAACCGTCCGTAGCGAGGGCGTCGAAACGCCGCTGTGGTGCGCGCAGCGGACTGAAGACCGGCGTTCGCGGGGAATGGCCATGGATGGCCATGCTTTGGGGAGCGCAGGAAGGCGTAGTCGACACCTTGGCCTGACCTGAGCCTATCGAAGGGCCGAGCCCGGCTGAAGGTGCAGCGCGTGCCAAAGCGGATGGATCGGCGTCCGCAGCAGGAGGGTTGTGAGACATGCGGGCTCGCGCGCAAGCAGCGCCATTGGACCGCGCCGAGCCACGAGATTCGCCGAAGGCCGAAAGCCGGGCGTGAGGACCGCCTCACCAGGTGGGCAGCGCCCGTGTGCCATGGCCGCCGGGCCGAGTTCCGGGCCGGCCGCCCGGTGAATGGCACCATCGACGCCCCCGCCTCCGGCCAGCGCCGAGTTGGCTGCATTGACGATCGCATCCACGGCAAGCGTGGTGATATCGGCTCGGAGGATCTCGATCATGCATCCAGTATGGTATGGCGTGGCCGACGATGACATCTGGCGGCTGACATGAGGGCAGATGGAAGCAAGCGAAGATTGCTGGAAAACTTCCGCCCGATGGAAGGGCCAGGTGTCGGCACTTGACTACTGCCTGGCCTGGAGCATGGCTGCCATCTTCTGATGGATCAAGTTGATTGCCTTGAGTGGACGAATCAGCACCTTGAACTCAACGATCCTTCCCTCACTGTCCCACTTGAGCATGTCGACACCGTTGACGCCTATGCCATCGATGTCTACCTGGAACTCCAGTACTGCATCGGAAGGACCGGCGACTTCTCGAACGTACTCGAAGGACTCGTTGAAGAAGACGTGAAATGCGGCAGAGAGGTATTGAATCGTGATTGCCTTTCCGACCTGCGGCGTATGAACGACGGGCGAGTGGAACACCACGTTGTCTGCAAGAAGTGAGTCGAGGCCCGTAGCGTTTCGGGACTTCACCAGCGCGTGCCAAGTGGACAGCGTGTCGATTGTCATTGCGAGCTCCCCGTAGGGCGCGTTCGTGAACGCCTGTCGGCTGAGCTTACCGGCGCCGGGTCGACAGCAGTCAGTGGAAACACAAAGGCTCCCCAGCGGTCGGCTTGAGCATTGCAAGTATCGCCGGTGCGCCCCTAGACATACGCGCAACGCCAGAGTTCAGCGGCACTTGAGGCGATGCCCGTTTTTGCGGCAGCAAGAATGGGTGGTGGGTCAAATGTCCGCTGCAACGATTTGTTGGGCGACAGCGGCACAGCGCTGCTGATTACTGCCTTGCGCACCGGCGCGACCAGATAGTTTGAGCAAGCGTTCACTCCTCCAATCCCTGACAACGCGGGCCTTCTTTTCCTCGCGCCTGTATACGATGCGAAGCGACGGACGAATGAGCTCACGAAGATATTTCTGCCCAAATTCTTGAACCACTCTGCCCACATCTGGGTTGTCACACAGGGCTTCGACTCGTTCAAGAATTTCCGAGTCCAAGCGCTGCCCCACCTCTGGGACCAACTCGCTTTCATACCAGGCCTGGATTTCCTCAAGATCACGACCGGCAGACTCAGCGAACGTGACGGATGCCTTGGCCACTGAACCATAGCCCCAGCCGGGCTCTAGCCTCTCTCAGGGACACCTCGCGCCCTGTTTCAAGATCATTCAGGCCTGCAACCACGGCACGCATAAAGGCCCGCTCTTCCTCCGCCGCCTCAAAATCGCCGACGGATTGCACTACTGCCACTCCGCGGCCTCGGCTGGTGATCAGAGTAGGACGGTGTGCCTTGGCAATATGCTTGACGACCTTGCCGGGGTTGACCTTCAGGTCGGTGAGGGGAACCACATCCTCTGAGAATTTGATGGCCATGCAATTTCCTGCGAAACCAGCGCGCGCATGCGGCTTCGCGATGGGAATTTTCGTTGCCTTTCCTGTCCGGAAGTACATCCGTGCCCTGCCCCTGTTTCCCCTGGCACCCTGCCGATGGCGAAACCCTACACCCGGCAAATTCCATCCGCAACCCGCGTGGGTAGTTGGTATCGAAACATTGCGAACGCGCCTTCCAATGCGCACACTTTCGCTCGCGGACCGCTTGGTCGACCGTGACGGGGAGAGACGAAAGTGAATCGATGCCTTCCATTGCTGGCAGCCGCATTGATTGCGGGCTGCGCCGCCCAGCCACAGCGTGACAAGACAGACCAACTCCTGCCAGTCCTGGTGGCCTATCCGCAGGCCGTCAAGGGATTCGCCTTCGAGCGGCGCCTGGACGACAAGGATCCTCGCGTCGGTATGCAACTGCGCTACGTGTCGGACAGCCACGTGGAACTGGTCAGCGATGTGTTCGTCTACCTCGGCGGCATCTTCGCCGACTTCGACATGGCCGCCGAGTTCCTGGGTAGGGAGATGCTGCTCAGCCTGGAGCATGCCGCGGAGCACGGCCTGTACAGCGACGTGGAGCTGCTCGACGATGCGCGCTACACGGTGACCACGCGCTACGGCGACAATCCCGGGCGGCACATGCGCTTTGCATTCCGTCGCGACGGCGAGGAGTACATCTCGCACGCCCACCTGTTCTACATGCCGCCCTACTCCATCAAGTTCCGTTCGACCTTCCCCGGCTCTGGCAACACAAGTTTCGACGCCGAGCTGCATCGTCTGGCGCATGCCTTCATGGCCGAAGTGGAACCGGCCGAATCGATCCGCTGCCGCAAGACCGTCACCATACATGGCCTGCCCGCCGGCACGCAGCCGTGGGTCAGCATGGACGGACTCGACGTGATGCTGCCGGTCGACGGCATGGCCGAGCACATGCCACCGTACCTTCTGGAGTCGATGAAACGGCTGAACGCCAATCTCTGTGGAGCAACTCCTGCGCAGGTGGAACACAGCCAGAACGGGCAGGAGTAGCGCCTGAGCGGAGCCACAGCGGCCTTGCGGCCTCCTGGAAAGCAGGGGCGGTTCAAGAACAGGGCGGGGTTCGCGCGCGCGGTGTCGCGATGCATCCGTTCCGGCTGCTGCCCCTGCGCCGACACGTTGCGCCAGAGTGCATGTGAACGCGCAGGTGCTCGACGACCTCGTCCATGTAACGCTGACATGCGGCCCTGTCGTCCGGATAGCGCGATGCAAGTCGAATCTTCGCTTCGACATGGTCGCGCGCCGCCTCCGCGTTGCGCCTTGGGAAGTCCCTGTAGCCGATAGTTGAATGCCACTGGACGCTGTCCCGTTCCACGAATCGCAATCGGCTTCGCCGCAGCAGCACAGGCGCAATGGTTACGCACCGGGCACCACGCAGCGTGGACTGCCATTGCGTGTGCAGCGCAGCATGCGCTAGGGTTCGCAATCAGGAATTCACGGATTTCACCGGGCGGGGCGTCGGCCAGCGTGGCGTGGCGCATCGCCCACATCACCAGAGCACATGGATCCGAGGAGGATACCTTATGGAACGCTCGCAACCTGGCACAGGCGCATTCGTGCCTGCCGTCGCCTTCGCACTGATCGCCCTGTTCGTCTGGCCGCCAGACGCCTGGGCCGAATCGCAATCGTCGACCTCGGCCCATCGGGTCGACATCACCCGCTACCAGGTGCCGCACGACGTGCCTCAGGGTCGTGGTGCGAACACCCAGGACCTTGCGGTGTTTGCCTGGCAGGAGTTCATCGCACTCAACTGGCCAGCCATCGATCCTGCCACCAGCGGCCAGCGCGGCCGACCGGACCCGCAGCGGCATTTCTCCGATGCCGATCCCGGCCTGACCGTGTGGCAGACCTACCGCCACAGGAACGAGCAGTTTCCCGCCAACGGCAAGACCGATCCGTCATTCGACTCCAAGGCGCCGGCCTACGACTACGCAGTGTCGATCACGCCCGCGACGACCGATACCCGCCTTGACCTGTTCAACAACCTCGACGAGTCGAGCCAGATCGGCCTGTGCGTGCTGTGCGCCAACAACGTGCCGGACTGCGGGCGCGACGCCGCCAGCGACCGGTTTCGCTTCCTGTACGAGGCGAAGATGAACCGGGCGCTGTACGACTACGCCAACCAGGCCGGACTGACCGATTCCAGCAACAGCTTCGCCACGCTGAACGCAAAGCGCACAAAGACCAGCGGCGACCTGCTCAGCTACGGGGGCATCTGCAGCAGCAAGGACGCGGACAGCATCGTCATGCTGCCGTGCGGGGACAACAGCGTCGCAGGCGATGCCGGTGAGGGCGCCATCGAAACCAAGGCCGCATGGCGAAGGCTGACCGAGCAGGAAATGAAGAGCGGGCGCTTCTACACCTCCACCGTGCTCTATTACGAGGAAACCGAGAAGGGCATCGTCGCCCACAACGACACGTTCGGGCTGGTCGCCCTTCATATCATCCACAAGACCCAGTCGTTCCCGACCTTCGTGTTCGCCACCTGGGAGCAGGTCGACGCCTATGACGGCAGCAACACCAGCGGACTGGTCTTCCACAACACCGGGACCCCGCTGCCGGATATTCCGGTGACCCGTGCCCACCCGATCCCGGCCGACATCCAGGCGATCACCGACGACGTCCACGCGCAGATCGACAACGTGTGGAAGTACTACCGTCTGATCAACGTGCAGGCGCAGCCCGTCGACGGTCCGCCGCCCGCCGGCGCTCCGACCGACGTCCTCAGCTACTACTACCTCGCCAACATCGCCGTCGAAACCAACCAGACCCTGCAGAACTTCTTCGGAAAGGCGCCGTCGGGCGTGGTGGAGCCGGCGCAGAACGTCTACACCGGCGGCAAGTCGTACCAGATGGGTGGCTGCCAGGGATGCCACGGCACCCAGGGCCAGGTACCCGGCGGCGACATGAGCGTGCTCATTGCTACCGCGCCCTTCAATACCAAGGTGCCGGAGGGATTCAATGCCGGCGAATCGAGCACCGTAGCCTCCGCGCGCGCGCGCTTCGCGGCTTCCGGCTACCTGCGCGGGGATGCAGCGCGCACACCGTCCGATTCCGACCCACAGGGAGACCAGCCATGAGTACGCTCAAGTCCTACGCCGATGTCCAGCAGGCCCTCGACAGTTTCGTGGCCACCGCCGGTGTGCCCATCGCCGGTGCGCCGCACGGCCCCTTCTGGAAAACGCTGAGCTACCAACAGTTCGTCACCGGCAACGTGCCCAACGTCAACCCGGCGTTCAAGATCCTGGTCAAGGGCGACCCCGCAAACTCGACCATCATCCAGATTCTGAAGGGCACGGGCGAAGCGGCCGGCATCTTCGGCCAGATGCCGCGCCCCAGCCCGCCCTACAACCCGGAGCAGGCGAACCTGATTTCCGCCCTGTCCGACTGGATCGCCGCAGGATGCCCGAACGGCTAGCCAGTTCGGAAACTCCACGCGCCAGGGATGGCGCGGCGGGGCACCGAGCAAGCGCACAACCGAACGGTTCCTCGTTCCGTCGTTCCGCTTCGTTTCCTTCCACAAGCTACCCCTGAGGAAGCCGCACCCGCGTAGCAGCGGACCGACCAAAGAGCGAACCAACGCACTTTCCATAGTCAATGGAGGAGGGAAACCCATCGTGGCAACGTCAAACCCCCAGGTCGCACCTACCCGTTACGCGCGCCTCGCCTGCGCCTGCAATTGCGCCTATGGCATCAGCACCAGGACCGGTGCCTACACGCCACCTGCCATCTACGACGCCGGCGTCGGCTGGAAAAAGCCGCCTGCGCCGTTCTCGGCCCCGGAATCCGGCGACCCTGCCGGCGCCCGAATCAATGCCTGTCTGGTGGGGCTGAACCAGGACGGCATCATCGTCGCCATGCGCGGCACGCTGCCGCCAGCCTGGACCGTGGCCAGCCTTGAAGACTGGTGGCAGGACATCGTCGACTCCGCACCGATCGACGCGCCCCCGCTCAGCGGCAAGGTACACGAAGGCTTCTGGCACGCGTTGCAGACGCTGTGGCCGAAGGTGCTGCCCGAAATCAAGGCGCTGCACCAGGCCAATCCCGGCATGAAGATCCATTTCACCGGCCACAGCAAGGGCGGCCCGCTGGCATCCATCGGAGCTGCGTTGCTGGCCGTCGGCGACCGGATCGGCGTCGAGGAAGTCGTCACCTTCGCCTCGCCCCATCCGGGCAACGGTGACTTTGCAGCCCACTACCCCATTGCGGTCACCCGGTTCGAAAACTATCTCGATCTGGTCCCGTTCCTGCCACCCAGCGACGAGTTCTACCAGGACTTCAACAAGATCATCCCGTCGTGGGTGCGCTCGACATTCTGCGGCTGGTTCCCATCGATATGCACGGCGCTCGATCACGCCTCGCAATGGGACTACCAACCCTTGGGCGTCCTCAACTACATCACCGATAACGGTACTGTCGTCAACAAGGAAAACCCGGACGCCAACCCCTACTTCCGCCTGGTCGAGATTCTCGCCGCGCTGCTCGGCTTCACTTCCGCGACCGAGTTTACGGAGGCCATCAAGACGCAGCGGCAGGCCACCCTTTCCGACGCCGGCCTCGACCGCATCGGCGCCGCGCACTGCATAGCCTGCAGGAGCAACGACAAGTCGGCGCTGTGTGCCGGCGGCTACATGACAGGCGCCGGGGGCAACCCGATCTGTCCCGGAGCCAAGACTGCATGACCGGGCATGGACAGGTGTTCGTCGCGCGGGGTCGGCAACCCGTTCGTTGCCGCTGAGGACGGTTCCTGGGCGGGTTGGCTGTATGTGTCGACTGAGGAGGTCAGCTTCATTGCCTCCTCAGGTCTCCCGCCCTCGGCGCCGCGTAGGTCAGCCCGAACACCGTATCGGTCATCCAGCGCCGGAACCCCTCGTTGTCCATGAACTGTCTGAACAGCTCGGTGTCGTCCTTCATCAGGGCCACCACGACACGCTTGAGCGCCATGTCGTGTTCGATCCGGGCATTCTGTTTGTCCGAGTTCTGGCGGGCGTGCTGATAGGCCGCATCGGAGGCCACCTTCGGGGGGATCTCCTCGGTGATCTTCCGGTAGATCCGGTCCTTGTCGGTCCACGGGATGTTGCCGAACTGGTCGTTGAAGGTCTTGAGGATGTTCGAGAGCTGGTCCAGCTCCGGCTCGGGCTTGCGACCACCGCCGGTGGTCGGCACCGGCTCGATCTCCGCGTCCGCGTCGGGGAGCTGGATCCTGGCCACCGCCTGCTTCTCCACGCGGTAGCTGTCCATGTCGATCGCCTCGAGGATGCCCTTGGCCAGGTCCTCCTCGACGGGCGCCGGCAGCTTGGGCACCAGGAAGGTGAGGAAGATCGAGAGCTTCTCCCAGTCGGCGTGGGTGTAGGGCAGGACCTGTGAGAGGAACCCGTAGGCCCGCAGGAAGGCCTTGGCCTTGCCCTTGAAGTCCACCTGAGCGTCCTCGTCGAGCCGCTCGCGGTAGTCGGCGACGCAGGCATCGAGGATGGGATCGAGCCGGTCGCGGTCCGCCCCGCCCAGGTACAGCGCCACGAGATCGTCCACCTGCGCCGGGGCATAGACCTGGTAGGTATCGAGCGCGCTCTTCAGGTCGTGCAGCTTGTTCGGGTCGGTCTCCTCCGCCAGGACCGTCGTGCGGTAGTAGTCGGCGAACGCCTCCTGGATGGTGTCGGCGTCGTTCATGAAGTCGAGCACGAACACGTCGTGCTTCTTCGGGTGCGCGCGGTTGAGCCGAGAGAGCGTCTGCACCGCCTTGATGCCGGAGAGCACCTTGTCCACGTACATCGTGTGCAGCAGCGGCTCGTCGTAGCCGGTCTGGAACTTGTCGGCGCAGATGAGGAAGCGGTACGGGTCCTCCTGGATCCTGTCGGCGATCTGGCTCGACGGGAAGCCGTTGAGCGAGGCCTCGGTCACCTTCGCGCCGCCGTACTCATGCTCGCCCGAGAAGGCCACGATCGCCTGGGTGCGGCTCTTGCGCTCCGCGAGGTAGTCGCGGATCGCGTGGTAGTACTGGATCGCGCGCTCGATGCCGCTGGTCACCACCATCGCCCGCGCCTCGCCGCCGATCTTGGAAAGCTGAAGCACCTGCTCGTGGAAGTGGTCCACCATGATCTCGGCCTTGAGCCGGATCGCGTGGTCGTGGCTCTCGACGTAGCGGCGCAGCTTCTTCTTCGCCCGCTTGGTGTCGAACTCGGGGTCGCCCTCGACCTTCTTGACCAGCTTGTAGTAGCTCTCGACCGGCGTGTAGTGCTTGAGCACGTCCAGGATGAAGCCCTCCTGGATGGCCTGCTTCATCGTGTAGCTGTGGAACGGCCGGTGCTTCACCGTGCCGCCCTGCTGCGGCTCGGGGAGCCCGAAGATCTCGAGCGTCTTGTTCTTGGGCGTCGCGGTGAAGGCGAAGTAGCTGGCGTTGGGCAAGAGCTTCTTCGCCTCCATCAGCCGGTTGATCGTGTCCTCGAGCGTCTCGTCGTCCTCCTCGGCGCCGGCCGTGGAGAGCGCCATCGACAGCGCCGCCGAGGTCCGCCCGCCCTGGCTCGAGTGCGCCTCGTCGATCACGATCGCGAAGCGCCGCCCGCGGTGTTCGCTGCCGATCTCGTCGAGGATGAACGGGAACTTCTGCACCGTGGAGATGATGATCATCTTCCCCTCGGCGATGAACCTGCGGAGATCCCCGGAGCGCTCGGCGTGCCCGACCGTCGCGCCCACCTGCGCGAACTGCTTGATGGTGTCCTTGATCTGCTGGTCGAGGATCCTGCGGTCGGTGACCACGATGATCGAGTCGAAGACCGTCGCCTCGTCTTTCGCGAGCCCGATGAGCTGGTGCGCGAGCCAGGCGATCGAGTTCGACTTGCCGCTGCCCGCCGAGTGCTGGATCAGGTAGCGCTGGCCCGCGCCGTTCGCCCGCGCGTCGGCGAGCAGCCGGCGCACCACGTCGAGCTGGTGGAAGCGCGGCCAGATCTGCACCGCCTTCTTCCGGCCGGTCTTGTCGTCCCTGGCCTCGACGACCTGCGCGTAGTTCTCGAGGATGTCGGTCAGGCCGTCACGGGTGAGGACGCGCTTCCAGAGGTAGTCGGTCTTGAGGCCGTTCGGGTTGGGCGGGTTGCCCGCGCCGTCGTTCCAGCCCTGGTTGAAGGGCAGGAACCACGAGCCCTTGCCCTTGAGGTGCGTGCAGAAACGCACCTCGTGGTCGTCCACGGCGAAGTGCACCACGCAGCGGCCGAACTCGAAGAGCTTCTCGCGCGGATCGCGGTCGCGCTGGTACTGCTCGACGGCGTCGGCGACCGTCTGCTTGGTGAGGCTGTTCTTCAGCTCGAAGGTGGCGACGGGCAGGCCGTTGATGAAGAGGCCCACGTCGAGCGCGCGCTGCGTCTCGTCGCGGCTGTAGCGGAGCTGACGAATGACGCTGAAGCGGTTCTGCGCGTAGCGCTCGGCGGCCCTGGTGTTGCCCGGCGAGGGCGTGCCGTAGAAGAGGTCGAGGTGGTGCGGCCCGTGCTTGAGCCCGTGACGCAGCACGTCGATGGTGCCGCGCCTGGTGATCTCGCCCTGCAGCCGCGCCAGGAACTTGCGCCGCGTCGGCCCGTCCTGGCCGAGGTCGAGCGCGTCGGCCACCTCGCTCTGCGTCTCGCGCAGGAAAGCCGAGAGCTGGGCGAGGTCCACGCAGTACTCGCGGTCGTAGTCCTCGGGCGCGCCGCAGATCCAGCCCGCGGCGTAGGTCGCCGGACGCTGCTGGACCATGTTGGACGGCACGCCCGGGTCGCACGGCGCGCCGGTCAGTGCCGTGCAGATCAGCCGCTCGAGGCCGCGCTCTGAGGTGTCGGTGGTCATCGGACCCGCCCGCGGATCGGGTCTTTGCTCGATCCTTTGCTAAAACCTTTGCTGGACGAAGGAATCGGGCCAACTTCTAGCAAAGCCGTAAGCGCCTGTTCGCGAATGATTTTCTCGCCGCCAAGATAGGCGTGACGTGCCGACAGACCGCCGAACTCGAAGGCCACCGTCACGCCGGTACCGGTTCGGCGAGCGGTTGCGCCCAGCCCTGCCGGATCAGTACCTCGGCGGCAATCCCTATCTGCCGCGCCGTGAACTGCCGTTTGCGCTCGTTCCAGGCGTAGGTTCGCGCAACCACGTCGGGCAGCGTATCCACCGATTCGTGGCGCATAACCCAATACACGGTGGACAATAGTTCCAGACCAAACGGCGATTCGAATCCTTCCACCAGCGTGGCAACCCGGTCGAAGCGTTCGCGTGTCTCTCTGTGTTCCGCGATGAATGCCGCCGCCTCCTCAACCGCGCCCGGCACCAGCGTCAACGGCTTGTCCGGCGCATCGCCGCCGTCGTCGTAACCCGCGATCAGGTGCCCTTCGATCGCGTGCAACACGTGGCGCAGGTTCTCTGCATAGGGGCCGTAGGGCGCGGCCTTGTAGCGTAGCCTGAGCGGCTCGCCCGCCTCCTGCAGGAAGTACATCAGTTTGTGCACTTCCAGCAGTGTGACGAAGGGATCAAGCAAGCCGCCGAGGTAGCGGTGCATGAGCTCCACCAGCGCGGCTCGACCCGCAGTCATCTTCGGCACCTCGCGCCGATGCTTCATGGTGTCGGAGGCCGGCGCGCCATGGGGTTCGTACACGATGACCTGTACATCGTCGAGTGCTTGTAGCGCCGCCTCGACACGCGGACGTACCTCGGCCGACCAATCGAGCCCGCCCAGACCGCTGCCGAGCGGTGGCAGCGCGATCGAGCGGATGTGCCGGGCGCGAATCTCGGCCACCAGCGCCGCAAGGCCGGCCTCGATGTCCCCGATGCGGCTCTTGCCGCGCCAGTGGCGCTTGGTGGGGAAGTTGATGATGAAGCGCGGCGGCGTGAGCTGCCCGGTCTCGAAGACGAACATGCGGCCCGGCTGCACCTGCTCACGCTTGCACGCGGCCGCGTAGGCCTTGAAATTCTCCGGAAAGGCGTTCTTGAACTGCAGCGCGATGCCGCGCCCCATCACGCCCACGCAGTTGACCGTGTTGACGATGGCTTCCGCCTCGCTCTTCAGGATGTCGCCGCTGCGGTACTCGATCATGGCGGGCTCCTCTTTTGTCATCAGTAATACCACTCCGGCCGAATCTCGACCGGTGGCCTGTGTCCGCGCGCCGGCAGCGCGTTGACCGCCGCGGTATAAGTTACGCGCGACTGCACCCCGATGCGTTCCACCAGATGCCATGGAAAGCTCAGTTCCAGCAGGAACTCGGCCTGCTTGCCGTCTTTGCACTGGCGCCAGTCCGTGGCGCGCACGGCGTTCCAGTCGATCTCGCCAAGCTGGCCGAGGTCGCTGCGGTCCTCGAAGTACCGCGCGCCGGCGTTCGACAACGTGAACACCCAACGGCGCCGCTGCGCATCGGCCCAGGCGACCACCGCTTGCAGGTCGGCTTCGAAGTGGACAATCGGCCCCTGTCCGCCCCGGTAGCCGAGTTCCGGGTGATTGCCTTGATGGATCAAGTACAGCATGACCGAACGCGGGCAGAAGTAGAAGGGCACGCAATCGCCCACGAACAGTGCCGGATGACTCGCCAGGAGAAGCTCGTTGAGCCGCCGCTGCTTGATGCTGTTCATGCCGATCGGGGTGCCTGGCGGCGCCCGCCGCACGACCTCTCGATCGCTCCAGAGACACTGATCGGCCACGATCGACGGCAGCCGGTCCACATGCGCGATGTGGTAGAGCTTCGGCTGCGCGGGCACCGTCACGCCTCGGCCTCCTCCGGCACCGTGCCGGTGTCGTCAACGCCCGCCTCGTCGGTGTCGCCCTCGGTGTCGATCTCGTCGAGTGGGGCGGGCTCACGCGAAGACGCGAAGGCGCGAAGCGGTTCCTCGTCCGGCAGGAGCAAAGCCGCCTCGCGCACGTCGAGCTTGCCGGTGACCACATCGGCGATCAGGCGGGTGCGGTATTCGCGGAGGAGGGCGATCTCGCGGGCGGCATTCCCGCCGGCAGCTTCGAGCTCACGGGTGCCCTCGGCGATCGATGACAGGATTCGCTCCTGATCCTCGACTGTCGGCAGGAATAGTGGGAACGCCCGAAGAGTGGTGCTGTTTGTGGCTGCAAGGTTGGTCGTCTGCTTCGCAGTCATCTGGAAGTAGCTGCGCCCGTGTCCGGAAGCCATGAGGCCAACCAAGAAGGCCGGGACAAGTCGAGGCCCACACCGGACCGCAAAGACGTGATTCTGATGAAGACAATCAGCGATTTGGCCGTCCCATACGCAGCCCCGCCCGAGCTTGTCTATGTCACCACCTTCGGTCATCAGGACGTCGCCCTTCCGGAGCATGCACCGCCGAGCATCGGCCTCCGGCACATCGATCCCCTTGACTGCTCGAAGATCGACCCGTCCAGTCTGGACATTCGCCACCCGAAGATAGGGGTATCGCTTCGTTACCGCTGCGCGGTAGCCCTTGCCCAGAGTGATGCCAGTCTGAACAGTGGCGACGTTCTTGAGCCGAGTGGCCTCCCAGTGCTCCGGCACATCCCCCAGCCACTCCACGCCGGAGGGCTTGAGGCGGACGTTGGGGTCGAGGCCGCGGGTGACGGCGCGGTGGATGATGGCCTGCTTCTGCTCCTCCAGCAGCGTGATCAGCTTCTGCTTGGCGCGGATGTACCGCCGAATCCGCCGGTCCGCGTGGTCGAGGAAGCGGACGATGGCGGCTTGTTCGGGGAGGGGTGGCACCAGCACCGGCATTCGCTTGATATCGTTGAAATCCAGGTTTTGTCGAAGCCCCGAGCCGAAGCCGTAGATGATCTTGAGCAGGTCGTACGCGTTCAGGTACTGATAGCCGAACTCATTCGATACCCGCGGCGTAGTTTCCAAGCACATGTAGGCCGAGGTGATGATTCCGCGATGCTGTGAATGACCAATCCGCAGGCTGGTCTGGTCGTTCTGCAGGTCAGTGGTGCGGACGATGATGTTTCCAGGATCGACAACCTGATAGGTCTCGAACGATTCCGGGACGAGCCCACGGAGCTTCTCCGGAGGCTTTACGATGATCCGCCCGTAACTCAAAGAGAGCACGGTTGTCTCGATCATTCTGGTGTTCTTCACTTGCCGCGGCCTGTACGCCGCCAGCGCGGGAAGCGCCTCCCAATGCTCCGGCACCTCCCCCAGCCACGGCACGCCGGAGTCCTTCATCGCGGGATAGGGCTTGAGGCCGTCGATCACCGCTGCTCTCCCCCTTCGCGCCCTTCGCGGCTTCGCGTGAGCCCGTCGTGATTCACGCGAAGGCGCGAAGACACGAAGTCCGTGTGCCCGTTGACGATCCGCCTGACGCCTTCCTTGAAGGTCGCCGCCCCGAAGTTGATCAACAAGCCGAGCGACAGATTCATCAGTCGCAGGTACGTCAACACCTGTTTGGCATGGACGGGTGCGAGGTTCTCGACCGATTTGAGTTCCACTACCAGACAACCCTCGACGAGCAAGTCGACCCGCAGTCCTTCTTCAAAGTGAATCCCCGCGTAGTCGAAGACAACCGTCTTCTGCCGCTGGACGGCCAGGCCGCGCTGCGCCAGCATCCGGGCCAGAACCGCCTCGTACACCGATTCGAGCAGCCCCGGCCCCAGGTCCCGATGCAACTGATATGCAGCGTCCACGACAACCGCCGAAGCCTCCTCCGCATTCATCTCCCGCCCTCCCCCCTTCGCGCGTTCGCGTCTTCGCGTGAGCCGCCTCCCACAATCTCGCCGAGCAGCCCCTCGGTCTCCTGCTCCAGCGCCAGGATGTCCGCGCGGATCGCCTCCAGCGTGCGCAGCGGCTGCGGCTTGTAGAAGTAGCGGGTGAAGCTGATCTCGTAGCCGGTCTTGACGCTGTCCGGCACGGACCAAGCGTCGGCGGCGTGCGGCAGCACCTCGCGGCGCAGGAAGGCCTCGATGCCGCCCTCCTCGATCAGCGGCACCTGCTCGGTGTCGCGCAGGTCGGCGTCGGGCTCGTACTCGACCACGGCGGGCTTGCCGGCGATGGTGGCAGCGAACAGGCCGCGCAGCGGATCGGCCGTGGTGCCCTTCTTGTGGATCTTCCTGATGACCGGCGGCGCGTCGTCGGCGCGCTCGGCCGTCTCCTTGAGCGCCTTGACCTCCTTGGCGGTGTAGGCGCGCTCGGGATCGATGCCCTTCAGGCGCAGCGGGCGCTCGACGGTGACCTTCCAGTAGCCGAAGGCGGCGTTGGGGAAGATCTTCGACTGCTCGGTCTCCTCGAAGGCGAGGAAAGTGTCGCAGATGCGCGCGATGTCCGCGTCAGACAGCTCGCAGTTCTTCTTGCCGAGGTTCTTGCGCAGCGGTTTGAACCACTGCGTGGCGTCGATGAGCTGCACCTTGCCCTTGCGGCGCTCCGGCTTGCGGTTCGACAGCACCCAGATGTAGGTGGCGATGCCGGTGTTGTAGAACATGTTGAGCGGCAGGGCGACGATGGCCTCCAGCCAGTCCTTCTCGATGATCCAGCGGCGGATGTTGCTCT
>DAOMOD010000042.1:0-16669 GCA_035444205.1 Lysobacteraceae bacterium
CGGCTACCGCCGGAGCGGCTTCGGACGGCGGGTGGTGGTGGCCATCGGGGTGGCGGTGCTGCTGCAGGTGGTCATGTTTCTCGCGCGCGCCAGGGCGCAGGACCACGCCGCGCTCTGGCCGCTGCTCTACCTGCCGATCCTGCTCGGCGCGGCCTACGTTGCGGCGCTGCTCGTCCGGCTGAGCCGGGCGCGGCGGCCGGCGGGGGCCCCGGCATGACGCTGATCCGCTACATCCTGCGCGGGTTCCTGCGCGCGCTGCTCGGGGTGTACGCCAACCTGCGTCCTGTGAAGCCGCACAAGGCCGCGCTCGATCTGGCGCCCTTGAAGCGCTCGATCATTGAAGGCGTCGATATCCTGGTGGTGCGCGAGCTGACCGGCGGCATCTACTTCGGTGAGAAGCGCCGCGACGCCGACAGCGCCTTCGACGGCTGCGGCTACAGCGTGGCCGAGATCGAACGCGTCACCCGCACCGCCGCGGCGCTGGCGCGCGGACGCAGCGGCCGCATCACCCATGTCGACAAGGCCAACGTGCTGGAGACTTCGAGGCTGTGGCGGGCAACGGTCACGCGCGTGCTGAGCGACGAGTTCCCGGAGATCGTCTTCGAGCATGTGCTGGTGGACGCCATGGCCATGCACCTGCTGACCCGTCCGCGCGACTTCGACGTGATCCTCACCGAGAACCTGTTCGGCGACATCCTCACCGACGAGGCCTCGGTGCTGGCCGGCTCCATCGGACTGCTGCCCTCGGCTTCGCTGGGCGAGGGCTGCCGCGGACTGTACGAACCGATCCACGGCTCGGCCCCCGACATCGCCGGTCGCGGCATCGCCAATCCGATCGGCACCATCCTCTCCTGCGCCATGCTCCTCAGTCATTCGCTGGGCATGGAGACCGAGGCGCAGGCGCTGGAATCCGCCGTCAACGCCACCCTGGCCGCCGGCCTGCTGCCACGCGATCTTGGCGGCAGCGCCAGCACGGCAGTGATCGGCAGCAGCATCGCCGCCACCGTGCTGGACCGGGGGAGGATGGCGGCGTGAATCGTCGGAAACCCGGGACCCGGGACCCGGGGAGCGCGCTGCCGGATTCGTGCGGGCTCCCGCTTTGAATGGTCCTTCCTCTCCTGCCCGCCAAACCAGAGCCGCCGTGGCGGTCGAAGTCTCGGTCCCCACCGCTCTTCCGGGTCCCGGGTCCCGGGTCCCGGGTCCCGATTTCCTGGCGCGAGTCCCGGGTGCCGAACAGGAGTGTCGCGCCAGCCACGTCGGCCTTCGCTCACTCGAAAGCCATGACCGCCGCCCGCGCCCTGTCGCCCGACCCCTGGCTCGCCGCCATCCTGCGCGCCGACGTCTACGACCTGGCGAAGCGCACGCCGCTCGACCCTGCGCCGCGGCTGTCAGCGCGGCTGGGACAGCAGGTGCTGCTCAAGCGCGAGGACCAGCAACCGGTGTTCTCGTTCAAGCTGCGCGGCGCCTTCAACCGCCTGCGTGCACTGACGCAGGAACAACGTAGACGCGGCGTGCTGGCGGTCTCCGCCGGCAACCATGCACAGGGCGTGGCGTTGGCGGCGCGCAGGCTGCGCATCGAGGCCACCATCGTGATGCCGGTAACGACGCCCGCCATCAAGGTTGACGCCGTGCGCGAACTCGGTGCGCGCGTGGTGCTGCATGGCGACAGCTATGACGAGGCCGCCGTGCACGGCCAGCAGTTGGCCGCGCAGCGTGGTGCAACGCTGATCCACCCCTACGACGATGCCGACGTCATCGCCGGCCAGGGCACGGTGGCGATGGAGTTGCTCTCGCAGCATCCGGGGCCCCTCGATGCGGTGTTCATTCCGGTCGGCGGCGGCGGCCTGGCCGCCGGCATGGCTGCCTACATCAAGGCGGTGCGCCCGGACATCCGTGTGATCGCGGTGGAGCCGGCCGATGCTGCCTGCCTGAAAGCCGCGCTCGAGGCCGGGCAACCGGTGGCGCTGGAGCGGGTCGGCCTGTTCGTCGATGGCTGCGCGGTGCGCCAGATCGGTGCGCTCAACTACGACGTGCTGCGCGATCGCGTCGACGAGGTGGTCACGGTCGACAGCGACCAGGTGTGCGCCGCGATCCGCGACGTGTTCGAGGACACCCGCGGCATCGTCGAGCCTGCCGGTGCGCTGGCCGTGGCCGGACTCAAGAAATGGAGCCAGGCCCAGGATCGCCGCGAGCTGCATCTGGCGGCGGTGCTCTCCGGTGCCAACATGGGCTTTGACCGGCTCGCCCATGTGGCAGAACGTGCCGAGATCGGGGAACGCCATGAGGCCCTGTTCGGCGTGACCATTCCCGAGCAACGCGGTGCCTTCCTCGATTTCTGCCGCGTGCTGGGGCGTCGCGCCATCACCGAGTTCAACTACCGCCACGGTGGCGGCGCCGATGCCGAGATCTTTGTCGGCGTGCGTCTTCGCGAGGGCGATGCCGAGCGCACGCACATCGCCGCCGCGCTTGCGGCTGCGGGCTATCGCGTCATCGACCTGTCGGCGGATGAAGTGGCCAAACAGCACGTGCGCCACATGGTCGGCGGCCGCGCCGCCCTGCCACGCGAACGCATGATCCGCTTCGAGTTCCCCGAACGGCCCGGCGCCCTGCTGCAGTTCCTGGAAACGCTGGGCAGCCGCTGGAACATCAGCTTGTTCCACTACCGCAACCACGGCGCCGCCTACGGCCGCGTGCTGGCGGGCTTCGAAGTAGCGCCCGCCGAGGACGGCGCCTTCGACGCCGATCTGGCCCGGCTCGGCTTCGTCTGGCGCGACGAGGGCGACAACCCGGCACTGGGCGCGTTTCTGGTTTCAGGGCTTAGGGCTTAGGGCCTAGGGCCTAGGGCCTAGGGCCTAGGGAAAAGGCCCGCAGAAATGGTGCGCTGGTGCAATGGTGTAGCCCAAGATGCACCGAACTATCTGAAACAGCGCTCGGCTCCAATCTTGCCACTCTCTAGGCCCTAGGCCCTAGGCCCTAAGCCCTGCCCTTCACACCCGCCACTTGATCGAACACCCCATCGACGGCACTTGCTCCCTCGAGGTGTCGCCACGCTCGGCGATATCGCGCATGGCCTCGACCAGTTCACGGCGCATGCCGTCCTCGCGCGGGCCGCGCTGTGCCGCGTCGAGGCGGCCACGAAAGCGCAGTTTCAGATCGCGGTCGTAGCCGAAGAAGTCGGGCGTACACACCGCACCGTAGGCGCGCGCCACATCCTGCGATTCGTCGATCAGGTACGGAAAGGGGAAGCCGCAGCGGGCGGCCTGGGCGCGCAGCTTTTCCGGGCTGTCTTCGGGATAGCGAATGGCGTCGTTGCTGCAGATGGCAACCACGCCGACGCCCACGCCGATCAATTCGCGCGTGTCCTCGGCGAGGCGTGCCTCGATCGCCTGCACATACGGACAGTGCGCGCAGATGAACATCACCAGCAGGCCGCGTTCGCCACGCACATCGGCAAGGTGGACCACGCCGCCGTCGATGCCGGGAAGCGCGAAGTCGGGGGCGAGGCTGCCGATCTCGGGTTCGGGGGTGTGGGTCAGTGCCATGCGCTTGCTCCAGTACAGTCCGCCCCAGTGTACCGTCGGCGCCGACACACCTGCGCGGTGCTCCGGCTCCGAACAGGTCGCAGAGATCGCGGCAAACGCCACGCCGTCCGAGAGCTAGGACCCCTGGGTAGGAGCGGCGACAGCCGCGATCCAGCACAAGAAGGCATCACGCCGGAAGTCGCGCCCACAGCAGGAACCACCATTCGCAATGATCGCGGCCAAAGCCTGTCCTGAGCCCGGTCGAAGGGCCGCTCCTGCACTGGGACGCAAGCGCTCCGTAAACAGCCGGCCGGCGGTCCACCGCATCCCTCTCCGCGTTATGCTGCGCATCCGGCCAAGGCCGTGTATCATGCCCGCCCCCTGAAATCCCTTCATCCGTATCAAAGGATACAGCCCGCGATGAGCAGCTACCTCTTCACTTCCGAGTCGGTCGGCGAAGGCCATCCGGACAAGGTCGCCGACCAGATCTCCGATGCCGTGCTCGACGCCATCCTGGCCCAGGACAAGCGCGCGCGCGTGGCCTGCGAGACGCTGGTGAAGACCGGCGTGGCCATCATCGCCGGCGAGATCACCACCAGCGCCTGGGTCGATCTCGAAGCCATCACGCGCAAGGTCATCGTCGACATCGGCTACGACTCCAGCGAGGTCGGCTTCGACGGCGCCACCTGTGGCGTGCTGAACCTGATCGGCAAGCAGTCGCCCGACATCAATCAGGGTGTCGATCGCAAGAAACCCGAGGACCAGGGCGCCGGCGATCAGGGCCTGATGTTCGGCTACGCCACCAACGAGACCAGCGCGATGATGCCGGCGGCGATCCACCTGTCGCACCGCCTGGTCGAGCAGCAGGCCAAGGTGCGCAAGAAGAAGAACTCGCCGCTGCCCTGGTTGCGCCCGGACGCCAAGAGCCAGGTCACGCTGCGCTACGAGAATGGCAAGGCGGTGGCCATCGATGCCGTGGTGCTGTCCACCCAGCACGACCCCGACGTCAAGTACAAGGACCTGGTGGAAGGCGTGCGCGAGCACATCCTGAAGCCGATCCTGCCGGCCAAGTGGCTGCACAAGGGCACCAGGTACCACATCAATCCGACCGGCAAGTTCGTGATCGGCGGCCCGGTGGGCGATGCCGGCCTCACCGGGCGCAAGATCATCGTCGACACCTACGGCGGCTGGGCGCGCCACGGCGGCGGCGCCTTCTCCGGCAAGGATCCTTCCAAGGTCGACCGCTCGGCCACCTACGCCGCGCGCTACGTGGCCAAGAACGTGGTCGCCGCCGGCCTTGCCGACCGCTGCGAGGTGCAGGTGAGCTACGCCATCGGCGTGGCGCAGCCGACATCGATCTCGGTCATCACCTACGGCACCGGCAAGATCGCCGACGCGAAGATCGAGAAGTTGATCCGCAAGCATTTCGACCTGCGCCCCTGGGGCATCATGCAGATGCTCGATCTGATCCACCCGATGTACCAGCGCACCGCCGCCTACGGCCATTTCGGCCGCAATCCGGCGGAGGTCGCCTATACCGACGGCGCCGGCAAGAATCAGAAGGCCACCGCCTTCAGTTGGGAGAGGACCGACCGCGCCGAAGCGTTGCGCGCCGACGCCAGGCTCTGAACGCCAGCGGCACGTCCCGATAAGGGGGCTTGTCGCCCACGAGGTGGGCTCCTACCAGGCTGTATCCCGTAGGAGCGCACCCTGTGCGCGACCCACGCATTGCATCGCTGCCGCGCCCCTGTCGCCCTCGCGGTGGGCTCCTACATGAGATGTGCCCTGCAGGAGCCCACTTGTGGGCGACCGTCCTCTCCTTCGTGGAACCATTTGATCGCGGCTGTCGCCGCTCCTACCCGAAGCCCGCAAGCCCATATAGGAACGGCGAAAGCCGCGACCGTGCCGACGCCTCAAGGCCGCGCCCTTGTCGCGCGCACGCCGAGGCCTGAAACTCGACACCCCGCCGCGTCGATCGTCCAAGGGAACACAAGGTCCGACACGCCATGACCGACACGCCACGCTGGATGCTGGAAGTCCTGGCCGGGCCTGCGCTCGGCAAGAAGTGCATCGCGCTGACCGGGGTCCTGGCCATCGGGCGCGGCCCGGACAACGACCTGATTCTGCCCAAGCGCGCCGTCGCCCGTCAGCATGCCCTGATCGAGACACGCCGCGACGGCAGCGTCTGGCTCACCGACCTTGGCAGCCGCGGCGGCACCGTGCGCAACCGGCGCGCGCTGGCGGCACGCCAGCCGGTGCGGCTGGATGTTGGCGACGTCATCGGTATCGGTCCCTGGCGTTTCATGCTGGATACCGACGCCGAGTCCCGCCATCCGGTAGCGCTGGATGAACCCGCGCACGGCGATACCGTCGTCGCCGCCGCCGACGCGCATGGCGCGCTGGCCGCGCAGCGCCTGAAGCTGCTGCTCGATTTCGCCGCACGACAGGTCGAAGTGGCGTCGATCGCCATACTGCTGGAACTACTCGCCGATTACGCGCTGGCCGGGTCCGGCTACCGGCGCTCCGTGATCGTGGCGCGACCGGTCCACGGCCAGCCAAGGGTGTTGTGCCAGCGTCCGGCACCGGCACCGGGCGACGCGCCGGTGCGCCTCAGCGCCACCCTGCTGAAGGCCGCCGAAGGACAGGACATGGCTGTGCTGGAAGCACCCTCGCGCGACCGCCTGAAGCGCTCGCTGCTGGATGCCGAACTCAAGCGTGCGCTGTGCGTGGCGCTGCCCGGCGACTGCGATCCGCCGCTGTTCCTTTACCTCGACACCGACTTCATGGACGCCGAAGCGCAGGCCGATGCGCCGGCACTGTGCCATGCCCTGACACGTCTGGTGGGCCCCGCGCTGCGCGCCATCGAGCAGCGCGACAGCGAACAGCGGCGTATCGCGCTGGAAGCCGAGCTCGACATCGCCCGCGAAATCCAGGCGCGTATCGCCCCGGCCAGCCACGGCGCGCATGGCGAACTCGGCTATGCCTTGCTGGTGCAGCCGGGCGGCGCCGTGGCTGGCGACCTGGCCGACGTATTCGCCCTGCCCGACGGCAGCCTGGCGGTCCTTCTGGGCGACGTCTCCGGCACCGGTCTCGGCGCCGGCCTGCTGATGGCCTCGGTGCAGGCCTATCTGCGCGCCGCCATGGAGTTCGATGCCGATCCCGCCGCCGTGCTCACCCGCCTCAATGCGCACCTGCTGCGACAGGCGTCCGGCGGACGCTTCGTCACCCTTTGGCTCGGCGTATTCAGCGCCGAAGGTCGCGGCTACTACGTCGACGCCGGACACAGCCATGCCCTGCGCTTCGGCCACGGCGTGGAAGCCCTGAACAGCCGGGGCGGCATCCCCCTCGGCGTCGTGCCGGAATCGAACTACCAGAGCGAAGCCATCGAACTCGCTCCTGGCGACGGCCTGCTGTTGTACAGCGACGGCGTCATCGAACAGGAAAACGTTGGCGAACAGCCGTTCGGAAAGCTTGGCGTGCTCCACGCCATCGACCTCGACCAGCCGCCCGCGCCGATGTTGCTGCGCATCGTCGACGCGCTGGACGAGCATCGCGCCGGGGCGCCGGTGGAAGACGATGTCGCGCTGCTGGTGGTGCGGCGCGCAAGTTGAAACGCGGCCACAGGTCTTCGTGCAGACGCCGGTTACCGGAGTGACTACGCCAGGTGTCGCCTACTCCACCACGCTCGCCGCCCAGGCGCAGATGCTGGCGGCAAGCTGCGGCGCCGACTGCACCTTGCTGAACACCTCGTCGCAGCCGGCAGCCAGGGCGTCGACTCGCACGTCGTTGCTGGTGTCGGAAGTAAGGCACAGCAGGGGCAGACGTTCATAGCCGGGTGTGGCACGCAGCGCGCGCGCCAGGTCGGCGCCGGTCTCGGCACCGATCCAGTAGTCGATCAGGATCGCATCCGGGCGGCCCTCGGCCAGCACGTCCCAGAAGCTCACGTCGTCGGGTGCGTGACGCACGCGCATTCCAAGACGCATCAGGGCAGCGCCCAGGCTGTGCGCCTGCTCGATGTCGTCCTCGACCTGGATCAGGTCGAAGCCGCCGTGCAGCTCCACCGCCACCGGAAGCAGTTCCGTGCCTTCGTCGTCGAACGCCTGCATCAGGTCGTCGAACGCCCGTCGCGTGCTGTCCACCAGATGATCGATCGGGGTGCGCTGATCCGGCGTGCTGGCCAGCCAGACCTTGAGCGACTGGTCGACCACACGCGCGGCCTGGCTGAGCCGGTCGAAGCCGTAGGCGCCTGCGGAACCCGCCAGCCGATGCACCTGGAGTCTGAGTTCCGGGGCGATGCCACGTGCGTCGGAATCCTCGGGCAGCCGTTGCCACAACGCCAGCAGGGCAAGGCGGCGGCGCGGCAGCTTGCTCCGGTAATCCGCGGTAAGCGCTGCCAGTGGATCGTATTCGGACATCGGTGGTCCTGGACGCCCCGGAGGGAAACGGATGGTGCTGGCGCCCGGATTCGAACCGAGGACCCTCTGCTTACAAGGCAGACGCTCTACCGAACTGAGCTACGCCAGCACGCGGCGCATTGTAACGCGCCTGTCGCCGATTACCCGCAGGGCACCTCTCGCGCCGTGTCTGCGGCCTGCGTGCTGAGCAGGCTGCGCCAGTCCACCGGCGCCGCCGGATCCTCGGCCATGTCCACCCACCATACGTTCTGTTCCTCGCTGCGCGCACGCAGCGCCGGCGCGAAGCCGAGCGCGGCCACTTCGGCGCGCCGTCGCTCGGCATTGTCCGGATCGCGGAACAGGCCGAGCGAGACCGTATTCTCCTGGTCGCCGGCAGTGACCACGTAATAGTCGCGGATGCCGCGCGCGGACAGTTCGCGGGCCACGCCCAGCGCCTCGGAACGCGTGGGCAGGGGCGGAATGTAGACCCAGTAGCCGCGCGAAGCCATCTGCCGGCCCTCGCGGAACTGGATGCGCTCGGCCAGCGGCGCCAGAACGTCCATCACGCGACGCAGCTCCGCCTGGGTGGAGAACGGTCCCAGGGTGTGGCAGCGCTTGGCAGGCAACGCGGACAAGGGTTCGGGGGCGGCGGCCAGTTCGGCAGCAACCGGTGCGCCTGCTGCCGTTTCCAGGTCGGTCCGCTCGCGCTCGCGTTCGGCCAGCAGCACCAGGCGCGGCACGCCGGGATCGACATCGACGAGCTGTACGCGCACGGAAGGGTCCGGGCCCAGCAGCAGCCAGGCGCCAACGCCGATGTTTCCCGCCAGCAGCAGCAGTAGGAGTACGCGCCAGATCATGGATCGGTGGGTGGGGCCGGGCGGCCGCGAATCAGGTGGGGCATTGTAGCGTCAGGATGCTGGCCAGCCCTTCGAGCACGAGTTCCGGATGCGTCTTCGCGGGCATCGTGAGCAGTGTTGCGAGCCGCCCGCCATCGCCGCCCGAGAGCCACACTGTGGGCGCGGCACCACAGCGTTCGGTTACCGCGGTCGCAAAGCGCTTGATGAGCGCCGCCAGGGCCTGCGCCGGTCCGCTGGCCACCGCATGCGCGGTGCTGTCGGCGAACAGCACCGGCGCCGCGTCGCTGCCACGCAGGAACAGGGGACCTTCGGTCAGTACCCGTCGCTGCAGGCCGAGCCCGGGCACGATGAGACCACCGAGATGGAGGCCTTCGGCATCCACGGCATCCAGGGTCAGCGCGGTGCCCGCCAACGCCACCACGCATGGTCCGGCATGCACGCGACGCGCGCCGAGCATGGCCAGCCAGCGGTCCACGCCGAGCTGCTGGGGGTCGGCGTACACCAGGCGCAGGCCAGCCATATCCTGCTGGACGCGCACCCGCTGCGGCGCGAGCGGAAGATGCACGGCAAGCTGGCGGACGACCTTGCTGGTGAGGGCATCCGGCGCCACGCTGGCCAGCCAGGCGGCACAGTCGGATGCCGACGCGGCCAGCGCGTCCAACCCCTCGTCGAAATGCGCGTCCGCATGCGCCAGCGCACCCTCGTCAAGCAGCGCGGCGCCATCGAAGCGGCGCCACTTGAGCCGTGTATTGCCAAGATCGAGCAACAGTCGCTTCATCGCAGACTCACTTCCCCGCCACGATGGACGCGCTCGCCGTCGGCATGGCGCACGCACAGGCCGCCCTCGGCATCCACGCCAAGGGCCACGCCGGCAAGTCGGCGTTCGCCGTCGCGCACGCTCACGTCCTGCCCGCGAAGCGCGTCGAGCGCATGGAAGCGCGAGCGGAACGGCGCAAAGCCCTGACTGTCGTAGCCATCGAGCGCTGCCACCATGGCGCCAACCACCTTGGCGGCGATGATGCAGCGCGATGGCAGAGAGCCGACATCGGCAAGATCGGCCCAGGGCTGATCGATGCCCTGGGCTGCACTCGCGGGCATGCGCACATTGAGCCCCAAGCCCACCACCAGGTCGCTCGGGCCGCCGAGTTCGCCGCCCAGCTCCACCAGCAGGCCGCCGAGTTTGCGACCGTGACGCAACACATCGTTCGGCCACTTGAGGCCGATGCCGTCGACGCCGATGGCGGAAAGCGCCTCGGCCACCGCCACGCCAAGTGCCAGCGACAGGCCACCCAGCGCCGAGGCCGGTCGCGCCAGGCGCCAGCCCAGGCTGAGATAGAGGTTGGCCGCGGGCGGCGAACTCCAGGCGCGACCCAGACGCCCACGCCCGGCGCTTTGCGATTCGGCGAGCAGCAGCCGGCGTCCGTGGTCGCCGGCGGCCTGGCGGCGGCGCAGTTCGGTGCTGGTGGAATCGATGCGCCACACCACTTCGATGCTGTCGAAGCGAGCCGCAATGCGCGGCCCCATCTGCATCCGCCATGCGGCCTCGTCGATCAGGTCGAGCGGCTGTGCCAGCCGATAGCCCTGGCCGGCCACGGCATCGATGCCAAGGCCCTCGGCGCGCAGGCCCTGGATCGCCTTCCACACCGCGCTGCGGCTCAGCCCGAAGCGCTCCGCCAGCTTCTCCCCGGAGACGCCTTCGGTTGCCCCGGAGAGCGCCAGAAGCAGATCGGCGCGATTCACTTTCCGAACAGCCGGTGCAGCAGGCGCGCGCGCGCGAAGCGATACTCTTCACCGCGGTACAGCCTGGCGATGTTGGCGCGATGGGCGAATACGATCAGCACCAGCAGGAACAGCGCCAGCAGGCGCAACGGCCACGCCTCGTACCAGATCATGGCGAACGTCGCGAGTCCGAGCGCCGCCGCCATGGTGGCCAGGCTGACCCAGCCTGAGAGGATCAGCACCAGCAGCCACAAGCCGAGCATCGGCGCGAGCAGCGCCGGCATCAGCAGCGCCACCACACCCACCGCCGTGGCCGCGCCCTTGCCGCCGCGAAAGCCGTGCCACAGCGGATAGCAATGGCCAAGCACGGCGGCGGCACCGGCCGCTGCGGCGTGCATTTGCAGCGACCCGGCCTCGCCCGGCCCGAGGCCGCCGATCCAGGCCGCCAGCGCACCCTTGCCGATATCGATGACGGCCACGCCAAGTGCGAACACGGCGCCCTGGGTGCGGAAGGCGTTGGTGCCGCCGGCGTTGCCGCTGCCCTGGCTGCGGATATCGACACCGCGAAGGCGCCCCAGCAGCAGACTGCCCGACAGCGACCCCAACAGGTAGGCCACCATCACCTTGCCGAGCAGAAGCGTCATGCCCCGGCGAGCTCCTTGAGCAGAAGTTCCGGCGGCACGTAGGCCTGCACCGCCACCACCAATGCGCCGGGTCCGGCATGGGCACCGACCGCGCTTCCGGTGGCCACCAGGTCGTCTCGTTCGATCAGCGCGATGCGCTGGCGCAGCGCCTCGCGAAGCGCCGCCCCGGCCGCCTCGTCACCACAATGACCGATCAGCAGCCGACACGGCAGTTCACTGTCCACGCGCCGCGCTACCCAGGCGGCAAAGCGGCGCGGCAGATCGTGGCGCCCGAGCAGCGCGCCGGCGGGCTTGAGCAAACCGCCACGATTGGTGAGCACCGGGGTCAGGCGCAACAGGTCAGCGATGCGCCGCACGCCCGGTTTCAGACGCCCGCCACGTACTGCATAGGCCAGGTTGGGCATGACCGCGAAGGTTCGCGTGCGCGCCACCATGGCGCGGGTCAGGCGCGCCACCTGATCGGCGTCCAGTCCGGCCTTTGCCGCTTCGGCCGCGTACATGACGAGGAGTCCCTGGCCAGCGGCCGCGTTCTCGGTGTCGAGCACACGCATGCGATCGGGGTCGAGGCGCTCCGCAGCGGCTTCGGCGGCCTGCAGGGTACCGGACAGCCGGCGCGAAAGGTTTACGCTGAGCACCGCCGGATGGTGCGAGAGCAGGAACTCGTAGAGCCTTCGGAAGTCGCCGGGCGGCGGCTGCGAGGTGCGCGGATGCAGCGGATTGGTGGCCAGTTCGCGGTAGAACTCCTCGCTGGAGAGCGACACCTTGTCGAGATAATCGGCATCGCCAAAACTGAGCCGCACCGGCACCACGTGAATGCCGAGATCCTCGTAGGCGAAGTCCGGCAGATCGGCTCCTGAATCGGTGACCACCGCCACCTGCGCGGCACCCTCCCCCCGACTGCGCGCCTGCGCCAGCATGTCGTCAGCCTTGCGCGCGCTGACCGCGCCGAAGCCGGCCGCGACGTCGAACAGCCGTGCCGGATCGGCGACATGGGCGTGGATGCGCACCTTGCTGCGGGTACCGGCGATGACCACGCTGATCGCGTCCATCGCCGCCAACGCCGCACGCAGGGCGCCGCGGTCGACGCCGTCGCCGCTGACCATGCACTCGGTACAGAAACGATGCTCGGGGTCGACCGGCTCGGCGCCTGCGGCGTCGATGGCCGGCGCCGACTCCCTGGCCGTCTCGATCCGCGCCACGTGGCGCCCCTGCTCGAGAAACTCGAGCATGCCTTCCACCATGTCGACGAAACCCTGCGCGCCGGCATCGACCACGCCGGCTGCGCGCAACACGGCCAACTGTCGCGGAGTGTCGGCCAGCGCCTCGCGGGCACGCGCCACCGCCTGCGCCAGCGCCACCCTGAGGTCATGCATGCCGCCTTGCACCTGTGCCTGGAGCTCGACCGCAAACGCCTGGATCACGCTGAGGACGGTACCCTCCTTCGGCTCCGACAGCGCCTCGCGCGCCTGCCGCGATCCGGAACTGACGGCGACCGCCAGGTGGCTGGACTCCAACACGGCGACATCGCCGACGGCCTCGCTGGCTCCCTGGAAGAACTGGGCGAGGATGGCTCCGGAATTGCCCCGCGCGCCATCGATGGCGTGCTCGGCCACGCGCGTCAACAGCACCCCCGCATGCGCCTCGCGCCCACGAAGGGCACCGCCCAGCACTGCATGCAGCGTGAACGACAGATTGCTGCCGGTATCGCCATCGGGCACCGGGAACACGTTGATGCGATTCAGGTGTTCGCGACGCAACAGCACGCGGGCGATACCGGCACGCAGCGCACGCTGCAGCGCGGCCGCGGATACGCGTTGCAGGGGTTTCGACGTTGCAGGGGGCGATGCAGGCATGACGACGCAGTGTACTAAGCCAAACGGCGTCCGTGCCCTGTCCGGCATCCGCAAACGGACACTCGCATGCGGACATCGGGAGCGCGAGCGAAACCGGCCATGGGTCGTAACCTGTTGAAATATCGTACATATACGGATCGGTGCACGGTTGGCACGCTGTCTGCATGGGAAGTTGCGAGCTTCCACCCCGACCCCGAGCCCGCCATGATCCGCCTGATGAAGAGTGCCCTCATTATCCTGACCGCAAGCCTGGTCGCCAGCGGCAGCTGCGCCGGCGCCGCCGGCTCCGAGACGCCGCTCGCCGCCGCCATGAAACAGTTCGGCCATGACGCGGTCGCCACCATCGAGCGCGATATCCATGCGCGCATGCTGGAAACGAGCCGCATGCTGCTTGAAGAAGCGCTACCGGCCGAGCTGGCGGCAACACCGGCCCAAGCCACCGTTCGTCCTATCGCCGTGACAGCACGCGCACAGGACGAGAACAGGACACCGATCGTTGCGATGACCCGCGGCGGCAGCAGCACCGATTCAGGCGAGCGCGCCACACTACGCTGGCAGTCGCTGCTGCCCGGCATGATGAAGTAGCAGGCAAGGAATCATCTCCCCCCGATCGGGTCACAAGAACCCGACAGCAACCGACAAGGGCGGCGAACCCCCTTCCCCCCTCCCCTCCTGTCGCCGTCCTTGTCTTTTCCCCCCATGCCGGCATGATGCCGGCATGTCTTTTTTCGGCCATCTCTACGACCGCCTGTTCCCCATCGCCGCGATCGAGCAAACGGACTGGCGTCGCACGCTTTCCACGGTTCCGCTGGCCGCTTCCCTGGATCGAGCGGCGACCGACCGACTCAAGGCGCTGTGCGAGCGTTTTCTTGCGCGCAAGCGCATCGTCGGCGCCGCCGACTTCGAACCGTCTCCCGACCAATGCCGTGTCGTCGCCGCTCTGGCCTGCCTGCCCGTGCTCGATCTGGGCTTTCACTGGCTGCGTGGCTGGCGCGAAGTGGTGCTCTATCCGGGCGGCTTCCGCGTGCACCGCAGTTGGCACGATGCCGACTCAGGCGTCGTCACCGAGGGCCCCGACGAGCTGGCCGGCGAAGCCTGGGAGCGCGGCCCGCTGATCCTGTCATGGGAGGACATTGCCGCCGACCTCGCCGCACCCTACGAGGGATTCAACCTGGTGGTGCACGAGATCGCGCACAAGCTCGACATGCTGACCGGCGCCGCCGACGGTCTGCCGCCGTTGCCGCCTGGACTTTCGCTGCGTGTCTGGACGCAGGGCATGCAGCAGGCCTTCGACGATCTCCATGCCCAGCTCGACCGCCAAGAGGAACCGCGGATCGACCCCTACGCGGCGGAGGGTCCGGACGAGTTCTTCGCGGTCACCAGCGAGTATCTGTTCTCGGCCCCCGCGGTGCTGGCCGAAGCCATGCCGGATGTGCACGCTCTGCTGCAACGCTTCTACCGACCGCAGATCGCGGCCTGAGCTGATCTCGTTTCCGCCTCGCCTCGTGCGCTCACACCAACGGCGGCAGGTCGATGACGAACCGGGCGCCGCCCAGTTCCGAGCGCGCCACTTCCAGGCGTCCCCGGTAGGCCTTGAGAATGTCCTGCACGATGGCCAGGCCTATGCCGTGGCCATGCACGCGCTCGTCCCCGCGGACGCCGCGCTGCAGCACGTTCTCGACCTGGTCCTCGGCAATGCCGGGACCGTCGTCTTCCACCGCCAGCAACAGTCCCGGGCGGCGCGTTCCTGGTGGTTGCAGTGGCTTCACCGTCAGCAGCACGCGATGGCGTGCCCACTTGAAAGCGTTTTCCAGCAGGTTGCCGAGCAGCTCCATCAGATCGCCCTCCTCACCGAAGAAGCGAGCCGCGGGATCGATGTCGAACTCGCAGAGCAGGTTCTTGCTGGCGTAGACCTTCTCCAGGCTGGTCACCAACGCCTCGGCACGCGTCTCGATGGACAGCGGCGCGGCCAGGGTCCGGTGTCCTGAAGTGGCGGCGCGCGACAGCTGGTAGGCGACGATGGCGTCCATGCGGTCGATCTGTTCGCCGACATGGCTGCGGAATACGTCCGGGGGCTCACCGCTTTCCATCTGGCTGCGCACCACCGCCAGCGGCGTCTTCAGGCTGTGCGCCAGGTCGGACAGGGTATGGCGGTAGCGCGCCAGGTTTTCGCGCTCGGCCTCGATGAAGGTGTTGAGGTTGGCGGTGAGTGGAACCAGTTCGTCCGGATAGCGTTCGCTCAGGCGCTCGCGCCGGCCCTGCTCGATGGCACCGAGTTCACGTGCCACCAGACGCAGCGGCTTGAGGCTCCAGCGCAGCACCACCAGCAGCAACGCCAGCAGCAGAATCGCCGCGCCGCCGAGATAGGTCCACAGCATCTCGCGGAACACCGCCACCTGGCGGTTCAGGCCGCGCTCGTGCTCGGCGATGTGCAGGGTGATGAAGATGTCCTCACCATCGGGGCCGCCGGCCTCGAAGGCGACGCCCTCGCTCAACAGGTAGACCCCGCCGACCACGGTCGTCAACGGTCCGAGGAAGCGCTTGTCGCCCGGCGCCAGTTCGAGATCGAAGGGCAGCGCACGCCCCATCGCCGACGGCGATTCCCAGCGATGCACGGGACCGCTGATGCCGGCATACAGGCCGGAACCGGGCCGTTCCAGGCGCGGCTCCGGAAGCGGCTCGGGCAGCAGCAGCGAGCCGGTACGGGTCACCTCGGTATTGGCCAGAAAGGCGTACAGGTAGCCCTGCAGGCGATCCTGCAGGGCCGACAGCTGGCTGTCGCGGAAGGCGCGGTCGAGCGCCAGTCCGGTGAGGCCGAGGAAGGCCATGAGTGCCAGCGCGGCGGCGGTCAGCATCCGCGCACGCAGGGACCAGGGCCGCCCCCTCACGGCGGTGCTCGCTATTCGCTGCGCGGAATGGAAAAGCGGTAGCCGCGCCCGCGCACCGTCTCGATCGGCTTGAGTGCCCCCTCGGGGTCGAGCTTGCGGCGCAGTCGGCCGATGAACACTTCGAGCACGTTGGAATCGCGATCGAAATCCTGCTGGTAGATATGCTCGGTGAGGTCGGCCTTGGACACCAGCTCCCCGGCATGCAGCATCAGGTACTCGAGCACCTTGTACTCGTAACTGGTGAGGTCGACGTTGGCGCCCTCCACCGCCACCGTCTGCGCGGTGGTGTCGAGGGTGATCGGCCCGCAGGTGAGGACCGGCTTGCTCCAGCCGGCGGCGCGGCGCATCAGCGCGTTCATGCGCGCCAGCAGTTCCTCGACGTGGAAGGGCTTGACCAGGTAGTCGTCGGCACCGGCCTTGAGTCCCTCCACCTTCTCCTGCCAGCTCGAGCGCGCGGTGAGGATGAGGATGGGATAGCGCGCCTCCGACTCGCGCAGCCTGCGCACCAGATCCATGCCGGGCAGCTTGGGCAGGCCAAGATCGATCACTGCGACGTCGAAGGGCACCTCCTTGCCCAGAAACAGTCCCTCCTCGCCGTCGGCCGCGGCATCCACCGCAAAGCCCTCCCGCTTCAATCGCGCCGCCAGGGTCTCGCGCAATGGCGCCTCGTCTTCCACCAGCAATATCCGCATAGCCAGAGCTCCTCAGCTTGTTGTCTCGTGGATCGGCCGCACCGGAATCGCGCCTGGAGCACGACCGGCCATGTCAGTCGTCGCGACGCTCGCCACGGCCC
>DAOMOD010000042.1:16684-18653 GCA_035444205.1 Lysobacteraceae bacterium
ATCGCGCACTGCCTGCGGCGGCTCACGCGGCTCGGTGCGCTGCTGCGCAGGCGTTTCGCGCGAACGCTCCCGGCGCGGCACGTAGCTGCGCTCGCGCGGCGGCTCGGCACGCTCGTTGCGTTCGGGCGTCTCGTCGCGACGCAGCGCCTCGCGTCCGGACGGCAGCGTACGGCTACCGGCCGGTGCCGGCTCCTGCACCACACGCACCCGTCCATCGGGCGTCAGTACCTTGATGCGATAGACCTCGCGGTTGCCGGACACGACCGTTTCCGCGGAGAGAATGCGCCCGCCCGTCTCGCGCTCGATCCGGCGCACCGTGTCATTCAAGGACTGCGCCGCCGCCGGCACGGCCAGCAGCAGGCCGAGCACGACCGCGAGGATCGTCTTGAACAATGCCGGGATGGGCGTCATGGGGGTCATCTTAGCGGCGCTCCGGCGCCGGGGAAATCGTTGGATCTGGCACGAGTCTGGCCGCGGGGCAGTGAATCCGGTCTGAACTGCCGGACGCTAAGCCAATGACGGCGAAAGAAAAAACAAGGCAGTGCCGGTGCCGGGACGGGGCGCAACGTCGCATATTTCGCTTGAATGTACACGGAACGGTGAAGGTGGCGCCTCAGAAAATCTCCCCCACGCAACAGCGCAGACTGCCGCCGGCCTTCTCCAGCTCGTGAAGCGCCACGCTGGCGATGCGGAAGCCCGCCTGTTCGAGGCTGCGCCGGTTGTGCGCTGCCAATGCATCGGCGGCGCGCTCGCTCATCCACACGGTGCGCGCATCGAGGGCGATACAGTTGCCGGCGAAGGCTGCCTTTTCGGCCTCCGAGAGGATGACGGCGCGGCCGCCGTGGGCGACCACGACGGCCTCGGCGTCGGCTTCGCGGGCAAATCCCGAGGGTGCGATCACCACCAGACGTCCAGCCAGCGAGGACATCACCACGTTGGTGTGATACTCCCCTGCGGCCAGCGCGAAGCGAAACGTGGCGCGCAGGCCGAAGGCCTCGTGCATGGCCGCCGCGCCGAGGGCGTCGCAGCGCTCCGAGGTACCGCAGTAGCCGATGCCGCGCGCGCGGTCGATCACCAGCGAGCCGGTCAGCTCGGCCACCAGCTCATGGCGCGTGGACAGGTCGATCTCGCGGTAGCCGAGCACGTCGCGGAAGAAGGCGCGGATGTCCTGGCGTGCGGTCTCGCGGCGGCGCACCGGCCAGCGCATGCGCCCGACCACGTAACGCCCCGCTGCGGTGCCGAAGGCGTTGTTGGGAAATACCGCATCCGGCGCCTCGGGATCGCCGGGGAACACCGTCACCGGCAACGAGGCGGTCAGCGCGCGCGCCAGGGCCCGGTGCTCGGCCAGCGCGCGCTCCCGATCAATGGCGTCCTCGACCATGTAGCGGTTGTCGTTACGGGTTTCCGACGGCTCGCCAAAGCCGTCCGGCGAGACCAGAAACGCGCCGCGCGCAGTGCCTGGCGCGAAAGGCATGATGCCCGCGGTTGTGCGCAGGAAGGCGTCGGCGTCGTCGAACACACTCATGCCGCCGCCCTCGCCGACTGCCGCAGGTGACCGAGCGCCCGCTCCACCAGTTGCCAGCCGGCGCCGGGCTGGTGTGCGCCCTCACTCAGGGTGCGGCGGAAGCCGCGTGCGCCCGGTTCGCAGTGAAACAGACCGAGCCAGTGACGAATGATGTGCTTCAGTGGTTCGCCCGCCTGGAGGTGCGCTTCGACGTAGCCGCGCATGGCCAGGATGGCGTCCTCGCGGGCCATGGCATCGTACCCGTCGGCGAACACCGCGCGCGCCATGCGGTGCAGGACCCATGGCTCGTGGTAGGCGGCACGACCGATCATCGCCCCGTCGCAGTGCGCCAGGTGCGAGCGCACCTGATCGACATCGACGATGCCGCCATTGATCACGACGGTCAGGTCCGGGCGCTCCCGCTTCAGTCGAACCAGCTGAGCCAAGAGTCCACGCCATCCGTCG
>DAOMOD010000042.1:18663-23728 GCA_035444205.1 Lysobacteraceae bacterium
AGACGCGATCGTAGTGAAGCGGCGGCACTTCGCGGTTCTCCTTCGGGCTCAGGCCCGACAGCCAGGCCTTGCGTGCGTGCACGATGAAGATGCGGCAGCCGGCAGCGGCCACTGCGTCGACGAAACCGTGCAGCGCATCGTAGTCGTCCTGCTCATCCACCCCCAGCCGGCATTTCACGGTGACCGCCACGGAGGCCGGCACCGATGCGATCATCGCTGCGACACCCTCCGCCACCACGCCGGGCTCGCGCATCAGGCAGGCGCCGAAACGGCCCGACTGCACCCGGTCGGACGGACAGCCGACGTTGAGGTTGATCTCGTCGAAACCGAGATCGGCACCGATGCGCGCCGCCGTGGCGAGTTCCGCAGGATCGCTGCCGCCAAGCTGAAGCGCCAGCGGATGTTCTGCGGGATCGTAGGCGAGCAGGCGCTCACGGTCACCGTGGATCACGGCGCCGGTCGTCACCATCTCGGTATAGAGCAGGGCGTCGGGCGCGAGGATGCGATGGAAGTACCGGCAATGACGGTCGGTCCAGTCCATCATCGGCGCCACGGACAGGCGGCGGGCACGGGAGAGGGGGTCCTTCATGGGCGTGAAGTGTACTAAGCCGCTACACTTCCCGCCCCTGTCCGTACACCCCACCCCATGTCAGCACTCGAGTCCATGGCACTGTCGCGCACCTGGTTCTATCCGTTCCAGCTGCCTGGCGGCAGCACCACGTCGACCTACGACGGCGGTGCTCTCGATGCGATCCACTTCACGCGCCGACAGATGCTGGACTCCGCACTGGCGCGCCTGTTCGGCGACGACTTCTCGGGCCTCAGCGCCGTCGACATCGCCTGTCACCAGGGCTGGTTTGCCTGTCACCTGGCCGCGCGCGGCTTCGGCCGCGTGCTGGCACTGGATGCGCGGGCGGAGCACGTGGCCGATGCCAGCCTGATGCGCGACATCCTCGGCCACGAGCGCCTTGAGGTAGCCCGCCGCGACGTGCACGAAACCACCATGGACAACAGCGGCGGGCCCTTCGACCTGACGCTGTGTTTCGGATTGATCTACCACCTGGAGAACCCGGTCGGCGCCCTGCGCGTGGCGCGCGCGCTGTGCCGTCGCGCCTGCCTGATCGAGACCCAGGTGGTCCCTGGCATGAGCGGCATGGTCGACTACGGCAGCTATCGCTTCGTGCGCCCGCTGAAGGGCAGCTTTGGCGTCATCGACGAGACCGACGACACCCACGGCCCCGAAGCCAGCACCACCGGCATCTGCCTGGTGCCGAGCACCGAGGCCCTGTTGTGGATCCTGCGCAAGGTGGGCTTCGCCCGTGCCGAAGTGCTGCCGGTACCCGAGGACGGCTACGAACAGCTGGTCCACGGCAAGCGCGTCATGGTGCTGGCCCAGGTCGACTGAACTGAAGCAGCAAAGAGCCTCGCACAGCGCGAGGCCTGGTCCACGTTCGGCTGAGCGGGTCACCTCCTGCGATTGCTATGATGGAACCCCGTGATGCTCGTGATTGCCGGGGATCGATCCGCCACATGTCTGCACTTCCAGCCGCCCATGAATGAGGATCGCAGGCCCGGCCGGACGAGCGAAGGCGTACTGGCGGCCATGACGGCTGCCGTCGCCGCCAACGATGGCCTGCGTGCGGCGCTGTCTGCGGCCAGCGGCGAGATCCGCCGCCTGACCGGCTATGACTGGGTGGGTTTTGCCCGCGTCGACCGTCAGCTCGGCGTGTTCAGCTACGAGTCCTTCAGCAGCGACCGTGCTTCGCCAGTGCATGCCGGCTACACCCTGCCGCTGGAGGCGGGCGTGGTGGGCGAAGCGGCTCGAGCCAGAAGATCGCTGATCGTCCCCGATGTGCGTCGCCACGATGGCTACCTGCCGTTGCTGGCCAGCACACAATCGGAGATTGCGGTACCGATTCTCCTCGGCGGCGAGCCGGTCGGCGTGCTCAACGTCGAGCATGGCGAATCCACCGACTTCGCAGAACACGTGGACACGCTGGAAGCGGCTGCGCGCGTCGCCGCGCTGGTATTCGAACGCGAGGAGTCGCGGCGGCGCATCGCCATGCTGGAAGATCTCGGCGAAATCCATGCCGACCTGTCCGCCATCATGCTCGCCGACGCCCCGCTCGAAGTCGTGCTGCAGCGCGTGGTCGACTACCTCTACGAGCGCTTCTCGCTGACCTTGTGCACGCTGCTCCTGGTGGAGGGCAGCCGCACGCTCGTCCTCAAGGCCTACGCCGGCCATTCCGTCGTGCACCTGCAGCGTAACCGGCCGTGGCCGGCCGAGCGCGGCCTGGTGGGACGGGCCTTTCGCGAGCGACGGACCGTGTTCGTCGCCGACGTGCGCGAGGATCCGGCCTACCTGGAGGCCAACCGCCTGACCCGCGCGACGCTGGCCATTCCGGTGCGCTGGGGCAACGATCTGCTCGGGATCCTGGTGCTCGAAAGCGCCGTCAGCGAGTCCTTCAGCAGCGAGCGCCGACGCATGCTGGAGGTGCTGACCGGCCACCTGTCCGGCGCCATCCGGCTGGCAGGCACGCACGAGCGGCTCCTGGCCAGCATGAGCTCTCTGGCCGAGCGCAGCGCCGACCTCGATCGCGCCAACCGGGCGCTGGTGCGCGCCAATGCGCGTCTGCGCGAGCTTTCCCTGGTGGATCCACTCACCGGCATCGGCAACCGGCGCGCTTTCCAGCAGGAGATCCGCTCGGCCTGGGCCCAGTGCGCCAGCGAAGGTCGGCCACTGTCGCTGCTGATGCTCGACATCGATCACTTCAAGCAATTCAACGACCGCTACGGCCATGTCGAGGGCGACACCTGCCTGGCGCGCGTGGCCGCCGCCATTCGCGCCACCTTGCGCGCGCACACCGACCGGGTCATGCGCTATGGCGGCGAGGAATTCTCGGTGCTGTTGCCGGGTGCCGACGTCGACGAGGCCCGCCGTTGCGCCGCGCGTACCCACGCCGCGGTATCGGCGCTTGGCCTGCGCCACGAGGGTTCTCCAATCGCCGCGACGCTCACCTTGTCCATCGGCGCAGCCACTGTGCAGCCTGGCGAGGGCCTGCGGCCCCGCGTGCTGATCGAACGGGCCGACCGGGCGCTGTACCAGGCCAAGGCTCTCGGTCGCAACCGGATCGAGATCGCGGATTGAGGCACTTGCGCGGCTATACTCGACGGCCTCGGGCCATCCTGTTCCAATCGAAACGATGAACGATTTCGTTCCCCTGTTCGCCCTCGGTGCGGCGCTGGCCGCTGCGCTGATCGCCTACCTCGGTCTCGGCCTGAACCGCAGGCGCAGGCTTGAGGCGCGTGCGGGGCTGGCCGGGCTCCATTCGATGAAGTGGCGCGAGTTCGCGCAACTGGTCGGCGATTTGATGCGCCAGCGCGGCCTGCACATGTCGAACCAGCCGCGCAGCGCCGGGGAAGGCGGTTTCGACCTCAAGTTCGAGCGCGGCAACCAGTGCTACCTGGTGCAGATCAAGCACGGCGGCGCAACCCATGTCGGTGCCGCCACCATGCGCGACCTGCGCGCGGCCATCGCCACCGAAGGTGCCGGCGGCGGCATGGTGGTGACCTCCGGCGCAGTGGACGCGGATGTACGCCCCGAGCGCGGTGCGATCATCATCGAAATCCTGCACGGCGAGGGCCTCTGGAAAGAGCTCAAGCCGCTGCTGCCCGTGGATCTGTGCGACAGTGTGTCGGCGCGGATTCGCCGCCTGGTGGCATTGCGCTGGTCTGCCCTTGCTCTGGCCGCCGTTCTGGCGGGCGGCGTGGTATTGCTGGTCATGCAACCCGATTCTCCGGCACCCGTGGCGGTTTCTCGCGCACCGGTCGTACCACCGGCGCCAGTCGCAAGCGCACCGCCAGGGGCGGATCCGCTGCCGGCACCTGTCGAGTCACCATCACGGCTGCCGGACCAGGCTGCCGCACCTCCGGTGACAGCGGCGCTGCGCGAAGTACCGGTATTGACCGAAGCGCAGGCGCACCAGCGCCGCGTCGACGCCCTGGCCGCCGTCCAGTCGCTGGAAGGGGTGGACAGCGCTTCCTGGGCGACACGCTCGACGCTCGTACTCACGCTGTCCTCGACCGAACCGGAGCTGCGCCGCATGGTTTCCGAACGGGTGTGCGAGCGTCTGGTCGAATACGAAGAGCTTCGCTACACGCGCCTGCAGATCCAGGAGGGCGAGGATCGCGTGCGCTGGGCGCAATGCCAGTAGCCTTGACCGCAATCAACCCATCGGGCGCCATGGTGCCCTACCATTCGCCTCAACATATCTCCGGGAGGGAAGCGACATGTCGAACTTAGTGATCGTGGGCATCGACGGCAGCGACGGCAGCCAGCGTGCGCTGGACTTTGCCATCGCGCGCGCGAAGGCGGGCGGACACAGCCTGCTGCTTGCCTGCATCATCCCGCATTCCACGCACGCCTTTCTGACCATGGACGAGCTGACGCGCAACGACGCCTGGCGGCGCGACCAGGAATCGAAGGCACTGACCCAGATCATCGAGCCGGCACTGGCCAAGGTGCGCGAAGCCGGTGTTGAAGTCGAGTCGCGCGTGCGCTTTGGCATCCCCATCGAGGTGTTCGGCGAGCTGGCGACCGAGACCGGTGCCTCCCACATCGTCGTTGGACGCCGCGGCCTGTCCAAGGTGAAGGCGGTGCTGTTCGGCTCGATCGCCTCCAGCCTGGTGCAGACCTCGCCGGTGCCGGTGACCGTGGTGCCCTAGGGACGCTCAGTTCGGCGCCGGCAACGCCGGCGCCTGCGGGTGCGGACGCAGTGCGCGCAGGACCAGCCAGAACAGGCCGGCCAGCACCAGGATCGGCAGCAGCAACGGCGACAGCAGCACCACGCCCACCGTGGCCAGCACCGCACCCACACACCACAGCACCAGGCCGACGATGCCCACCACCAGGCGCAGGATCAGCCACAGCAGCGCGAACACGCCAAACACGATGACGAAGGGCAGCAGCAGGCCGAACAGCGCGCCACCAACTGCGGCCAGGAGCCCGACCACCGCAAGCACCGGAAGCAGCAACACCGGCGCCGCCACCACCACAACCAGCAGC
>DAOMOD010000043.1:0-23601 GCA_035444205.1 Lysobacteraceae bacterium
CCCGGCGCAGACGCGAAGCGGCCGAACCCACCTTGTGGGCGACCCTGGTGCGGCATCGAAGCGAAGGGACGGTCGCGCACGGGGTGCGCTCCTACGCCAGCCGGTCGAGCAACGCCTCGGGCGAACGCAACGGGGCCGAGCACTGCGTGCCGCGGCAGACGATGGCAGCGCCTGCCGGCACGCTGCCAAGAACACCGGGCAGGTCGCCGTCTGGCGGCAACCGGTACAGCGGGCCCTCCTGCGATGCCCGTCGCAGCGCTTCGGTCCAGGTCGCAGCATCGCCGGCATCGAGCCGCACCACCGTCTGTGTCGGCGGCTGGTGATGCTCTGCCAGCGCCTGCACCAGCGTCGCACAGGCATGTGGCTGGCGGCGCAGCACCTCGGACGCCGCCGCCAGCGCGCGTTCGGCGGCACGCAGGTAACGTGGCTCGCCCAGCAGGTGACCCAGGCGCAACAGGGCGCGCGCGGCGATACCGTTGCCGGAAGGCAGCGATTCGTCGAGAAAGGGCTTGGGCCGGTGGAACAACTGCTCCTGGTCGTGCGCGGTGAGAAAGAACCCTCCGTCCTTGTCCTCGAATTGCTCCAGCAGTCTGTCGGCGACCTGCACAGCGAGCGCAAGATCCGTTTCACGGAAACGGGTGGCCAGCATCTCCAGCAGCGCCATCAACAGGTAGGCATGGTCGTCGAGGAAAGCCGGCTGCACACGGTGGGCGGTGACGTACAGGCGATCGCCGTCGAAGCAGTCGCGGCGAAGGGCCTCCAGCACGCGCGCCGCTGATTCGAGCATGGCCTCGTCGCCCAGCGCGCGCCCGGCGCGCGCCAGTCCGGCGATGGCCAGCGCATTCCATGCGGTCAGGATCTTGTCGTCGCGCTGCGGCTGCGGGCGCTGCCGGCGCGCATCGAGCAGGGTACGGCGCGCCGTTTCCAGCCGTGAGGCGACGTCCTTACCGGACAGGCCGGCCGCCTGCCAGGCGTCCTCCAGACTCGCAGCGACCGCCAGGTGCCAGTGCCGGCCCTCGAAGTTGGCGGGGCGGTCCAGTCCATAGCGGGCCATGACCAGACGGGCCTGATCCGCGGGAAGCAGGGCCTCGACTTCGTCCGGGGTCCAGACATAGGTCTGCCCTTCCTCGCCCGCGGTATCGGCATCCAGCGCACTGGCGAAGGCGCCGCCGGGCAGGCGCATGTCGCGCTCCAGAAAGTCCGCGGTGGCGCGCGCCACCGCCGCGAAATCGGTAGTGTCGAAACGTACCGCGGCCTGCGCGTACAGCGGCAGCAGTTGCGCGTTGTCGTACAGCATCTTCTCGAAATGCGGGATCTGCCAGGCGGCATCCACGCTGTAGCGGAAGAAGCCTCCGCCAAGATGGTCCTGCAGGCCGCCCGCGGCCATCGCGGCAAGACTGCGACGCAGCATGGCGGCGCCGTCGGCATCGCGGCCGGCGTGCGCCAGCAGCAGTTCGAGTGCGCCGTGCTGGGGAAACTTCGGCGCACCGAAGAAGCCGCCGTGCGTGTGATCGAAGCCGTGCGCCAGTCGCCGCAAGGCCTCATCGACCGCATCGATGCCCGGCACCGCACCGGCACCGCTGTTCAGCTCCTCCAGGAATGCTGCCAGGGACGCCCCTTGCGCGCGTGCCTCGTCGCGGTGATCCAGCCACCACTGGTGCGCACCGCGCAGCACGTCGGCGAAGGCCGGCATGCCGTAGCGCGGCTCGCGCGGGAAATAGGTGCCGGCGAAGAACGGTGTGAGATCCTCGGGATCGAGAAACACCGTCAGTGGCCAGCCGCCGCCGCGTCGGGCCAGTGCCTGGTGGGCGAGCTGGTACACCCGGTCGAGATCGGGGCGCTCCTCGCGGTCGACCTTGATGCATACGTAGAGCGCGTTCATCACCGAAGCCGTGTCGGCATCCTCGAAACTCTCGTGCGCCATGACATGGCACCAATGGCAAGACGCATAGCCGATCGACAGCAGGATCGGCTTGCCTTCGACACGCGCACGCTCAAGCGCCGTCGTGCCCCAGGGCTGCCAGTCGACCGGGTTGTCGGCGTGCTGGCGCAGGTAGAGCGAGGCTTCGGTGGCGAGGGCGTTGGGCATGGGGGAGGGGTTGAGTGAAGAAGTTTTCAGTTTTCAGTTTTCGGAGTGCGGGACGGTGGCACGCTGTCGAAATGATAGAGCGATGACGGCGCTTACCGAGCCCCGAATCCGGAAATTGCACAGCCGTAGGTTGGGGTAAGCGTAGCGCACCCCAACGTGACCACGTACCCCGAGTCCCGAGTCCCGAGTCCCGAGTCCCGGCTTTTCTGCTACCTTCCCGCGCCATGAGCGAAGGCATCGAATATCCCGTACTGTCCCTGAAGAAGGGCGAGGACCGGCGGTTGCGCGCCGGACATCTGTGGGTGTACTCGAACGAGGTCGATGTCGAGCGCACGCCACTCATCGATTTCAAGCCGGGCGAAGCGGCGGCGATTTGCGATGCCGCAGGCCAGGTGATCGGTCTCGGTTTCGTCCACCCCAACAGCCTGATCTGCGCGCGCCTTTTGCAGCGCGGCGCCGCGCGGCCACTGGATCGCTCGCTGCTGATACACCGGCTCAACGTGGCGCTGGCCTTGCGCGAACGTGCCTTCGAACGCCCCTTCTACCGGCTCCTTTACGGCGAATCGGACGGCGTGCCGGGTCTGGTGCTGGACCGCTTCGGCGATGTGGTGGTCGGGCAGATCGCCACCGCCGGCATGGAGCGCATGAAGGACGAGATCGCCGCCGCCGTCGAAAAGGTCCTGCGCCCGCAGGCGCTGCTGTGGAAGAACGATGGCGGCAGCCGCGAGATGGAGGGGCTGCCGAAGGAAGTGGTGGCGGCCTTCGGCGAAGTGCCGCAGCCGATGCTGGTGGAGGAGGCCGGGCAGACCTTTGCCGTCGATCCCGTGCACGGCCAGAAGACCGGCTGGTTCTTCGACCAGCGCGCCAACCGCGGGCGCCTGGACCCGTGGGTGCGCGGCGCGCGTGTCCTCGACCTGTTCAGCTACGTCGGCGCCTGGGGCATGCGTGCCGCGGCGCTCGGGGCCGAGCAGGTATTGTGCGTGGACAGCGCCTCCTACGCGGTGGAATCGACCATCGACAACGCGCTGCGCAACGGCCTGGCCGGCAAGGTCAGCGCCGAACGCGGCGACGTGTTCGACGTGCTGCGCACGCTGCGTGCCGCGCGCCAGCGCTTCGACGTGGTGATCCTCGATCCTCCCGCATTCATCAAGCGCCGCAAGGACCACAAGGAGGGCCTGCTGGCCTACCGGCGCCTGAACGAGATGGCCATGCAGGTGCTGGAACGCGACGGCATCCTGGTCACCTGTTCCTGCTCGCATCACCTGGGCCGCGAGGAGCTGCTGAACGCCGTGCAGCAGGGCGCCCGCCACCTCGACCGCCAGGCGCAGATGCTGGTGAACCTGCACCAGGATGTCGACCACCCGGTGCATCCCGCCATCCCCGAGACCGATTACATCAAGGGGTACATCTTTCGGGTGCTGCCAGCTTGAAGGAGCGGGGAGCAGGAGCAGGGAGCAGGGGAGAGCATGGCCGCGCCCTGTAGGAGCGCACCTGTGCGCGACATGCGCCTCGCTCCGAAGCAGAGAGCTGTCGCGCACAGGTGCGCTCCTACAGGCGCGTTTCCTCACGCTCTTCTGGCTACTGACATCTGACGACTGACTGCCCCCATGTCCCGACCCTTCCTCCACGACATCAACCCGGTCGCCGTCCCGCTCGGCATCATCGACATCCACTGGTACGGCCTGATGTACCTGCTGTCGTTCGGACTGGCGTGGTGGCTGGGGCGGCGTCGGCTGGGTGGCGAGCGGTTGCCGGGGGTCAAGCCGGCCGCCTTCGACGACCTGATGTTCTGGGGGATGCTCGGTCTGATTGTCGGCGGGCGCCTCGGCTACGTGCTGTTCTATGCCTTCGGCGATTTCCTGCGCGACCCGCTGATGCTGGTGCGCCTGCAGCAGGGAGGCATGAGCTTCCACGGTGGCCTGCTGGGCGGCATGGCGGCGCTATGGTGGTGGTCGCGCAGGCAGAGCGTGGTGCTGTTCGACGCCTTCGACTTCGTCGTCCCGCTGGTACCCATCGGCCTTGGCCTCGGCCGCATCGGCAACTTCATCGGCGGCGAGCTTTGGGGACGCCACACCGAGCTGCCCTGGGGCGTGATCTTCCCCGGCGCCCTCAACCTCGACCCGTCCCAGGTGCGCGCCCTGTACGAAGCCGGCCTGCTCGATCACGAGGCGCGCCATCCCTCGCAGCTCTACCAGGCCGGACTGGAGGGCCTGGTGCTGTTCGTGGCACTGATGTGGTTCACCCGCCGCCCGCGCCCGCGCTACGCCGCGTCCGGGCTGTTCCTGTTGCTCTACGGGGTGTTCCGCTTTGCCGTCGAGTTCGTGCGCGAACCCGACGCGCACATCGGCTTCATCGCCTTCGGCTGGCTGACCATGGGGCAGTTGCTGTCGCTGCCGCTGGTGGTGCTGGGGGTGTTCTTGCTGTGGTGGGCGCGGCGCAGCCGGGCTGCCGCGTTTCCCGAATGAAAACGGGGCGGACGTCCGGTCCGGCCCCGTTCGAAGCGTCCTCAGGCAATCGCCGGGCTTACCAGCATGCGGGCGGATTCTTGGTGATGACGCCCGCGTTCATCTGGATGGTCAGCGGCGTACAGACCGCGCCGCTGGCGCGATCGCGTTCCTGTCCGGCTCGCGCGGTGGCGGTGAGCGTGTAGGCCGTGGGCGACTGGTCGCTGATGGCGAAGGTGTAGAAGGTGATGGCGGCGGGCGTGGCTGGATAGTTCGGGCTGGCCGCCAGGTTGGCATAGCTCGGATTGTTGGTGCGCCATTGCTCCATCTGCAATTGCCAGCTCTGCAGGGTGGATACCGCCTCGCTGCGCCTGCTCTTGCGGATCTGGTCGTTGAACAGGGGCACTGCAATGGCCGCGATGATGGCGATGACCGCGACGACGATCACCAGCTCGATCAAAGTAAATCCGCCACTCTTGCGCTTCATCGTATTCGTCTCTCGAAATTCCAGCACTGCCGGGAAACCTGCCGGGCGCGGATCGGACCCCCCCGATGACCGCCTGTCGCCAGTGTAGCGCAGCGCGTTCCCGCTCAACGAAGCTTTGCTGCCGCCCATCGTGCTGTTGTTGCCGACAATCTTGGCCCTGCCTAACCTGTGCCGTGTCAAGGCAGGAACGACCATGCGACGACAACCCATCAAGAGTACTTCGCGGGCGAGTCTCGGCGGATTCACGTTGATCGAAATGGTGATCGCCATTGCCATCATCGCCATCATCGCGGTGTTCGCCGTGCCCAGTTTCATCGAGTTCAGGGAGCGTGCCGTGATTCGCGGTTCCGCCGAGCAGCTGGTCACGTCGGTGGCCCAGTTCCGCCATGAGGGCATCAAGCGCAACCGCTTTGTCACCGTGACCTTTCTCGGCGACGTAGGCAGCGACGCATGGTGCGTCGGGGCCGAGGAAGGGCTCGACGCCGCATGTGACTGCACGGCCGAAGACAGTTGCTCAGTGGGCCGGTTCCCGGAGAGCGTGTCGGAAAGGCGAGGCACCACGCTGACCGCGAGGAGCGGCTTCAGCGACGACGACGCGGCGACCTTCGATCCCTCCACAGGAACACTTACCGAACTTGGCTCCGGCGGCTCGATCACCTTGCGTTCGCCATCGGAGCGCATCGACTATCGCCTGCGCTTCGATCTCAATCCACTTGGCCGCGCGACCCTTTGCGTTCCCGGCGATGCGCGCGCCCTTCCGGGGTACCAGCCATGCGGCGACTGAACGTTTCAGGAACGTGGCCTTGTCGGGTGTGCGGCGTGCACGCGCGGGGTTTCTCGGTGGTCGAGCTGATGGTGGCTCTGGCAGCGAGCCTGGTCGTGGTCGGATCCGTGCTTGCCTTCACCGTCGCCACGGTGCAGTCGAACGCGGAGACGATCCGGGCCACTCGGTTGACCCAGGACATTCGTGTGGTGATGGGTCTGCTGACGCGAGAAATACGTCGCGCCGGACACGATGCGCTCGCCGAGCAGAGTATTGCAAGCAATGAACCGGGCAACCGCTTCATCGCCTTCGAAGTCAACGAAGATGGGAACTGTGTTCTCCTCGCGTACAACCGGCGGCCAGCCGCGGGCGGGGCGTGGAACCTCGATCCTGCGGCGACGCCCCAGCAGCGCGAGTTGAAGGGATTCAGGCACGTGCTGGTTGATGGCGTGGGTGTCATCGAGGCGTATGCCTCCGAATCTGATGTTGCGTCAGAGGATCTGCCGGACTGTGAGGACGGCAGCGATCTTTGGCGTCCGATCACCAGTGCGCGACAGATCGACATCACCGAGCTCAACTTCGACATCGCCCTGATCGAGCGCAATGTGGCCGGCGTCGATATTACCGTTCGTCAGATTGGCATTGATCTTGCGGCGCGACTGACAACCGACCCCGTGGTTTTTCGGCGGGTGCGCGAGTCGGTACGCGTGCGCGCCGATGAAGTGTTCTTCCCTGATCCGTAGGCACTTGCGGACGTCAACAAGTGCCGGCGCACAAGGCATTCATGCGAGGAAGGTGTTCCATGAAATCAGCTGTCTTCCAGAGGGGCATTTCGACTGTGGTGGTCGCGATCCTGTTGCTGGCGATCCTGTCCGTCGTTTCCCTGTTTGCGCTGAGTGTCGGTGTCTTCGAGCAGCGCACGGCCGGCAACGAGAATCGCGCACGCATCACCATGCAGGTGGCCGAATCCGGTATCAATCATGCGGTGGAGGTTATCAAGGCGAATGCCGCGCGGTTGGTTCGCAGCGCCGACGAGGAGGACGGGTGGGAGGCCTACTGGCGGACCAATCGCTGTGCCCGGAACGACGAAACCTTCCCATGTGGCGCAGAGCGCGATCCCGATCGCCGTGAGACGCTGTTTGCGTTTCGTGGGGGCGGCTCGCCGCTGCTGGTGGGTCCCGACTCGATCATCGCCGAGCCCATGTACGACACCGTGGGCAATTTCGATGTGAGCTACGAGGTGGGCGCATTGCTGTGCCTGGTGGACGAGGAGGATGAAGCAACGCCTGGTATACGGCGTCGCTGCGTTACTCCGTTCGAACCGGATTTCGACGGTCTGGTTGCGATCACATTGGTGTCGCGGGGGTTCCTGGATGACGATCCCGCTGCGCGCGCCGAAATCAAGGCGACAGTGGCCAGCTTCCGGATCATCGGAAACCCGCCCAATGTGCCGATCATTGCCTCTGGAACGGTGGACATCAGTGGGGGTACTGCCGACATCGTGCCTAATCCGAACGCTGGCGGAATTGGCGTCGCGTTGTCCATCTGGTCCGGCAGCGACGTTTCGCTTGGCGCCAGCGCCACCGGGGGAACCGGTGACGTGAAGACCTGCCATCTTGGTGAATTCCTGATGAACTTTCGGGGCAATGCAGGTGACCGGGGTCCCCAGTTCTACCAGGGCATCGAGATCTGCCATGACTGTTTCTGCGACGGACTGGCGCCGGAGAAGGGGCTTATTTCGGGTAAGCACACTGCAGGTGGCGCCGGAGTCGGACGTGACTACGGCATCGACTTCCTCTTCCACTACGACCCCGCCAGTCCGCCCGGGGGCACCACGCCCGACCTGCCGCCGACCGAATACTTCCCGAGTTTTGGCCCCCCAAGGCTGGACGATCCCGATGACCCATTCGATGACAACCTTTTCGAGTATCTCTTCGGAATCGACGTTATCGACTTCGATTCCGATGATCCGCAGCGTTGCGTCACCCGCGATGAATCGGGCGATTGTCCAGATGTGGCTTACCTCAAGGAAGCTGCCCAGATCGTGGAAGATTGCTCCGGGCTCGGCATCGATTCTTCCGGATTGATCTGGGTAACCGGCAACTGCTCGCTGCCCAACGACGACATTGGCACGCCGCGCGAACCGGTGTTCCTGGTTGTGGACGGAACGATCAGTCTGCAAGCGAAGACGGTCGTCTATGGTGTCCTGTTCGGCCGAGACTCCGGGTCCACAGACACATGCACCGGGGGTGCGCAGGCCGGTCGCTTCTGTGCCCAGGGCGGCGCGATCGTCTATGGGTCGGTGGTGCTCGAGGGAGATGCGCGGGTCCGCGGTCGCCCGAAGTTCATCTACAACGAAGCTGTGCTTCAAAACCTGCTCAACTCCGACGATTTCAAGCGCTTCGGCTTGGTGCCGGGGTCATGGACAGATGTCGTCGGAATTCCGGACTGAGGTGCAAACGTCATGACTATTTTTGTGCGCAACGGGCGCGGGCCGGCGGGGTTCAGTCTCATCGAGGTGCTGATAGCCGTCGTGATCCTGTCGGTAGGACTCTTGTCGCTGGCGGCGTTGCAGGTCCAGGTGACACGTGGTTCATCCGACAGCAAGGCGCAGAGCACGGCGCTCTCTCTGGCCCAGCAGGAGCTGGAGAACCTTAGGGTATTCTTCGACCGCGAAGATTACGCGTCCATCGGCTCCGATCCGCCTGCAGCCGAGACCATCGACGATCTGGAAGGAAGCGGCACGAGCTTTGAACGCCTCACGACCGTCCGGCGCTTCGTCTTCGATGCGGCGGCGAACGACGGCGCTGGCGAATTCGTCGAAGTGGAGGATGTCGGCGGAGAGGTGGAAGGACGCGAGTTCAAGCTCATCCAGACGCGCGTCAGTTGGACCGACGCCACCGGACAGGAGCGTGATGTGGTCCTGTCCGACATCGTAAGCGCTGCGACTCCGGCGGACTCGGCGCTCACCCTGCGCACCCGGCCCAATGCGCCGCGCCGTCCGCAGGTGCGAATATTCGAGCCATCCGACGCAGGTATCATCCCGATCGCCATCGGCAGCGATCAGGCCGCAGCCAGTTCGAATCCCAAGCCCGAACTGTCGCGGCGCGGATCGGTCACCACCACACAATTTAACATACAGACCTACCAGCAGTTCGGTAGCGAGAATCCGTTGCTGCAGCGCCGTGTCGACATGGCATTCATCAACTGCGAGTGCATGGCCGGTGGCCTTTCCAGCAGCGACACTCCGGTGTTCGAGGCGACCTATTGGAACGGCGTGCGCTATGTACCGCCGAGGCGCGTCACCGAGCCGACCACGAACAATCCCAATATGGTGAGGAAGAATTTCGGCGTGTCGGTGACCAATCTCCAGAATACCGAGCGTTTTGAGGCCAATCTGTGCAATACATGTTGCCGGGACCATCAGGACTACGGTGGCCAGCCGGAGGATGAAGAAGCCTGCAACGTGGATGATGACCCGCTGTGCAGTACGGATTACGTGAAAGTGGCTGCATTCCGTCCGTCGACCGAGTTCAATGACGACGCAACCCACAAGCACTACAAACTCGTCCGGGAGACCGTGAACGGTGAACTCGTAGACCGTCTGGTCGAAGCCGGAGACAGTGACCGCTACCTCGAGGTGTGTCGCCTGGTGCGGGTGGACGGGATCTTCCGCGTCGCCACCGACGCGCGCATGGAAAACAAGCTGCTGATGCGCCAGCGTCCCGACGGATCCCTGATCACCCAGGACCAGTTTCACTACCCGCCCTCTGTGGATGAGCCTCGAGGTATCCCGGTGTACTCGGACTTCGTCGTCGACTACGTGACCGAGGCGTACGGGACGGGCGTGCCAAGCGACTATCCCCTGACCGGATTGCCGGTACCCACCGACGTCATCACCCGGTTCGGCAGCTATTCCGATGAAGGAACGACGCGGAATCTGACCGATCCCGGCGGTACGGCCGTGGTCAGGGCGGGCATTGCCGTGCCGTACAGACTCAACGCCCGCGGTCTCTACGTCGATTTCATCAGCAGGGAAGCGCGCGAGGTTGCCGGCTGCATTGGCGACGAGTCGCCGCGGTGCCGCAATTTCAGGAATTCTTCGCTGCTCGAAGTGATCCCGTTCTTCGCGGTGAACCTTTCAATGCTCTCGGAGTGGGGGACGGAGCGTCCGGATCCGGAGGTGGAGAACGACATCGCGATTCTCTCGGTGACCAACCAGGGCATCGACAATCGCGGTTACGATCGTGGCAACGCGTTCGCGGTGCAGCACGATGAGAATCCGAACGATGTGGTCTTCGCCGTGGCCTACGGATCCAATGCAGGTCTCGTGAATCGGCCAGCCGCCCATCCCAGCGAGGAAGGGCGTACGCTGGAGTCGATAGAGCAGTTCGAGGTGTTGGACGGACCCGCGCCCCGTTCCTTCACGGTGGAGATTGCACCGATCGAAGGCGACGCGAACTTCGACAATTCCCAGCTCAACCTTGCCATCGCCGATTTTGCGCCGGGCGACCCTGACAGTTTCCTGCTTCGACTGTGTTCGCGCGGTGTCGGTGCTCCGCGCCCTGGCAAGAACAAGCCTCCCGGGCTGCCCAACCACTTCTGCTATTTCCCGGGCAACGCAACCTCGATCGTTCTGGAACTGGGCAACTACAATTCCTGCCTGAGCGGATTCGCCTTCGATCCGGATCTCGGCCTTTGTACGCGTACGGGAATCGATGGGGCGTTGGAGACGTCCAATGTCCTCGATTACAAGTTCTGTGGCTTCAATCGCCAGCGGGGAGACAATCTGCAGCAGGTCGGCTTGACCCTGCTCACGCCGACCGATGCGGGAGCCCCAGAGGAGGCGTCGCTGTTGCGAATTGCCGACGGATCGCGCTTGATCGTGGAAGAGCTCCATGGCAAGACGCTGCATGCTGTCTTTGTGGCCCAGAATGTGTCCTGTCCGACTGCGCAGATGATCCCCTGACCTTCGCCGGTGCACCCGGAAAGCACAAAGCCCGCCGAAAGGCGGGCTTTGTCATGGATGGCTCCCGAGGAGGGACTCGAACCCCCGACCCACTGATTAACAGTCAGTTGCTCTAACCGGCTGAGCTACTCGGGAAGAATGCGGAAGCCGGGCATTATCTTGCACGGGTGCGTCGTGGTCAATGGCGCGGTCGGCCTGGTCCTTCCAGCGCGGCGTTCGCTCTATTTGGGCGGTGGCGTGCAGTTGAGGGGGTTGTGCCGAGCAAGCTCGGCACTACAGGAGAAGCCCGTAGGTTGGGGTAAGCGCAGCGCACCCCAACGTCTTACGAGTCCCGAGTCCCGAGTCCCGGCCTTTCAACAAGGCTCCAGCGGATATCCGTGCTGGTATATGGCGGTCAGGCGCCAGCCGTGCTCGCCGCCGAGCTCCAGCTTGCGCCTGAGGCGGCTGACGTGGGTGTCGACGGTGCGGGTGACGACGTCGCCGTGGATCTTCCACACGTCCTCCAGCAGCGCCTCGCGGCTGACGATGCGGCCCTGGCGGCGGAACAGGTAGGCGGCCAGCTCGTATTCGCGCTGGGTCAGTGGCACTTCGCTGCCGTTCAGCAGCACGCGGTGACGCTCCGGGTCGAGCGCATACGGTCCGAGCTGGGTCGGTGCGGCCTGCTCGTCGCCGCCCACGCCGGAGCGGCGCAGCACGGCCTTGATGCGTGCCAGCAGTTCGCCCGCGCGCAGGGGCTTGATCAGGTAGTCGTCAGCGCCGTTGCGCAGGGCCTCGACGATGTCCTCTTCGGTGTCGCGCACGGTGATGAAGATCACCGGCAGGCTGCGGTCGGCGTTCTCGCGCAGCCACTGCAACACCTCGATGCCGCTGGTGCCGGGCAGTTCCCAGTCCAGCAGCAGCAGGTCCATGGGGTCGCTGGCCAGGCGGCGCCGGAAGTCGTTGGCCTCGTAGTAGGCGCGGGCCTGGTAGCCCGCCTGCTCCAGCCACAGCTTGTAGAGCTGGGCCTGGTCCTGGTCGTCCTCAAGCAATCCGATACGTGCGCTCACGCTGCCCTCATTTGCCTTGTGGGATTCCGCCTGCTGTATTCAGTCGACCTGGAAGCTGACGCGCATGTTGACGCGCCACTCCTGCACCTTGCCATCGGGGCTGGTGGTGACCTTGATGTCGTTGACCCAGGCGCCACGGATGTTGTTGACGGTGCGCGCCACGCGGGATAGCCCCTGCTGCACCGCGGATTCGATGCCTTCATCGGAAGATGAAGAGATTTCGATGAACTTGACCACGCCTGTCATGCAGCGTTCCTCCCCGGCCGGTTCACATGTGTGTCGGGCGAAGTCTATCAGGTTGCGACGTATTGGGACCCTCCAGACAAGTCCGAGCGTCGCGCGTGGACAGCTTCAGGCGGTCTCCTGCTCGGAAGTGCCACCGCGGCCCGGAGGCAGGGCCGCGATCACCGCCGCGTAGCCTTCCCGAAAGGTGGGGTACATGAACTCGAAGCCCGTGGCCCGGATGAGCCGGTTGGACAGACGCTTGTTGCCAAGCGGCCCGTGGCGCACGGGTTCGCTGGCCGGCCGTGGTTCCGGTACACCCAGGCGTTCGGCCAGCCAGTGCATGACCGCGCATTCGGTGGCCGGTTCGTCGTCGACGCCGAGATAGAGGGGTCGCGGTGCGTCCAGTTCGATGATGTGGGCCAGCATGCGCGCGGCATCCTCGACGTGGATGCGGTTGGTCCACAGCGGTGGATCGTCCTGGCAGGTGGCGCCGACTTCCTGCACGCGGCGGATCATCCACAGCCGGTCCGGTCCGTACAGTCCAGCCAGGCGTACCACGGTGAGCGGCAGTCCACTGCGCGCCCACAGGCGCTCGGCTTCGAGCACGATCTCGCCGTTGAAGGCCTGCGGTCTGGGCGAGGTGCGTTCGTCCACCCACTGACCACCACTGTCGCCGTATACCGACGTGGAGGATACGAAGATCGCCCTGCGCAATCGACGCGTCTGCTCGCCCAGGGCCGCGAGAAGGTGCCTCGGCCCCTCCAGGTAGGTCTTCCGGTAGGTCTCCAGGGTGCGCACCATCGGTGCCGCGATGAACACCAGGGTATCGAGATCACCGGGCAGGTCGGTCAGGCTGGCCGGGTCGGTAAGGTCGCCCGCCACGGCGGTGATCGGTGGCGGCACCCGTTCTGTACGCCGGCGCATCCCGAAGCTGTGCCATCCGCGGTCGGCCAGCAATACGCCCAGCCGACTGCCGACGTCGCCGCAGCCGGCGATCAGACAGCGCGGCACGCTCACGTCACGCCTCGACCGGCCTTGGCGGACCCGATTCGAGCGCTGTGCGCCTGGGCAGGTAGCGCAGCCACAGCAGCCACACCACCAGGGCATCGAGAATGATCAGCGCCTGCCACAGGTACAGGTGGAACCACTCGAAAGCGACCATGCTCCACTGGCCCATGTAGTACAGGCTGATGATGCGCACCAGATTCAGTCCCTGGATGGCAACGAAGCCGATGGCGAACCCGATCAGCTTGTGTTTGAACGGCGCCGGAAAGGCGAAAATCGCCGCAAACAGGATGATCACCGCCTCGATGCCGTCGCAGCCGGGCGCGATCTCGACCGCCCATGGTTCGCTCAGGCTGTAGATGATCACGCCCTGGGCACCGACGTTGCCGTCGAACAGCATCATCAGCCAGGCGCTGACGGTGGCCAGCAGGGCGGTGAAGGGAATGGTGACCGCTTCCTGCACCGGTTGCAGCACGCGCGCGGTGAACAGGGCGATGAGAAGCACCATGAACAGGACGAAAAATCGGATCATTGTCGAGAACGCGGATGCGGGATGTACTTGGGCGCCGATCGCCAATGCTAGCATCCCGCCATGATCGACACCGCCAACATCTTCCTGGTCGGCCCCATGGGTGCCGGCAAGACCAGCATCGGCAGACGTCTGGCGGAGCGTCTTGGCCTGCGCTTCGTCGACCTCGATGCGTTGATCGAAGAGCGCACGGGAGCGCGCATCGCGCTGATCTTCGAGCTGGAGGGCGAGTCCGGGTTCCGCGAGCGCGAACACGGCGCACTGGTCGAGGTGGCGTCGGCGCGCGGACAACTGGTGGCCACGGGCGGCGGCGTGGTGCTGCGCGAGGACAACCGCGCCTGCCTGCGCAGCGGAGGGCTGGTGGTGTATCTGCAGGCCAGTGTGGACCAGCAACTGCGCCGGCTCGGCCGCGATCGCACGCGACCCCTGCTGGCGGCACCGGATCGGCGTGCGCGTCTGCATGCCCTGGCCGGACAGCGCGAACCGCTCTATGCCGCGGTGGCCGATATCGTGGTGCCCGGCGAGAGCGACAAGGTGGAGGCGATGACGCGCCTGACCGAGCGGATGATCGTCGAGTACCGGGCACAGGGCATGCAGCCGGCATGAGCGTGCGCAGCATCCGTGTCGAACTGGGTCCGCGCAGCTACGCTGTGCATGTCGGCCACGGCCTGCTTGCCGATGCCGCCTGGCTGCGCGGGCTCATGCTTGGGCGCCAGGTGCTGGTGGTGACCAACGACGTGGTGGGGCCGCTGTACCTGTCGCGTATCGAACCGGCACTGGCCGGGTTCCGGACAACAGTGGAAATCCTTCCGGACGGCGAGGTACACAAGACCCTGGACAGCGCCGGACGCCTGTTCTCGGCGCTGGCGCGGCTGGGTGCCCAGCGCGACGCCACCATCGTGGCGCTGGGCGGCGGCGTGATCGGCGATCTCGCCGGCTTTGCCGCCGCCTGCTGGATGCGCGGCGTGCGCTTTGTGCAGATTCCAACCACCCTTCTGGCCCAGGTCGATGCCTCGGTGGGGGGCAAGACCGCGGTCAATCTGCCCGAGGGCAAGAACCTGGTGGGTGCATTTCACCAGCCGGCCGGCGTGATCTGCGATATCGATACCCTGGCCACGCTCCCCGACCGCGAGTACCGCGCCGGCCTGGCCGAGGTGGTGAAGTATGGCGCCATTCGCGACGAGGGCTTTTTCGCCTGGCTGGAGCGCCACGCCGCAGCTTTGGTGTCGCGCGATGCCGATGCGCTGATCGAGGCGGTGGCACACTCCGTGGCGCACAAGGCCGAGGTGGTGGCCGCCGACGAACGCGAGGACGGTGCACGTGCCCTGCTCAATTTCGGACACACCTTCGGCCATGCGCTGGAGGCGGCCGGCAGCTACCGCGAACTGCTGCACGGTGAGGCGGTGGCGGTGGGCATGCTGCAGGCAGCGACGCTCAGCACGCACCTGGGGCTGGCCGAGGCCGCCGCCGCCGGGCGTCTGGAAGCCCTGCTGCGTGCCTTGGGTCTGGACACGCGGCCACCGCCGTACGCGGCAGCCACCCTGCTCGAATTCATGCGCCTGGACAAGAAAGCGCTCTCCGAACGCCTGCGCCTGGTGCTTTGGCGCGGGGTCGGACAGGCTGAGGTCGTCGCGGACGTGCCCGATGACGCGGTGCTGAACGTGCTTGCCGCCTGACTCCCCAAACCCCGTTCAGGTATGGCATAACACCGGTGGCCCCGGCGTCCTGCCGGGTCCGCAACCAAAGTCCCGCAAAGGAGAACGCTACCATGCTGCTTTCCCTGCTGCGAATCGTGCTGGTTCATGTACTGGTCTGGGGCTTGGCCCTGGCAGGCTTCTCGAGCGCCGCCCACGGCGCCATCGTGAGCACCCAAACGGTCACCCAGGCCGAAGTGCGCGAGGCGCGCCTGGCCCGGGTGGACGCACTGCTGGCGCAGGAGCGTGTGGCCGACGCCATGGTGCAGCTCGGCGTCGATCCGCTGGATGCGCGCCTGCGCGCGGCGGCGTTGAGCGATGCCGAACTTGCACAACTGGAAGGTCGACTCGAATCGCTGCCGGCCGGCGGCGATGCGCTGGTGATCCTGGGCATCGTGTTCCTGGTATTGCTGGTGCTCGATCTGACCGGCGTGGTCAACATCTTCACGCGACGCTGAAGTTCGTGGTCCCACATGGAGGCGCCGCAGGGCGCCTCCTCTTTACGCTGATCGCGCTGCTGCTTGGCGCATGCGCGCTGCGTCCGGCAACGGCGCCGCCGGTCGCGCTGGAGCTCGACGGCACCCCGTTCTTCCCGCAGCAGGCCTGGCATTGCGGACCCGCCGCCCTGGCCACGCTGCTGGTGCATGCGGGCGTCGACACCGATCCCGAGAAGCTCGCCCCGCAGGTCTACCTGCCCGAGCGCCAGGGCAGCCTGCAGCTGGAACTCGTCGCCGCGACCCGCCGCGCCGGCAAGCTGCCCTATCTGCTGCCACCCGACGCCGAAGCCCTGGACGTGGCTCTCGCGGAGGCATTCCCGGTCCTGGTCCTGCAAAACCTGGGTTCCAGGCGCTGGCCGCGCTGGCACTATGCCGTGGTCATCGGCCGCGACGTGCGTGGCGCCTGGCTGCTCCGCTCAGGAACCGAATTCCGTCAACGCATGGCCGAGCGCCGCTTCCGCGCCGTGTGGGAGCGCGGCGGGCGCTGGGCCATGGTCACCCTGGACCCGGCGCAGGTGCCCGAATTCGCCGAGGAGGCGCGCTTCGTGGACGCCGCTGCGGGTTTCGAGGCGGTCGGGCAGTTCGACCTCGCCGCCACCGCCTATCGGGCCACACTGGCGCGTTGGCCGGGCAATTTCGCCGCGCGGCTCGGACTCGGCAACGTCGATTACCTGCGCGGCGACCGCCAGTCGGCAGCGCGCCACTACCGACTGGCCACTGAGCTTGCGCCCTCACATCCAGCCGGCTGGAACAACCTGGCCACCGTGCTGGGCGAGATGGGTTGTCGCGACCAGGCGCTGGCGGCCCTGGAGCGCGGCGAGGCCGTCGTCACGCCTGGATTCGTGGACGCCCTGGCGGAAACCAGACGTACGCTTGCGGACCGCCCGGTGCGTGCGTGCGAGCTGTAGGAGCGCACCTCGTGCGCGATCGTTCCATGGCTTCGGTAGCGTCGCCCCTGTCGCCCACAAGGTGGGCTCCTACGAACAGCGTGGTCCCGGAGTGCCGCACATGCGGCATGCCACGGATTCGCGGACGCCCTGGCGGGAGCCAGGCGCATGCTTGCGGACCGCCCGGTGGGTGCGTGCGAGTTGTAGGAGCGCACCTCGTGCGCGACCGTTCCGTCCCTTCGGTATCGCGCCCCTGTCGCCCTCAGGGTAGGCTCCTACGAAAAGAGTGGTCCCGGGGTGGGTAGGTTGGGGTAAGCGCAGCGCACCCCAACGGCACTTGGCCGTTCCCATGCCTGGAGCGCGACGCTCGGTCGTTGTTGGGGTGCGCTGCGCTTGCCCCAACCTGCGATCTGAAAACTGAAAACCGCGCTTCACCCAAGCCCCGCCGCCTCGCACCCCATCCGCGCCAGCATCCCCGTCATGTGCCCGGCCGCCAGCGCCTGGTCGCTGGAGGCGTTGCCCTGCTCGGCGCGCTTGTATACGCCCTGGGCGATGCCAGCCAGTCGGAAGAAGTTGAAGGCCAGGTGGAAGGGCCAGGCGTCGCCGGCGTCCATGCCGCCAAGTGCGCGGTAGTCGGCGATCATGGAGGCTTCGTCCGGGATGCCGAGTTCGGCACGATCGAGGCCGGCCAGCCCGGGAATCACCGGGTTGCGCGGCAGCCTGAGGCACATGCACAGGTAGGCCAGATCGGCCAGCGGGTGGCCCAGGGTGGACAGCTCCCAATCGACCACGGCCAGCACCCTGGTACTGGCACGATCGAAGATCAGGTTGTCGATACGAAAGTCGCCGTGCACCAGGCTGCGTGCGCCGCCGTCACCGGGCACCACACTCGGCAGCCAGTCGATCAGCGCCTCCATGGCCTCGATGCGCCCGGTTTCGCTGGCCCGGTACTGTCGGGTCCAGCGCGCCACCTGACGTTCGAAGTAGTCGCCGCTGCTGCCGTAGTCGGCCAGGCCCACGGCATCGACATCCACGCTGTGCAGCGCGGCCATCACGCGCACCATCTCGCGATACACTGCGCCGCGCTGATCTGCCGGCAGGTCGGGCAGGGCGGGGTCCCAGAAGCTGCGCCCGTCGACGAACTCCATCAGGTAGAACCAGCTGCCGATCACCGTGTCGTCGGTGCACAGGTGCAGCGGCCGCGCCACCGGTACGGCGCCGCCGTGCAAGGCACCGATCACGCGGAATTCGCGGTCCACCGCATGGGCCGAGGCCAGCAGTTCGCCGGGCGGCTTGCGCCGCAGCACGTAACGTCCCGATGCGGCCTCGATCAGATAGGTGGGGTTGGACTGCCCACCCTTGAACTTGGTGGCGGTCAGTGGTCCGCGAAAGCCGTCGACGTGGCGTTCGAGCCAGGCCGCCAGGCGCACGTCGGGGAGATCGAGCGGATGGTTCATGGCTGCACTCCCCTTGCCAGGGAGCGCGCCAGGGCAGCGATATGCACTTCGTCCGGACCATCGGCGAGGCGCAGGCTGCGCGCCGCGGCATAGGCATGGGCGAGGAAGGTGTCGGCGCTCAGGCCTGCGCCGCCGTGAACCTGGATGGCGCGGTCGATGACCCGACAGGCCATGCGTGGAGCGACGATCTTGATCATGCCGATGAGGTCCTTCGCCCCCTTGTTGCCGGCTACGTCGATTGCGTGCGCGGCCTGCAGCGTGAGCAGGCGCGCCTGGTCGATCTCGCAGCGCGACAATGCGATCGCCTCCTGTGTCATGCCGTGGTCGGCCAGCGGGCGACCGAAGGCGATGCGCGCGCGCGCGCGATGCAGCATTTCCTCCAGCGCGCGCTGGGCCAGGCCGATCAGGCGCATGCAGTGATGGATACGCCCCGGCCCGAGTCGTCCCTGGGCAATCTCGAAGCCGCGGCCTTCGCCGAGGATCAGGTTCTCCAGCGGCACGCGCACGCGTTCAAATACCAGTTCGGCGTGTCCATGCGGCGCATCGTCGTAGCCGAACACCGGCAGTGTGCGTTCCATGCGCAGGCCCGCAGCGTCCATCGGCACCAGGATCATGCTGTGACGGCGGTGCCGCTCGGCATCGGGATGCGACAGGCCCATCACGATCAGAACGCGGCAGCGCGGATCGGCCGCGCCACTGCTCCACCACTTGCGCCCCTCGATGACGTAGTGGTCACCGTCGCGGTCGATGCGCGTGGCGATGTTGGTGGCGTCCGAGGAGGCCACCTGTGGCTCGGTCATGGCGAAGGCCGAACGGATCTCGCCGGCCAGAAGTGGCGCAAGCCAGCGTGCCTGCTGCGTGGGCGAGCCGTAGCGGTGCAGAACTTCCATGTTGCCGGTATCAGGCGCGGCGCAGTTGAACACTTCGGGAGCGATCAGCGAGCGACCCATGATCTCGGCCAGCGGCGCGTACTCGAGGTTGCTGAGACCGGCGCCGTGCTCCGGGTCGGGCAGGAACAGGTTCCACAGGCCCGCCGCCCGCGCCTTGGCCTTCATCGCCTCCATCACCGGCGGAATGGTCCAGCGCTGCTCGGGTACCGCGGTGTGCGCGTAATAGTCCGCTTCGCCCGGCACGACCACCTCGTCCATGAAGGCGCGCAGCCGTTGCTTGAGGTCGAGTGCTCGCGGCGAGTGGGGAAACAGATCGGTCATGGTCATTGGTGGTCCCGGCACCGCGAGGGCGCCCTGTCGGGAGCGCGCCCGTGCGCGAGTCAAGGTTCAGTAGTACGTGTGCATTCCGGCATGATCCGGATCGGCCAGGTGCGGCAGCGCGTTCCAGCTGCGCAGCATCAGGCCATCCGGCCCTGCCACGAACTCCGACAGCGCGGAGTTGCGAATGGTGAAGTTGAGGTCGATCGCGCGCGCATCGGGCAGGTCCAGCGCCTTCTGCGCGATCAGCGACATGACGCCGCCGGAGGAAACCACCAGTTGTGGTCCGGCACCGCGCGCGTCCTCGGCAAGACGCGCCGCCGCTGCGTGCACGCGGTCGCGAAAGTCCTGCCAGCGCTCGCCGACGGCGTGATCGAGCTCGCCGCGGGTCCAGGCCAGCAAGGTGCCGCGCAGGAGCAGGAAGAGTTCCCGCTGCGGCAGGGCCAGAAGCTGCTCCATGCGCTGGCCGTCCCCGCGACGGCCGAGTTCCGCGGTCAGGAGCGACTTGAAATCGAACTCGTTGAGGTCGGGATCGACGCGCACATCGGGCAGCGGACAGCCGTCCTCCTGGAACACGGCGACAATGCCGTGCAGGGTGTCGCGATGGCGCACCAGATCGCCGCGTACCACGCCTGCCAGCGGACGGCGCTGCGCCAGCAGCCAGCGCCCCAGCCGCTCAGCCTGGCGCCGTCCCAACAGCGAGAGCTGGTCGTAGTCGGCGCTGCCGGCCGAGGCCTGGCCGTGGCGGACCAGCAGCAGCTCACCCATCAGCGCGTGAAGAACTGCTGGCGGAAGCGCAGGCTGCGTGCTTCGCTGTCGCCCTCGGGCGTCACGCTGACTTCGAAGTTGAACGTCTCTTCATGGCTGACGCGCAGTTCGCCCAGGTAGTAGATGGCGCCTTCCTCGCGCACCTCGCGCATGCGCACGGTGGTGAGCTGGCCATTGAGGTTGGTGGCAGTGGCGGCAACGCGGGCGGTGACCGCTTCGCCCAGGCCGTTGGAGGACTTGCGCATCACGGCGATGTTGAGCAGCGCACGGCTGGCCGAGCGGGTGATGCCGTAGCTGCGCGCGACTTCGGCCGAAAGCATCTCGGTAGGCATCGTGTTGTAGTGCACCACGAAGGCGCCAAGGTCCTGCGACTGTTGCGCCTGCGCCGCCACGCTGGCGGCCAGCAGGAAAACCAGGAGGGGGAGCGTGCGCATGGGCGGAAACTCCTTGACGATGGGTCCGTCCAGTGTAGCGCGCCTTGCCGGCAGCGCTTGAAACTTGCCGCGGCCGGAGCGAATGCGCGGGCAAGCCGCTCAGCCGCGCGCCAGGTACTGGCCGAGGTCGAAGATCGGTGTCGCCACCAGGATGCGCGCCAGGGCCAGGGCCAGCATGACCAGGATCGGCGAGAAGTCCAGGCCGCCGACGCTTGGAATCAGGGCCCGCGCCGGTGCCATCAGCGGTTCGGTCAGCCGGTACAGGAGCGGTACCAGCGGGTGGTATCCGTCCGGCGCCACGAAACTCAGCACGATGCGCACCACGATCAGGATGATGAGGACGAGCAGGGTCAGGTCGATCACGGAGTACAGGCCGAACACCGCGAGCGCCAGCGGCGGCAGCAGCTTGCCGACCAGCAGCCCCAGCACCAGCCACTTCAGCGTCTGCACCACCCAGGCAACTACCAGCCCCGCCGTGTTCAGGCCGCGGACCACCGGGAAGACCCTGCCGAGTGGCGTGAGGACCGGATTGGTGACCAAGTACAGGAACTGGCAGATGGGATTGTGGAAGTCGGCGCGGACCCACTGCAGCATCACCCGCAACAGCAGCAGCAGACAGGCGATGCCGAACACGAACTCGACCAGCATCTGCCCGGCGGTAGCGAAATAGCTCATGCCTCAGCCCCGGCCCTGGCGGCGAGTTCGCGTCCGCGTTCGGTGGCGCCCGCCACGGCGGCGTCGACCAGGGCGGCGAACCCACCGTCGGCAAGCACCTGCAGGGCACGTTCGGTGGTGCCGCCGGGCGAGGTCACGCGCTGGCGCAGAGTCGCTGCGTCCTCTTCACCTTCGGCCGCCATGCGTGCGGCGCCAAGTGCGGTGTGCAGGACCAGCAGGCGTGCGGCGTGGGGTGGCAGTCCCTGTCGGCGGGCCGCGGCCTCGAGTGCCTCGATCAGGTGAAAGAAGTAGGCAGGACCACTGCCGGAGACTGCGGTCACCGCGTCCATCAGCGACTCGTCTTCGATCCAGACACAGACGCCGGCGGCCGCCATCAGCGACTCCGCCCCCTGGCGCTGTGCCGCGGTGCAGGCCGCATTGGCAAAGAGTGCGCTGGCACCCGCGCCAATCAGTGCCGGCGTATTGGGCATGCAACGCACCACCGCGCTGTTGCCACCGAGCCAGCGGTCGATCTGTGCGGCGGTGATGCCGGCGGCGATCGACAGCACCAGTGCGTCCTTGCGGCGCGTTCCGGTCATTTCTTCGCAAACCGGCCGCATCACCTGTGGCTTGACCGCCAGCACCAGAAGGTCGGCGGCCATGGCCACCGCGTCGTTGCCGGCGTGCACGGCGACCCCGAAATCCGCCGCCAGCCGTGCCCGTGCCGCCGCATCGGGTTCCGCCACAAGCACGCTGGCCGGCCGCTGCCCCTTGGCCACCAGGCCGCCGATCAGGCTGCGCGCCATGTTGCCACCACCGATGAAGCCGATGGTGCCGGGAATCGCGAGTTGGGAGTTGGAGGGGGGCATGCGCGGGCGTGTCCCGGAAAATGCGGCCGAGTGTAGGGGATCGGTCGAGCAGGGCCTAGGCCCTGAAGCCAAACAACGCCGTACCCACCCGCACCATGGTCGCTCCCTCGGCGATGGCGAGCTCGAAATCGTCGCTCATGCCCATGGAAAGCGTGTCCATACCGGGATGGTCCCGCTGCATGCGCTCGAACAGGGTGCGCAGGGTGGCGAAGGCGCGGCGGCGTGCTGCGGGCGGGCCGGGGGCCGGAATGGTCATCAGGCCGCGCAAGCTGAGCGCCGCGGCGGCCGCCACGGTGTCCGCAAGGGCCGGAACCTCGGCTGCAGCGGCGCCGGACTTGGTGGCCTCGTCGTCGATCTTGACCTGGACCAGTACCTGCAGCGGTCGCGCGGCTTCGCGATGACCCGCCAGCAGCGGCACCAGCTTGGCGCGGTCCAGGCTCTGCAGCCAGTCGAAATACTGCGCGGCGTCACGGCACTTGTTGGATTGCAGCGGACCGATCAGGTGCCATTCCAGGTCGAGGTCGGCCAGTCTGGTGCGTTTGGCCATGCCCTCCTGCACGCGGTTCTCCGCAAACGCGTGCTGTCCGGCAGCAGCCAGCGCGCGCAGGGCCGCAGGTGGATGAGACTTGCCTACGGCGACCAGGCGTACGGCGTCGGGCGGGCGACCACAGGCGCGACAGGCGTCGGCAATGCGCGCACGGACTTCGGCGAGCCTTTCTGTGGGGCTGGCGGTGGGCATGGCGTTTCTCGGGATTTGGCTATACTGCTGGAAGCGATTGACCGGTGCGAACCGGGGACCTGTCCACTTTCAGGGGAATGCGCATGGATATTGCCGAACTTCTGGCATTTTCAGTCAAGAACAAGGCCTCCGACCTGCACCTGTCGGCGGGCGTGCCGCCGATGATCCGCGTCGACGGTGACGTGCGCCGGATCAACGTGCCCGCGCTCGATCACAAGCAGGTGCACTCGCTGATCTACGACATCATGTCGGACAAGCAGCGGCGCGACTACGAGGAGTTCTTCGAGACCGACTTCTCCTTCGCCATCGAGGGCATGGCGCGTTTTCGCGTCAACGTGTTCAACCAGAACCGCGGTGCCGGTGCGGTGTTCCGTACCATTCCCTCCGAGGTGCTGACGCTCGAGGACCTCAACGCGCCCAAAGTCTTCAAGGAGCTGATCGAAGTGCCGGTGGGCCTGGTCCTGGTCACCGGGCCGACCGGTTCCGGCAAGTCCACCACACTGGCGGCGATGGTCGACCACATCAACAAGAACGAGTACGGGCACATCCTCACGGTGGAGGATCCGATCGAGTTCGTGCACACCTCGCAGAAGTGCCTGATCAACCAGCGCGAAGTGCACCGCGACACCCATGGCTTCAACGAGGCGCTGCGCTCGGCACTGCGCGAGGATCCCGACTACATCCTGGTGGGCGAGCTGCGCGATCTGGAGACCATCCGCCTGGCCCTGACCGCCGCTGAGACCGGGCACCTGGTGTTCGCCACCGTGCATACCAGTTCGGCCGCCAAGACCATCGACCGCATCATCGACGTGTTCCCCGCCGGCGAGAAGCCGATGG
>DAOMOD010000044.1:0-23156 GCA_035444205.1 Lysobacteraceae bacterium
TGCCCGGTCGCCCTTCGTGGTGGGCGATCAACGCGCTGATCACCGACTCCATGGTCTCGAACGAGGAGTAGGGCGTGCCGCTCGGGGACTTGCCCAACAAGAGCGCGAGCAGCCCGCCGACGATGTTCAGGTAGGTGGTCTCGCTCCTCGTCGCGAGGACGCGGTCGGGAGCGCCCTGGCGCTTGATCTCCTTGCGCAGGGCTTCGATCTCCCGCTGATGGGCAGCGAGCTGAGCCCTCAGCGCTTCCCGGTCGGCGAGCAGCGCCTGAACGGCTTCGACGCTGATCGCCGGATGCAACTGCCGCTCGATGTCGTCGAAGAGAAATGCCGGCCTGTGGCTGGGATAGAAGTGCGTCATCCAGGCCCTGAGGTCGACGTGCCGGATGGTCAGTTGCGGATCGTCGAGCAAGCACGGATCGTCGCAGGTGATGCCGGCCCGGCCGTAGGGGAGTTCGCGATTACGCATGGCATCAAAGATGCGCTCGACGTTCAGGCGCAGCATCGGCCACTGTGGGAAGTCGTCGGGGTCGAGAATGTTGCGGGCGCCGACGATTTCGAGGATGCGCGACTCGAATCGCTCCAATCCGCTCCATCGAATGGCGACCTCGATGGGGCGATAGAATGTTCTGCAGTTGTCAAGACAGTCGCTCTTGCACATCTCCGCTCCCGGTCTTCCGGCTTGCCAGCCGGAACGCTCGAACTCCTCATCAACATCGAGATCGTTGTGCCGCACTCGCTGGCCGCCTGTGGTGGGCGATGGAAAGATTGATACCAGCGGCGTGCAGCGTTCATGATGTATGTGGAGCGCGGCGACATCTCATTGAGCTCCCGCCGTCAACAGCGCCTGCCGCCGCTCCTGTCAAGGTAGGCAGGACGAAAGCCGTGCCTTTCGGCATGGGCCGATGCGCAGATTGTTAATGCCTTGTGCATAGATAAAAAGACCGACTGGGTCTCAACTGAGTCTGCCGACATCAACGGCCATGGTGTCGGACCGGAAGTGTTCTGACTCCGGTGGCGCGAGGGAGTTGGGTGAAGTTGTCGGCAATCGAGGTGTCACGTTCCTGCAATGCGGCAAAGTCGTAGCTTCGGAGCGGGAGTACCCGCGCGAAACGGTACGAGCTCCGCCGGCTGGCTGATCACGTCTGGCATGTCGATTCATGCACTTTGGGTCTTGGCCAAGACCGAAAGGGAAGTGCGCCCTTCAGCTAGGAGTCGGTATTGGGAGTGTGTGGACGCAGCCGATACGTGCTCGGTTTCGTGAGCATGGCTGTGCAGGTTCGATGCCGCGTCTTGGCTGTAGCATGCCAGCCCGCAGCACTCTCTGCCTGCGAGAGAGTGCCAGCCTCACGAGTGTGGGTACTGTGCGGGACTGTGTGCAGAAGCGCGCCGGCGGATGAGGGCGTGGGTGGCCATGGTCGAGGTTGATCGACCAGATCGACCTTGAACCCTGTGGAGGGGGCTACCATGACCACGACCAAGCGTAATGCGAAGCGATCGGCGGCGGAAGCGCTGGTCGTGACCGGCCGGGACCCGAGCGTGGGCGCGCTGTTTGAACAGCGCACCCACGCCTACCTTCGCTCAGAAGATGTAGCGCAGCCCCATCATGTAGCCGTTCTGGCTGCCCCCCGCCGCCGGGGCGACGGAGGGGCCGACCGACAGCTGGTAGGCGGCCTTGTCGCTGTTGTTGATGTGACCGATCTGGGCGTAGGCGTCCAGGCCCTTGTCGATGGTGTAGAAGCCGCGAAGCACCGAGAGGGTGGCGTTGCGGTCCTGGTCGTCGTTGAGGATGCGGTGGATGCCGCCGTCGAAGCGGATCGTCGGGGTCAGCTTGTAGCTGGCGGTCAGGTAGTAGGTGTCCGAATCGACGTCCATCGCCCTGGTGTCCACCTTGCGCCCGAGCCAACCCAGGCCGATCTGGGCGGCGCCGAACTTCACGTAGCCGCCGAGGGTGGCACGCGTGTCCGAGTCGCCCGAGTCGGACATGGCGAAGGGCGCCGCGCCGTTGAAGAAGAAGGCCGTCGCGCCGCTGCCGCCCTTGATCTTGTCGATGCCGCCGGCCACCCCGAATTGCTTCGCATCGTAGCGCAGCATCGCGGACCAGGCACGGCACGCCTGGGTGTCGGTCACATTGGTCTGCTCACCCGCGCAGGTGCCTGAAGCCGGCGCGCCACCGCTGGTGTCGCGGCCTAAGGAGTAGCCCAGGCCCATCGACACGCCGTCGATCTTGTGCTTCCAGACCAACGAGTTGTCGTAGCGTGAATTGGGCAGATAGGCGTCGAGCGAACTGTTCCCGTATATGTTCGGCCCCAGCTGATCAGCGCCCATCATGGCCTCGGTAATCATCGAATGTTGGCGGCCGATGGTGATGCTGCCGTAGGGCGTTTCCAGGCCGGCAAACAGCTGGCGGCCGAAGATGCGCCCGCCCTGCAGCGAGTTGCCGTCGTCGAGGTTGAAGCCCGCCTCGAGCACGCCGATCGCGGCCAGGCCCATGCCATTACACACATCTCATAGCTCGCCGAACTCCCGGGCATGACGCAGGCCGGCGGCGAAGTCGGTGACGCGCTGGAGTCCGAGCCAGATCGTCTTCACGCCCGGCTCGCCGTCGCCTTTGCGGCCGAGGAAGCCACCGAGTCGCGCGATGAGGCGAATGACGTCGTTGAGTCGGGGCGGGTCCGCAGGCGGCTTCTTGCCGTTCAGGATGTAGGCGCCCCGCCATTCGTCACGCTCGAAGAACAGGGCCGCGTCCAGGTCCGGGCAGTTGCGCCCCATGCGCATGAGGAACGCGATGCGCCAGGCCACCACCATGTACAGCGCCAGCGCGCGCTCGATGCGCTCGGCCCGACCCAGTTGCAAGGCTTCCACCCGGCAGCCGTTCTTGAGGACATGGAAATAGAGTTCGATTTCCCAGCGCGCCCGGTACCAGTCGATGAGCGTGCGCGCCTCGTCCAGTCCAGCGATCGGCCGGTTGCTGAGCAGACGCCACTCCAGCGCCTCCACCCCGACAGGTGGGGCGATCTCCCGGGCCACCAGGCCCGTGACCTCGACCGTCCGGTCGCTCTGCGGGTCGCGCAGCGTCACGCGCTCGACCCAGATCGTCTGGCGCACTTCCCGTGCGGCCTGCCCACGGCGTGCGCTCAGCGTGAAGGCCACTTCCCCCAAGGTCGTGCCCGAGCTCAGGCGCTCCCACAGCTTGCCGCCGTCCGGCAACGCACGGTTGTGCTGGGCGCGCACGAGCCAGTCCGCGGGGGTGCCCAGGTCCTGCGCGCGCAGCATCAGCGCGATGATGTCGGACTCCCGGTCGGCCACATACACCAGGCGCGTGTCCGGCAATTTCGCCGCCTGTTCGGCCACCCGTTCATAGCCTTCGATCCAGCGCGTGCTCTCCCCCACCGGCGCCCGCTCGCCCTCGTCATCCTTGAAGTGCCGCGCCCACATCCAGGCGTCGAGCAGGCCCAGCGGCGCGCGCTCGGGCGTCACCGCATAGGTCGGGTGCAGGTACATGCCGCGCTGCGCCTCATAGGACAGCGGGCCGAGGCCGGCAATCTCCTGACCGTTAAAGTCCAGCTCAGTCGTGTCCTGCAGGCACAGCACCACCGCCTGGGCCGCCATGCGTTCCTGCGTCCGCTGCCAGTGGGGCTGCAGGATGTCCTGCCAGGACATCTCATCCTGCGACAGAAAGCGGTATGCCGCCGCCGTCTCGCCCCAGCCACCGCAGGCGGCCGGGATGCTCGACATCGGCTTCGCCGCCAGTTTCTCCGTCAGCTTCACCGCCCGGCGGTTCAGCCGCTCATCACCCAGATCCATGCCTTCGAATTCCATCGCCACCCAGCCCGCCGCCTCTGCCGCCATGTGCTTTCGCCAAAAGACGAGAGTGGACGCTTTTTTCAAGAGGTCCACAAGCAAAGTGTTAACTAGGTGAATTAACAAAATTTATGACCAGCGCGGGGGTGGCGGAGATGTGTGTAATGGAATGGGCCAGGCCCGGGCGCACTTCCTTGTGCAGGCGGAAGCCGATGCGCGAGGGCAGCGTGGCCGTGATCGGCGGCACGCGCGTGAGGCTCTTCTTCTCGGCGCCGACGTTGGTGAGGTGCTCGACGCCGCCATCGAGAACGCCGTAGATGGTCACCAGCGGCTTGTCTTCACCCTTGGCGGTCGGACCGGCGGCCACCGAGGCGGCAGGGCCCTGCTTGGCGAGCTTCTGCTCGAGCTTCTCGATCACCTGCTGCTGCTTCTCGAGCATCTGGCGCTGCTGTGCCAGTTCCGCTTTGAGCGCGTCCAGATCGGCGTCGGCCAGCGCCGGGCCGGCGAAGGCCAGCGTCAGGGCGGCTGCGGTCAGTCTCATCGCCGGCCGCGTGGATTGGGTTGTTGTCATGGTGTGGATCTCCCTTGTTTGGGCAAAAGGGGGCCTGCCCCGGCCCCCGGGGGGTCGAGCTTCGTGGCTTGTGCGCGAAAGTCGGGGGTGCGGTCAGCCGGGCGGCGGCGCGTCCGGCTGCTGGCCCGGTGCGGCGCGGCGGAAGGCTTCCAGCTCGCCGCAGGCGCGGTCGACCGCGACGATGTTGGGGTAGGGCGTGAGATCCACATTGAAGCGGCGGGCGCTTTCGACCTGGGGGATCAGATAGACGTCGGCCAGGCCGGGCGCGTCGCCGAAGCAGAAATCCCGGCGCCGACGGTCGGCGGAAAGCAGCGTCTCCAGGGCGTTGAAGCCGGCGGTGATCCAGGTGGCGCACCACGTCTCGACGGCCGCCTCGTTGCAGCCCAGGCTCTTGCGCAGGTATTCGAGGATGCGGCGGTTGTTGATCGGGTGAATGTCGCAGCCGACGATGGCGGCGAGCGCCCGCACGTGGGCGCGGTCGTCCGGGTCGGCGGGCAGCAGCGGCGGCGTCGGGTGGCGCTCCTCCAGCCACTCGATGATGGCGGGCGACTGGATCAGGGTGAGCTCTCCCGTCACCAGGGCCGGCACCAGTTGCTGCGGATTCACCGCCTTGAAAGCTGCACCCAGGTGCGCTTCGGTGCGCAGGTCGACCGGCACGTACTCGTATTCGATACCCTTCAGGTTGAGGGCGATGCGCAGGCGGTGGGAGGTGCCGCTGCGGAAGAAGTTGTAGAGCTGCATGGCGGGGCCTCGGTCGTGTGGTGGGCGAGCGGCGCCCGTCGTAGGACCCCGCTCGCGGGCTTATTCCGCCGTGCCGACGGTGAGCGAAATGTCGCCCACGCCGTCCACATGGCCGGTGATCCTGTCGCCCGGCTTGACCGCGCCCACGCCCTCGGGGGTGCCGGTGTAGATCAGGTCGCCCGGCTCGAGGTGATAGAACTTGGACAGGTCGGCAATGATCTCGCGCACGTTCCAGATCAGCATCGACAGATCGGACGTCTGCTTGGTCTGGCCATTGACCTGCAGGTTGATCGCGCCCTGCTCGAGCACGTCGACGCCGGCGGCGGGCACGATCTCGGTGCACACCGCGGACTTCTCGAAGTTCTTGCCCAGATCCCACGGCCGGCCCTGCTCGCGGGCAACCAGTTGCAGGTCGCGGCGGGTCATGTCGAGGCCGGCGGCGTAGCCGTAGATCAGTTCGTGGGCATCGGCTTCGGCGACCCGGAAGCCCGGCCTGCCGATCGCCACCACCAGCTCCATCTCGAAGTGATAGTTGGCGGTGCCCGTCGGGTAGGGCACGGTGGCGCCGGATTCCACCAGGGTGGAGGCGTCCTTGAGGAAGTAGAAGGGCTGCATCGTGGCCTTGTCGACCGGCCGGCCCATCTCCTGCGCGTGGGCGTGGTAGTTGCGGCCGACGCAGAAGATGCGCTTCACCGGCAGGCGGGCGTCGCTGCCGCGCACCGGAAGCGAATAGACCGGGGCGGGATTCCAAAGGTATTGGGGTTGGCTCATGTTCGTTCCTTAAGGGTGGGGTAGGGCGGTTCTGATTGCGACAGTCAGGCGCGGGTCTCGAAGACACCCAGCTTCTTGTGCAGCGGCGTCTCGTCGGCGACGAAGAGGAAGGCCGGCTCGTTGCCCGATCGGTTCGTCAGCGTGACCGGGGTGTAGCCGGGCGCGCAGCAGGTGTCGGCGGGCGCGAGGGTGAAGGCGGTGCCGTCGACATCGACCGCGGCGCCACCCTCGATCAGATGGAACACCATGGCCGGCGAGCGCGCGGGCAGGCGCAGGGTCTCGCCGGGACGCAGCATCAGCGCGGAGTAGCCGAGGATGTTCTGGCAGTCCGTGCCCGTTTCCGGATTCACGTAGGCGACCTGCACGGCCTCGATCCCCGGCTGGGTCGCGGCCAGATCGAGCAGCGCGGCGCGCGCCTCGGCCCAGGGGTAGCGCAGCATCGGGTAGCGGCGCGCGCTGTCGCGTGCGAACACCGGCGACGGCACGATGCCGCCGCGCGCGTACTTGCGCTCCAGCCCGCTGGCGGTGACCTCCTGCACCTTGCCTTCCACCGCGTACGAGGTCTCGGTGTAATACACGAGCGGCAGGTCGAGCACGTCGAGCCAGATCACCGGCTCGGTGCCGTCGTGGCCGTGCTCGTGCCACAGGCCGGTCGGGGTGAGGATCAGGTCGCCCCGGCTCATCGGGCATTTCTCGCCGTCGACCGTGGTGTAGGCGCCTTCGCCTTCGACGATCATGCGCACGGCGTTGGGCGTATGCCGGTGCGCCGGCGCCCACTCGCCGGGCAGCAGGAGCTGCATGCCGAGATAGATGCTCGCGCTCGCCTGCATCTTCTCCAGCCCGTGGCCGGGATTGGCGAGCACCAGCACGCGGCGCTCGGCCCGCTCGATCGGGGTGAGCTCACCGGCTTGCACCAGCAGCGGGCGCAGCGCCGCATACGACCAGTGGGTCGGGCGCGTGCGCAGGGCAGGCTTGCCGGGCGGCAGCACCGATCGGAGGCTGGGCCACAGCGGGACCAGGTTCTGTGCGGCGAGGGCTTCGCGGTAGTCGAGGGGGAGTTCTTCCAGGGTGCCGAGTGCGTGCATGGGATTGATTCCTATGTCGTGAAGGTGGGGTTCGGTCGGGCGAGGGCAAGCGGCTCAGGACGCCTGACGCGTGCCCAGGCCCATGGGCGCCGGGGTGCGTTCGACGATCTGGCGGAAGAGCTGCAGAAGGTGCGCGCCCTCCTGTGCGCCGGCGAGCGGGTCGCAGTTCTCCTGGAAGGCACGCGCGATGTCGGCCCAGTCGTCCTGCGTGAGGCACGTCTCGCCGATCGGCAGCAGCTCGTGCTCCTCCGTGCTCATGTGCCGCCAGGTGAACTCGGCGTAGTGCCGGACCACCTCATCCAGGCTTTCGAGCGCGCCAGGGACGCCGGCCTCGAAGTTGCCGAGCGCCTTGCGCAGCTGCTGAAGCTCCGCTTCGCCCGCCGAGTGCTGTTCGAGCAGCGTCTCGATCAGGCTGTCGGCCGCGCGCGTGCGCTCCTGGATGCGGGCGAACAGCCACGCGTCCTCCTTGGGATGGTGGAGGCGCTCGGGGAAGGCGTCGATGTAGTGGATCATCGACCACAGCAGGCGGAAGTCCGCCGACATGCGCTCGGCGCGGATCTCGGCAACGATCGACTTGATGCTGTTGATGACCGCGGCGAGCGCGCGATGCTCGGCGCGGATGATGCCGGTGGCGATGGATTTCGGGTCGTTCATTCGATTACCTCCAGATTCGGTTGTCGGCATGCCGGGGGCTTTCAGACGCCGAGGTACTCGTGCACGACCCGCGGCTCGGCACGCAATTCGGAGGAGTCGCCGGACCACACGATCTGGCCCTTCTCGATGACGAAGTGGCGGTCGGCCAGGTCGAGCAGCGGCCCGAGGTTCTTGTCGATGACGATGAGCGACAGCCCCTCGGCCTTGAGCTCGCCGAGCGCATGCCAGATCTCGGCCCGGATGAGCGGGGCGAGGCCTTCGGTCGCCTCGTCGAGCACCATCAGGCGCGGGTTGGTGAGGAGCGCCCGACCGATGGCGAGCATCTGCTGCTCGCCGCCCGAGAGCTGGGAGCCGAGGTTGGCCCGGCGTTCGCGCAGGCGGGGGAAAAAGCCGTACACCCGGTCGAGCGTCCACGGCTTCAGCTCGTGGTTGCTGCGGGCTCGCGCGGTGGCGACGAGGTTTTCCTCCACCGTCAGGTTGGGGAAGATCTGCCGCCCCTCGGGCACCAGGCCCAGCCCGCGCTTGGCGATCTGGTAGGAGGGCAGGCCGCAGATCGGCTCGCCGGAAAACTCGATGGCCCCGTCCGTCGCCGGCAGCAAGCCGAAGAGGCACTTGATGGCGGTGGAGCGGCCCATCCCGTTGCGTCCGAGCAGCGTCACCACCTCGCCTTCGGCCACCGAGAAGTCGACCCCGAAGAGCACCTGGGCCTGTCCATAGCCGGCGCGCAGGCCGGCGACCTTGAGCAGCGCGTTCATGCGGCCACCTCTTCTTCGCCCAGGTAGATCGCCCGGACTTCGGCGTTGTTGCGGATTTCGTCGGGCGTGCCGGTGACCAGCAGCTTTCCGTACACCAGCACGCTGATCCGGTCGGCCAGCGCGAACACCGCGTTCATGTCGTGCTCTACGAGCAGGATCGTGTATTTGCGCTTGAGCGACTGGAGGAGCGCCACCACGGCGGCCGATTCCTGCACGCTCATGCCGGCCATCGGCTCGTCGAGCAGCAGAAAGCGCGGCCGGGCCGCCAGGGCCATCGCCAGCTCGAGCTGGCGCCGCTCGCCGTAGCCCAGATCGGAAGCCGGGATGTCGGCGTGCGCGGCGAGGCCGGCCGCCGCGATGCCCTCGTCGGCCGCGGCGAGCGCCTCCTTGTCGCCGAGGAGATTCGTCCAGAACGAGAAGGCGTGCCGCCGCGCGCCCAGCGCGGCGAGGGTCGCGTTCTCGCGCACCGTGAACTCGTCGAACACCGAGGTAATCTGGTAGGAACGCAACAGGCCCAGCCGTGCGCGCCCGTTGATGCCGATGGCGGTCACATCCTGCCCCGCGAAGCGCACGCGGCCGCTGTTCGGGGCCAACTCGCCGGAGAGCTGGTTGATCAGAGTCGTCTTGCCCGCGCCGTTGGGGCCGATGATGGCGTGGAGCTCGCCTGCCTCGACTTCCAACGAAACGTCGTCGGTGACCACCAGGGCGCCGTAGCGCTTGGTGAGCTTTTCCGTCTGTAGCAGCGCGCTCATGGCCGCACCCCCGATTGCGCCAGCAGCGGCGCTTTCGCGCCCTTGCTCGCGGCACTGTTTGAACGAATCGGACGGGCGAGCAGGCCGGCGATGCCCGCCTTGCCCAGAAGGGCCACGCCCAGGATCAGCAGGCCGAACACCGCCATCCAGTGTTCCGTGAAGGCCTTCAGCACTTCCTCGATGCCGAGGAAGGCGACTGCGCCGAGGAAGGGGCCGAACACCGAGCCCATGCCACCCAGGACCACCATCACGATGAGCTCGCCCGAGACCATCCAGGACATGCTGCTCGGCGACGCATAGGCGTTGAGGTTGGCCAGCAGCATCCCGGCGATACCGCAAAACATTGCGGACAGCACGTAGGCGGCAAGCTGGTAGCGCGGGAGCGCGAGACCGACCGAGGCCACCCGGCGCGCGTTCTGCCGTCCGGCGCGCAGCGTCATGCCGAAGGGTGCCGAGCGCAGCCGGGCGATCCATAGCGTGAGCGCCACGAGGACGCAGAAGGCGACCCCATACACCGCGTTGCCCGAGCCCAGGCTGAAGCCGAAGAACTCGCTGGCGGCCGGGATCGGCAAGCCATCGTCGCCGCCGAACTGCTTGAGGCTCACCACCAGGAAGTAGCCCATCTGCGCAAAGGCGAGCGTGATCATGATGAAGGCGATGCCCGAGGTGCGCAGGCTCACATAGCCGGTCAGCAAGCCCACCACGCCGCACGAGGCCACGCACGCCGCGAGATGCACCCATCCGCTCGCGATGCCGAAGTGGGCGGGCAGCGCGACGCTGTACATGCCGAGCCCGAGGAACAGCGCGTGGCCGAGGCTCACCATTCCGCCCAGGCCGAGGGCCAGGTTCAGCGCCGTCGCAGCAATGGCGTAGATCAGCACGCGGGCGAAGAAGGCGGTGAAGAAGGGCTCGTCGGTGGCCGCCGCGACGAAGGGCAGCAGCGCCAGAGCGGCGAGCAGAATCACCGGCACCAGGTCACCGGTTCGTAAGGACATGTTCATGATTCACCCCTTATGCGCGGGAAAGAGTCCCTGCGGACGGACGGCGAGCACCACCGCCATGAGGAGATAGACCAGCATCGAGGCCAGCGCCGGACCTGCCGCGTTGGCGATGTCGCGGCTCGCGAACTCGCGCATCAGCAGCGGCAGGTAGGTGCGCCCGAGCGTGTCGGTGAGGCCGACGATGATCGCCGCGTAGAACGCGCCGCTCACCGAGCCGATGCCGCCGATCACGATGACCACCAGGGTGGTGATGAGCACCGGCTCGCCCATGCCGCTCTGCACCGAGAGGATTGGGCCCGCCATGGCGCCGGCAAGCGCCGCGAGCGCCGCACCGAGCGCGAACAGCATCGCGTTGAGCAAGCGGATGTTCACCCCCAGGGCGCCCACCATCTGCGGATTCACCGAGCCTGCGCGCACCAGCATGCCGACGCGGGTGCGGTGGATCAGCCAGCTGCTGCCGACCGCGACCGCCAGGCCCACCGCGATGATGAGAAAGCGGTACGCGGGGTAGGTGAAGCCGAAGAGCTCGACCGTCCCCGACAAGGCCTCGGGCAGCGCCACGAAGAGCGGCTGCGGCCCCCAGATCATGCGCGTCACCTCGTTGAAGAAGAGCACCAGGCCGAAGGTGGCGAGCACGTGGTCGAGGTGGTCGCGCCGGTACAGCCGCGACACCGCCGTCCATTCGAGCAGCATGCCCACGGCGATCCCGGTGGCGAGCGCCGCGAAAGCCCCCAGTGCGAACGAGCCGGTCGCGCCGGTCACCACCGCCGCCGCATAGGCTCCCAGCATGTAGAGCGAGCCGTGCGCGAGATTGACGAAGCTCATGATGCCGAACACCAGGGTGAGCCCCGCGGCGAGCAGGAACAGCAGGACCCCGTATTGCAGCCCGTTGAGGAGCTGCGCGAGCAGGAGCGAGAAGGTCATGGCGATCACCTCGCCTTGCACTGGGCGGCGTAGGCGTCCTGGTGCTCGGGCAGCGGCGTGCTCAGCAGCCTGGCGGTGATGCGGCCGCCCTCACTGACGGTCTGGAAGGCGTAGTAGTTCTGGATCGGCAGGTTGTTGTGATTGAAGCGGAACGGCCCGCGCAGCGACTGGAACTCGCTGCCTGCGGCTTTGACCGCGGCGGCAAAGGCCGTCCTGTCGCTGGTGTTGCCGCCCACCTTGCGGATGGCGATGTCCAGCAGGCTCGCCGCGTCGTAGCCGACCGCGGCGTAGGCGCTCGGCTGCCGGCCGTACTTCTTCGCGAAGCTGTCGATGAACGCGCGGTTGCCCTGCGTCTCGAGCGCGACATCCCAGATCGCCCCCGACACGGTGCCCACCGCCGCGTTCTGCAAGGACGGAAGCGTCGTACCGTCGACGGTGAAGGCCGACAGCAGGGGCAGCTTCTTCGTCAGGCCCGCCTGGCTGAACTGCTTGACGAAGTTCACCCCCATCCCGCCGGGATAGAAGACGAACACCGCGTCCGGGTCCGCGGCCTGCAGCTGGGCGATCTCCGCGGAATAGTCGGGCTGGTTGACCTGAGTGTACACCTCGTCGACCACCTCACCCTTGTAGAAGCGCTTGAAGCCGCCGATGTAGTCCTTGCCCGCCTGGTAATTGGGCGCCATCAGATAGACGCGCTGGTAGCCCGCGTCCTGGGCATATTTGCCCATCGCCTCGGCGGAGCCGTCGTTCTGCCACGCCACCGAGAAGACGTTGGGCACACAGCCCGCGCCGGCGAGGACCGACGGGCCGGCGTTGGTGGCGATGGCGACCGTGCCGGACTCGACGATGCGCGGCAGGCTCGCCATGAGGACGTTCGAAAAGCCCAGCCCGACGATGGCATCGACCTTGTCGCGGTCCACCAGCTTGCGGGCGATCTGGTTGCCCAGCTCGGGCTTGAGCTGGTCGTCCTCGCGCAGCACGCGCACCGGCTGGCCGCCCAGTTTGCCGCCGCGGGCCTCGATGGCCAGCATGAATCCGTCGTACTGGTCCTGCCCTACGGCGGCCACGGGGCCGGAAAGGGGTGCGGTGAAGCCGATCTTGACTTCCGCGTGGGCGATGCCCGCTGCAGCAAGGAGTGCCATCGCCGGCAGGGTCCATCTCTTCTGCGTGTTCATGTCTCTCACTCTCGATAGTGTTGGGGATTGGGGGCGGCTTGGGACCGTCTTGTCAGTCGAGCGCGACGTAGATGCGCCCGTTCTCGATCTTCACTGGGAAGGTCGGAATGTCCTCGGTCAGCGGCGCGCACAGTGCCTTGCCGCTGCATACGTCGAACCTCCCCTGGTGCAGCGGGCATTCGATCTCGCGGCCTTCGAGGAAGCCGTCGCTCATGCGGGCGTGGCCGTGGGTGCACACGTTCGAGGTGGCGAAGATCTCGCCCTCCACTTCGTAGAGGGCGATGTCCTTGCCGGCCACCGCGACGCCGACCACGTCGCCGGCCGGCACCGCGTCGAGGGCGGCGGCATCGATCCAGTTCATCGACATTTCCGGCCTCCTCAGATGGGGTAGATGATCGAGTTCGGGATCATCTCCGTGTCGTAGATGCACAGGCGCGACTTGAGCCGCAGCCCCTCGGGCGTGCGCACGATGACGTCACGGTAATGGCCGCTGTTGAAGACGGTCGATTCGCCGTCGTACTTGGTGCGGATCACGACGTAGTTGGCTTCCGCATGGATCGTGTCCGCGTCGCGCCCGCCTTCCACCGAGATCACCCGCGGCGTGCCGACGACGTGCCGCTGGTAGTAGGGGTCGTGGTACATGGTTTCCTTCACCCCGTAGACCCGGTCCTTGATCATGGCGCGGCTCTCCAGCGCCAGCAGGCACAGGGGCAGGCCCTGCTCGAAGTTCTCGCGCGGCTGCAGCCGGTAGCTACCGTCCTCGACGAAAAAGTCGGGCCACTTCTCCCAGTCGGCGGAATCGACCGCCATGGCGTAGTCGCTGTAGAGGTCGAGCAGCTCGAAATAGGTCTGGAAATCGATCGTCATGTTCATTGCCCCATCACTTTGCGCCAGTAGGCGTACATGCCCCGGATCAGGGTTTCGGTCACCATGTGCTCGGTGTCGCCGATGTCGTAGCCGCCCATCTCCACCACGGTGCGGTGGGCGGGCTTCTGCTCGAAGCCCTCCTGCGACCATTCGATGACCTCGCCATCGTCGGCGGAGACGAAGCCGGCGGGCCCGAAGAGGTTGGCCTGGATCAGGCGCCGCTGCGTCATCTCCTCGCTGTCGTCCTCGAAGCCGAAATGGGTCCACACGAAGTCGAAGGAGCCGTGCCCGTTGGGCTGGATGTGGCGGGTCGAGACGCTGTTCACCTGCTGCTGGATGATCACGCTCGGGAAGATCGTGGTCATCACCGCGGTGGGCCCGTTCCACCACGGCTCGGGGACGATATCGAGCAGGCGTGGATCGTTCACCTTCATCTGGTCCTTGAAGCTGTCCACCCCGCTCACGACCTCGTCGTTCTTGCCACCCTGGCCGCGCGTCGAGATCATTGCGGCGTGGCGGAAGTGTGCGTCCATCCTCAGCTGCGACTTGTTGTCGGCGCGCCACAGGCCGAACGTGGAGAACCAGGTGTGCAGCAGTCCCGGGTGATAGGGGTCCTTGATGTTCTCCTGCATCAGCTTCCAGTTGCCGGGGATGCGCTGGCGGCGATAGCCGAGCACCTTCAACTTGCGGCCGTTGAAGACGCGGTCGAAGTACTGCAGGATCGTCGCGCCGAGGAATTCCTCCAGCGGCTCGACGTCGTGGTCGAAAGACGCGAAGACCACCCCGCCGCGCGTGGCGACCTTCAGCTTCGTCAGGCCATGCTCCTCCAGCTTGAACTCCGGGGGCATGCCGCCATTCACCTTGCCCTCCTGCTTTACCCCGCGCCGGAAGGGCACGCCCTGCAGGTCGCCCTGCAGGCTGTAGTTCCACTGGTGGTAGGGACAGAAGAAGTCCTTGCGGTTGCCGTGGCGCTCGCGACAGAAGCGCATGCCGCGATGGGCGCAGACGTTCTCCACCACGTTGATCGCGCCGCTCGCGTCGCGCACCATGATCACCGAGCGTTCGCCGACGACGGTGCGGCGGAAGTCGCCCGGATTCGGAATCTCGGCCTCGAGCCCGACGTAGCACCAGTGCGCGGAATAGAAGAAGCGCTCGAGCTCCTGCTGGTACAAGTCGTCGCGGGTGTAGGCCCAGAACGGGATGCGGCTCGATCCTTCGCCCTCCCAGGCTGGATCTTTGGGAAATGCCGTGGCATTGCCGGTCATGTTGGTGTCTCCGTGGTTATGGCTGTGAAGGGATGAATCGCCTGCGTCGATACGGCCGGGCAGGCTCGGCAGGGATCAGGTTCCGCTCGGATAGAAGGCGTCGGCATGCACATGGCTCGGGTTCATCCCCAGGCGCGCGACCAGCAGGCTCAACGCCTCGACCATCGCCGGCGCGCCGCACAGGTAGCCACGCCAGCCTGCAAGGCTGGGCAGGTCGCGCTCGATCGCGTCGGTGACGAGGCCGGCCCGCTGCCCGGGGCCAAGCTCGCCCGTGGCGATCACGATGTGGACGGTCAGGTTCGGATGGCGCGCGGCGAGTGCCTCGAGACGCTCGGCGTCGTAGAGATCCTGGGGGCTGCGCACACCGAAGTAGAGGTGGATCGGGTTCTCCATCCCGGACTCGAGCGCGCCGCGCACGATCGAGAGCACCGGCGCGAGGCCCGTGCCGCCACCCACGCACAGCATCGGCCCGGTATGCGCGCGGCGCAGGTAGGCCGTGCCCAAGGGGCCGCTCAGCTTGATGCTCGACCCTTCACGGACGTGCTCGAAGATGTGCTCGGTGACGCGTCCGCCGGGCACCTTGCGGATGTGGAACTCCATCTCGTCGTCGTGTGCGAGCCCGGCCATCGAATACGGGCGTGCGTGCTCCGGGCTGAACTGCAGGGTGGCGTACTGCCCGGGCGAGAACTCCAGGGACTTGGCGAGGCGCACGCGCAGGCGGCGGATATCGTGGGTGGGCGAGTCGACCGCGACCACCGTTCCTTTGATGATGCGCGCGGGGTGGGTGACGATCTCGTCCGCTTCCAGGATCTCGATCGCGCAGTTATCGGTCAGCACCGACTGGCAGGCGAGGACATGGCGCTCGCCGATGAGGTTGGGCCGCCCGGCTTCCGGCCCCGAGTCGACGATGTCGCCCTCGATGACCTTGCACCGGCAGGTGCCGCAGCGACCCGACATGCAACTGTAGGAGATCGGCACGCCGTTCTCGCGCAGCACCTCCAGGAGGTTCGCCCCGGTGTTGAACGACAGGTGGCGGTTCGTGGGTTGTACGAGAAGTTCCATGATCGGCATCCCAGGCAATGTGAAGCGTGGGGTGGATCATGGGCAAGGCTGTCTTATAAGTCGATAAACGAAGTATTATTCAGCGGATCACAGCGGTGAATATTGCGGAGGATTCATGCAGCTGCGCGACATCGACCTGAATCTGCTGGTCGTCTTCAATCAGCTTCTCACCGACCGGCGGGTCTCGAGCGTAGCCGAGTCCCTGGGAATCACCCAGCCGGCCGTGAGCAACGCCTTGAAGCGCCTGCGGACGATCCTCAAGGACGAGCTCTTTCTGCGAACCGGGCGCGGAATGGAGCCCACGCCCTTCGCGCAACAACTGGCCGAACCGGTCGCCTATGCCCTGGGGACGCTCCACAGCGCGCTGAACCAGAACGTGATCTACGATCCAGCTACCAGCACAAAAACCTTCACGCTGGCGATTACCGATATTGGTGAGATCTACTTTCTGCCCGACCTGATGGAAGTCGTGACACGGCTCGCGCCTAAGGTCCGGATTAGTACTGTCCGAAATACCGCGGCCAGTCTCAAGGAGGACATGGAGGCGGGGAAGGTCGATCTGGCGATCGGATTAATCCCGCAACTTCAGGCAGGATTCTTCCAGCGGCGGCTGTTCAAGCAGCGCTACGTGTGCATGTTCCGCCGCGGCCATCCCGCGGCCGGTCAACCGATGACGCTTGAGTTGTTTCAGGCGCTGGAGCACGTCCTGGTGGTTTCGGCCGGTACAGGGCACGGTGAGGTCGACACTATGCTTGATCGTGCAGGTGTGCGTCGGAACGTCCGTCTGGTGGTGCCGCACTTTGTCGCAGTCGGCCACATCCTGCACTCGACCAACCTTATTGCTACTGTTCCCGAGCGCTTGGCCATGCGTTGCGTTGAGCCCTTTGATCTCGTTGCCGTTCCGCATCCGGCCAACCTACCCGAGATTGCAATCAAGCTCTTCTGGCATGCGCGGTATCACCGCGATCCGGCAAATAGATGGCTTCGCCAGCTGATTTTTGATCACTTTGCCGATGTAGTTTCAGACGGCGCACTACGAGATCAAGGTTAGTTTGCGTCGGGACTGACTCAGGGCTGCAGCAGCTACGCGTTCATCATTCCTCGTCATCGTCATCGTCCTCGTCAGGCTCTTCAAAGCCCAGCAACGCCGTCCGAAATTCGTCGGATGTCGCTGCCAGCAGTCGCTTGGTCTTGATGCTGGCCCTGATCGAGGTATCGAGTCGGATGAGGTTGAGGGCAGGGCTCCCGCAGCTACGCAAATGTCAATATTCGTCGTCATCCTCATCGATCGGCGCAAAGCCGAGAAGCTCGGCACGGAATTCATCAGAGGTGGCGGCAAGCAGCCGCTTGGTCTTGATGCTCGCCTTGCGCGAGGTGTTGAGCCGCAGGAGGTTGAGCGCGATGTGGCGGATCAGCGCAAGATTGTGGGCGATGTGACCGGTGCGGGCGCGCGCGTAGTCATCCCCGAACTGGACATCCAGGCACCAGTGCAGCCGATTTTCCACCTCCCAAGTATTTCAATACCGTTCAGCTTTTGAAGTTGCGTCATTTCTGTGAATGCCTGAACCTTACAGTTCAGGAAGTGCACGATGCCGTGATCCCGACCACCGTAAGCGGCTGAGGTCCGGCAGCAGGTCGCCGAGCTGGCACAGTGCGGCAGAAGTGCCGCCGAGCGCTCGCGCGAGTTTGGGCAGAGCGCGTAGACCATCGAGCTTCTTGCAAAAAGCGACGCAGCTTATAACCAATAGTTTTTTGCGTGCACGTTTTTATAACATGCATACCTTATTCGTCGCCATCGCTGCGCGGCTCGATGACGAATTGACGATTTCCGGCAGTTACGGCGGCGCAATCATGGCGTTCGGTCCGAAGAAGGCAATAGGACGCTCACCCGGGCTCGGGCAGGGGCTTGTGACGGGGCCTTGGGGCGGGCGCGCGTGCGTCATAGGGTCAGTCGCATCAACTGATCGGCGCTCAGGGCCAGGACACCGAACATCAAATGACTCATCACTTTGATCGGCCCTGTGACACGCACGTTGCGGCCGCCGAATTCGTCCTTGAGTCGCGCGTTGCTGCGCTCAACAACGGTGCGCTCGTTGTAGCGCACGGCGTCGGGCGGCTCGAACTCGATTTTCTCGCCACCACGCGGATTGTGGTCGATCAGCGGGACGTGCCCCAGAGTGCGGCAGTGCTCGTGCAGCTCGAGGCTGCAATAGGCCGCATCCATCACGTCGTAGAGGTTGGTCACGCGCGCCGCGCTGATCAGCGACAAGGGGATGGCCGCGCGGCTGTCGTGCATCGAGGCCGACGAGAGCAAGGCGGCGATCGGCACGCCGCAGTCGGCGGTGTCCAGGTGCAGCTTGTAGCCGTTCCAACTCACCTTGTAGCCTTGGGCGTTGCTCTTGGTGCCGCGATCGCAGGCGGTGGGAATCTCCGCGAGCATCTGCGCCAGGGTTTGGCTGCGCTGACGCTTGATCGGGGACTCCTTGGCGGGGGCGCGAACTTCACCCTTGCGCGGCCGGCCGCGCTTGGTCTTGGGAGCCATCGAGGCGGCCGATGCGTCCGAGCCGCTCGGCTGTTCCGAAGCCAACAGCTCCAGCTCCGCGCTGCGGGAAGGCGCCTCGGCAGCCCTCGCGCTGCGTGCGGGACGTTCGCGCGCGTCGATCGCTGTGCCATCGCGGCTGAGGTGCCCGATCAATTGATCCCCCAAGTGCGTCCGGATCAGCGCTTCATGCACACGCTCGGCCAACTTCGCGGTGGCAAACTCCGCAAAGGCGCGCGAGAAGGTTGCCTCGGAGGGCAGCTTGCGGTGCAGCGGGAAGCCGCAGATGCGCCGCAACGCCCGGTCGATCGTCAGCCGCTCGATCAACCCGGCTGTCGTCGCCACGCCGAGCACCGCCTTGGCGACGAAAGCATTGGCCAGCCAGGCGCGCTCAAAGGGCGGACGCCCCAGCCCGCACCAGGACGCGGCGACGAATTCCTCGATGCGCACCCACTCCAGAACATGGACGACCTGTTCGAGCTTCGGGGTCAGCGCCCCCACGTCACTCTTGAGTTGCGGCAGAAGTTCATCCTGGATCACGTTCCAGCGTTGCATGATCAGTTCGCGCGAGGTAGCATCCATGGCGTGGGCGTATTGATGATGGTGTCGTAACCGAATCATGCCAGAAATGGCCGCCCACGCCCTCCTCCTTTTGCCTGTCCGGCAATAAATCATCCCTGCGCCCTGAGTTCTGCAAGAAGCTCCATCATCAACTGGTTCGCCGAGGCCGCCCGGGGTGTGAGCAAACCTATTCCGGCCAAGGAAGAGTGCGCCGAGAGCGAGGAACTCGTTCTGCTACGCCCGGAAAAATGGTGCGTGGTGCTTGCGCCGACTCCACGCCGCGGGCGGCAGACACCCTGGTCAAGCCAGCTTCAGCCACTCTGGATCACCGAGTCTCGCGGCGAGGAACTCCAGCAGCGCACGCACCTTGGGCAAGACGAACCTGCGGGTGGGGTATACCGCGTAGATGCCCAACTCGATCGAGCGGTACTGCGGCAGCAACTGGACAAGCCGCCCGGACGCAAGCTCGCCTGCGATGAGGAAGGTCGGCTGCAGCACGATGCCGGTTCCGCGCACAGCAGCGGTGACGCAAGTGTCCCCGTTGTTCGTCCTCAGCCTTGGCTGGACCTTGACCGTGAGGGAGCCCTCGGGGCCGGTGAACTGCCATTGGTCCCCGATTGCGAGGAGGCTGTAACCCATCACATCGTGGTGCTCAAGCTCGGAAGGGTGCTATGGAGCGCCTCGCCGTTCCAGGTACTTCGGCGAAGCGCAGAGCACAAGGCGCGTGACGGCGAGCTTGCGCGACACCAGTGAGGAATCCGGCAGGCGGGCAATGCGGACCGCTAGATCGAAGCCTTCGTCGACAAGGTCGATGACGCGGTCGGCGAGTTGGACATCGAGGGACACGCGCGGATGCGCCTCGAGGAACTCGCTCCACAGGGGCGCCAAGTGCTCGATTCCGAAGCTGACCGGCACGCTGACCTTCAGCAGGCCACTCGCCATATCGGCTCGGGTGGAGACCTCTGCCTCCGACTCCGCGATGCTGGCCAGGATCTCTCGGCTGCGGGCGAGGAACAGCTCGCCTTCCTGCGTCAGCGAGTGCGTACGCGTGGTGCGATGCATCAGCCTGACTCCCAAGCGTTGCTCCAGGTCGGACACGTAGCGCGAGACGGCCGCCTTGGACATGCCCAGGGCGTCCGCCGCTGCCACGAAGCTGCCGGCATCGACCACGGCGGCGAAAACTCGCATTTCCTGGTACTTGTCCATTGTCCCGATTTTCTGAACTAATCATCATTGTACTGACGGTTTATGGGTTTGATACGGATCAATATAGTACGTCCAAGCCCGCGATGCGGGTCCCAGCAGACCACCTCGACAGGAGAAACGACATGAAAGTCCTCGTAATTGGCGCCGGCAACATGGGCTCAGGCTTCGTAAAACAACTCACCGCCGCTGGTCACCAGGTCGCCGTCACCGCCCGTGACATGGCCAAGGCCCAGGCGCTGGCACAGCAGTACGGCGCGAAGGCTGTCCCTACGGCTGGCGCGGCGGACGACACCGACGCGATCGTGGTCGCGACCCCCTATGCTGAGGCTGCGGCCGCACTGCGCGGCGTTGGCGACCTCAGCGGGAAAACCGTGATCGATATCACCAACCCGCTCACGGCCGACTATATGGGCCTGACGGTGGGCCACAGCACGTCGGCTGCCGAACAAATCTCCCAAGCGGTGCCGGGCGCCGAAGTCGTGAAGGGGTTCAACACGGTCTTAGCGCAGGTGCTCGCCGGAGGCGCGGACTTCGGCGGCGGCCATAAGGTCACGGTGTTCCTCGCCAGCGACAGCGAGCGGGCCAAGCAGACTGCGCGCGCATTGGCGGAAAGCATGGGGTTCCAGACGATGGATGCAGGCGGCCTGAAGAACGCGCGCTACCTGGAGCCTCTGGCGGGGCTGAACATCTATTTCGGCTACGGCGCCGGCCTGGGCACGGGCATCGCTCCGACCTGGATCCGCAAGAACTGAGAGGAAAAGACCATGAGCAACAGCAACTCCTTCGTCCAGCGTCTGCTGGATATCGACGCCGGCTGGGGCATCCTGGCCTTGCGCGTTCCAGCCGGCATCATCTTTACCGCGCACGGTGCGCAGAAGCTGTTCGGTTGGTTCGGGGGCTATGGCCTGGAGGGCACCGGCCAGTGGATGGACTCCATCGGGCTGGCACCCGGCTACCTGATGGCCCTGCTGGCCGGCGCCGCCGAGTTCTTCGGCGGCCTCGCGCTCATCGCCGGCCTGCTGGTGCGGCCCGCGGCGGCGGCCCTCGCCGTGGCGATGGTCGTCGCGATCTTCAGCGTGCACATCGACAAGGGTCTATTCGTCGCGAACAACGGCTACGAGTTCGCGCTGGCGCTGCTCGCGATCGCCGTGGCACTTGTGTTCTCGGGGGGCGGCCGTGGTTCGCTGGACCGGGTGCTCAGTCGCCGCGCGGCGTGACGGGAAGCGCAAGGAGCATCGCATGACCATGCTGCCGTCCGTTTTTGTATCGCATGGTGCGCCCACCTTCGCGATCGAACCCGGCCTGGCCGGGGCGCAACTCCGCGCCCTCGGCCGGGCGCTCGGGAAACCCGGGGCCATCCTGGTTGTATCGCCACACTGGATGACGCCCGGGGTGGAGGTCACTGCCGCGGCCCGTCCGGAGACCGTCCACGACTTCGGCGGCTTCCCGCGCGTGCTCTATGCCATCCAGTACCCGGTGCCCGGCGCTCCGCAACTGGGAGCGCGCGCCGCGCAAGTGCTGCACTCGCGCGGCATCGCCGCTTCGCTGGATACGCGGCGCGGCCTGGACCATGGAGTGTGGGCGCCGCTGTTGCACCTGTACCCGGACGCGGATGTGCCCGTCGTGCAGGTCTCCATCCCGTTCGACACGGATGAAGCGAAGGCCTTCGAACTGGGCCGCGCGCTGGCCCCGCTGGCCGAAGAAGGCGTCCTGATCGTCGGCTCGGGCAGCCTCACGCACAACCTGTACGAGTTCCGGATAGGGGAGGTGCAGGCGGCGGCCTATGCCCGCGAGTTCGCCGCCTGGATCCGGCAGGCGGTCATGGACGGCGACATGGAGCGGCTGGTACAGGCGCTGAAGCGCGCGCCGCACGCGGCGCGTGCGCATCCGACCACGGAGCACTTCCTGCCCTTGCTGGTTGCCGCGGGCGCGGCCTCCACGCCGACACCCGCCACGGTGCTGGACGGCGGCATCCGCCACGGCGTGCTCGCGATGGAGTCGTACGTGTTCGGCCGGCGCGTGGTGCTGAAACTGGAAGAGGTTGATCATGCATGAAGCTTCCGTGGTCGTCGCTCGCCCAGAAGGCGCGACGCAACTGGTGCTGCTGTTTCATGGCGTCGGCTCCTCGGCGGCGAACCTGGTGCCCCTCGGCGGCGAACCTGGTGCCCCTCGGCGAGGCGATCGCCCAATCCCGCTCCGATGCGATGGTCGTCAGCGTGGACGCGTCGCACCCCTCGACGCTCGGCAGCGGAAAGGAATGGTTCTCCGTGGTGGGGATCACGGAGCAGAATCGTCCCGAGCGGATCGCCAGGGCGATGCCGCTTTTCCTGGAAACTGTGGCGCACTGGCAGCAGTCGAGCGGGATCGGGCCCGATGCGACGGCGCTGGTCGGGTTTTCGCAGGGCGCCATCGTCGCGCTGGAAGCTACGCAGGTGGATGCGATGCCCTCCGCGGCCGCGCGCGTGATCGCACTCGCCGGTCGCTTTGCCGAACCTGCGCGACGTGCGCCGCAGGCGCTGCGGTATCACCTGATCCACGGGGAGGAAGATAGAGTCGTCCCGACCCGCGCCTCCATTGACGCCGCCCGGGCACTGCAGGCGCTCGGAGCCCAAGTCACCCTGGACCTGCTGCCAGGCCTGGGCCATGGCATCGACAGTCGCGCGGTGCGCCTGTTGCTCGCGTATCTTGACCGGGCATCGTCCTGATTTCATGAGGGAGCAGATGACATGCGAGCCCCTTGGTACGAAGCGCAAGGCTCCGCCCGCGATATTCTTGCAGTCCGTCTGGTGCCAAGACCGGCGCCCACTCTTGATATGGAGCGACGGCTTTCCCATGGAACAAGGGCTTGCGGCCGCATCGACGGGATTCTTCCCGAGCCATCATCGCTGCGGCCCACACGTATGCCGTACTGCAAGCTCCCGCCGGAGCGTACATGCGAGTACCTGGACGAGCTCCGTCTTGCCAGTGCCCAGCGTACCATGGAAGCAGAGTCGGCGACCTGTTTTCACACGGGCGATTTATCCATTCGTCTTGCCATAAGGGCCAGCTTCAGAGCATTGCTCGAGGGGGTGACGGCCTCGTCAGGACGCTGGATAGGTCGATGGGAGGCCCGAGATCCTCGTGGTGACGACGGTGGAGCGGCCGAAGACTCGACTCTTGTGGGAGACAGCCGCGAGGAAAATTTCGACCAAGGTGTTGCCAGCCGCCGATCGTTAGTACATAATGCAGTCCTGCGCCGCGCAATAAGAAGCAAAAAGTGCTGCGTTATCAAGGAGTTAGAGTGGGAATTTAAGTCTCGTTTCCCGCTCCAGAATTCTTCGGAAACCCTTGTCGGGGTTTTCGCCCAGTCCATTCGGGGCTGGAAAGCCTGATCCGGCGCGATGGCAGAGTGGTTATGCAGCGGCCTGCAAAGCCGTGTACCCCGGT
>DAOMOD010000045.1:0-10315 GCA_035444205.1 Lysobacteraceae bacterium
CCCCTTCACAGCGGCCAGGGGCCAGCCGATCTGCCGGATCTCGGCGGCGGCGAAGTCGCCCTGCTTCAGCCCCCGCGTGTGGCCATCATGGCCCAGGGCAGCACGGTCAACCCGAACGTGTTCGGCTTCCAGTGGCATTACCTCGACCAGACCCTGGGACTCGCGCCCACCATCCTCAGCGAGAACCGGCTGTCGCAGTCCGATCTGCGCCGCTACAACGTCATCGTCCTTCCGGACCGCTGGGGACCGCTCGGGGAAGCCGCGATCGCGGCGCTCAAGACCTGGGTGGAGGCAGGCGGCACGCTGATCGCCAGCGGTTCGAGCGCTGCGCAACTGGCGGCCGAGGATGGTCCGGTTCAGGCGCGTGCCCTGCCTGCCGCACTGAAGGATCTCACGCCCTATCGCGACCGCTTCGCACGTGAGTGGCTGGCCGGCCGTGCCGCCGGCCAGGTCGGCGAGAGTCTGTGGAGCCATGTCGCGGTGGCCGGAGAAGGCTCGGCCTGGCCGTCGTCGCTGAACGAGAACCGGGAGGACGCCAAGGTCGCGGAGGCGCGCGACCAGTGGCGCCGGCTGTTCATGCCACGCGGGGCGTTCCTGGCAGCGCGCTGCGACGCGCACCACTGGCTTACCTTCGGCTGCGACGACCTGCTTCCTGTCCTGTTCGGCAACGATCAGCCGCTGATGGCCACCGCTTCGGTGGACGCACCGCTGCGCCTCGGCACATTCGCGCCCTCGGGTTCGCGCGATGCTGCCGACTGGCGGCCCTACGGCTGGGCTGCCCTGCCGCCCGGCCACAACCTGTTCCTGCGCATGGGTGGTCTGCTGTGGCCCGAGGCGCAGGAGCGTCTGGCCAATACCGCCTGGGTGACACGCGAATCGCTTGGACGCGGACAGGTGATCCTGTTCGCCACCACGCCGGAATTCCGCGGCACGGCGATGGGCATGCGCCGTGTGCTGGGCAATGCCGTGGTGTATGGACCGGGATTGGGTACCACGCCGGTGATCCTGCCCTGAGGGACCGAGTCGGGGACGCGCGACCGCCGGATCGCGACTCGCGCCCTTGTAGGAGCCCACCTCGTGGGCGACATGGACGCGGCAACGCCGAAACGACATGGTCGCGCACAAGGTGCGCTCCTACAGGGGGAGCACGGGCTTGTTGTTCGAGCGGCGTAAGCCGCGAGCGTCCTTGCGTTCGCTGCGGCGCGCGCCTACCACACCAGGTCGGCGGGCACGTCGTCTTCAGCCGCGGCGTCGGGGTCGACCAGCAGCACCAGCGCTTCGTCGCTGATCGTTGCCGCCTGCTCGGCAATGCTTTTCTCCACCAGCAGGTAGCGACCGGCAAGCTGCACGATGCCGAGCTCGCCCAGGTTGAGTCGGCCTAGCTGTTCCGGCGTGACGTACAGGTGGCGGATGCGCCCCTTGTGCTCGAAATGGCGCTGCACCTCGGCCGCGGCGTCGTTCAAGGCCTTGCCTTGCAGCAAGGCACCGAGTTTTGCCTTGCGCTCGCGCCGCTCGCGTGCGCGTTCCTGCGCCTCGCGTTCGGCGGCGGCGCGTTCCTCCTTCTCCTTCTGCGCGCGGATCGCGTAGGCCTTGGCCAGATCGATCTCTTCCTGACTGCGCGGTCTGGCATCGGCGCTGCGCTTTCCTGGCCGCGGCTTGCCCGGACGCGGGGCGGGTTTCTGCCTGCGCTCGCCCTGCGGCTTGGGCTTGGCAAGGCCCAGGGACAGCAACTGGTCGCGGAGTGAATCGGCCATGATCGGATCAATAGTGCGGGGGCGGTGGTTCCGGGGTTGCATCATTCTGCGATGCCGCCTGCACGCGTGCCAGGGCGGCATCGAGCCTTTCCAGCTCCCGCTGCATGCGCTCCAGCGCATGGTGCTGCTGCAACAGGGCCTCGTTGAGTTCCTGGATCGTATCCTCCTGGAAGGCGAGGCGCATCTCGAGCTCGGCGATGCGGGCTTCCATGGCGTCGCTGCTCACGACGAAGACACGCTGCGCCCGCGCCCGATGCCGTAGTAGGCGACGCCGGCCGCCTCGACCGTGGCGGGATCGTAGATATTGCGCCCGTCGAACAGTACGCGTCGCGCAAGGACGTCGGCCATGGCCTGGAAATCGGGACTCCAGAACTCGCGCCATTCGGTGACCACAGCCAGCGCGTCGGCGCCCACCAGCGCCTCCTCGGCGCTTGTGCAAAGCACCAGGTCCGATCGCTCGCCCCACAGCCGCCGCGCCTCGCTGCTGGCTTCCGGATCGTAGGCGCGCACCCGGGCACCCGCCGCCCACAGGCGCTCCAGCAGTACGCGGCTCGGCGCCTCACGCATGTCGTCGGTGTTGGGCTTGAAGGCCAGGCCCCAGACGGCGATGGTGCGGTCCGCGAGCCGACCCTCGAAGAACCGGTCGATCATGGCGAACAAGCGCTCCTTCTGGTCGGCGTTCACCGCCTCCACCGAGGCGAGAATGCGCGGCGCGTAACCGTTGGCGCGCGCGGTGTGTTCGAGCGCCCGCAGATCCTTGGGAAAGCACGAACCGCCGTATCCGGCACCGGCGTAGATGAAGGAAAAACCGATGCGCGGATCGGAACCGATGCCGATGCGCACCATCTCGATGTCGGCGCCGACCCGCTCGGCGATGTTGGCCATCTCGTTCATCAGGCTGATCTTGGTCGCCAGCATGGCATTGGCGGCGTACTTGGTCAGCTCGGCGGAACGCACGTCCATCTCGACGATGCGATCGTGATTGCGGTTGAACGGCGCGTACAGCGCGCGCATGTGCTCCGCGGCAGCCTGCGAGGATGTGCCGACGACAATGCGATCAGGCCGCATGAAATCCTTGACCGCAGCGCCCTCCTTCAGGAACTCCGGGTTCGACACCACTTCGAACGGCACTTCGACCTTGCGAACGGAAAGTGCTTCGGCCACTTGATCGCGCACACGGTCGGCGGTCCCCACCGGCACCGTCGACTTGTTGACGATCACCGCATGGCGGTCGAGGTGGGTGCCGATGCTTCGCGCCACGCCGAGGACATGGGACAGGTCGGCACTGCCATCCTCGTCGGCCGGCGTGCCCACCGCGATGAAGATGGTGTCGCCGTGCGCGATACCGCGCGCGGCGTCGCAGGTGAAACTCAGGCGACCGGCACGGCGATTGTCCGCCACCAGCGCCCGCAGGCCGGGCTCGAAGATGCCTATGTCGTCGGCATTCAGGCGCGCGACCTTGTCGGCATCGATGTCGACGCAGACCACATGGTTGCCGACATCGGCGAAGCAGGCGCCGGTAACCAGGCCGACATAGCCGGTGCCGAAGATGGTGATGCGCATGCGGGAGCATCGTCCGGGGCGGGAGAGCGCGTCATTGTAGTGGCGGCATGCGCTGCTGGCCATGCACCATGAACTTGAACGGCGCGCCCCGCGGGACGCGCCGTTCGCACACGCCAAGACGTGCCGGCGTCTGCCGGCGCGCTGGTCTCGGTGTTTACTCGAGAATCTCGATCAGTTCCACCTCGAATACCAGCGTGGCGTTGGGTCCGATCGGTCCTGGCGTGCCGCGCTCGCCATAGGCCAGCTCGGACGGAATGAACAACCGGTACTTGCTGCCTACCGACATCAATTGCAGCCCTTCGGTCCATCCGGGAATGACGCCGTTCAGCGGGAACGTGGCGGGCTGGCCGCGGTCGTGCGAGCTGTCGAACTTGGTGCCGTCGATCAGGGTGCCGGTGTAGTGCACCTTGACCTGGTCGGCCTCGGTCGGCTTGCGGCCACCTCCTTCGCTGATCACCTGATACTGCAGGCCGGAGGCAGTGCTCATCACGCCTGGCTTGGACTTGTTCTGGGCGAGAAAGGCTTCGCCCTCGGCCTTGTTCTTGTTGGCCGCCTCGGCCTGCTTGGCCGCCTGCTCGGACTGCAGCCGCGCCATGAAGGCATCACGCACCGTCATCGCCTCTTCCTGCGACATGGCGGGATCGCGATCGGCAAGAACATCGGCGATGGCGCGGGCCAGCGTGTCGACGTCGATTTCGTCCTTGATCTGGTACAGCGAACCGCCAACATCCAGACCAACCATGTAGCTGACCTTCTCCTTGTCGGTCTTGGGCGCCTGGGCGGTCGCGACCGTTACCGTTGCCAGACCGGCGGCCATCATGGCTGCGGTCAGCGACTTGCTGAGGAATGCATTCATTCGTTTCTCCGGAAGATCTGGTGAAGTGAGCGAAGTGACTTTCGAACTGGCCAGCCGGGAGCGCTGGCGCGAAGCGGGCGTATTGTCTCGCCGCCGGGCCGCATTGGCAAACGCAACGGGCGCCCGATGACGCCCTCCGGTTATCCTGTTGGACTTTCCCGACCATGCATGGACCATGAAAGACCTCGACAAGTTCGATCGCGTGCGCGCCCTGGCCTGTGACGGCGAGCGCCTGCGCCTGCTCGACCAGCGCGTCCTGCCGCTCGAAACGAACTGGATCGAGTACGACAACGCCGAGTCCGTGGCCCAGGCCATCCGTGCCCTGGTGGTGCGTGGCGCACCGGCCATCGGTATCGCGGCGGCCTACGCGCTGGCCATGGAGGCCCGCCGGCACGAAGGATTGTCCGGACCCGAGCTGCGCCTGGCCCTGGCCGACGCCTTCGGCGCGCTGCGCGAGTCGCGCCCCACCGCGGTCAACCTGTTCTGGGCGCTGGAGCGCATGGACAATGCGCTCGAACAGGGCGCCGACGCGGCCGGCCTGCTGGCCGAGGCACGTGCCATCGAGGCCGAGGATCTCGCCGCCAACCGGCGCATGGGCGAACTGGGAGCTGCGCTGCTGGGCAACCGTGCCGGCGTGCTGACCCACTGCAATACCGGCTCGCTGGCCACCGCCGGCATGGGAACGGCGCTCGGCGTGATCCGTCACGGCTGGGCTGCGGGGCGCATCCGCGACGTCCATGCCTGTGAAACCCGCCCCTGGCTGCAGGGCGCACGCCTGACGGTGTGGGAACTGCTCCAGGATGAGATTCCGGCAACACTGGTGGCGGACAGCGCCGCGAGCTGGCTGATGGCCCAGGGACGACTCGACTGGGTCATCGTCGGCGCCGACCGCATCGCCGCCAATGGCGACGTGGCCAACAAGATCGGCACCTACCAGCTCGCCATCGCCGCCCGCCATCACGGCGTACGCTTCATGGTGGTGGCGCCCTCCTCGACCATCGACATGGCCACGGCTTCGGGATCGGCCATCGACATCGAGCTGCGCGATCCACGCGAGCTGATGGAATACGGCGGCCAGCGCACCGTGGCCGAAGGCGGGCGCGCATGGAACCCGGTGTTCGACGTGACTCCGGCGGCCCTGATCGACGCCATCGTGACCGAGAAGGGCGTCGTCGAGCGCCCCGACGCCGAGCGCATGGCGGCGTTGTTTCCGCAGGACCTGAGTCTCTCTGGACGAGTCCGAGCGCGCAAGCCCGCCTGATGGCGGCGACAGACACCGGGCAGCGTCGGATCAGCGTCATGCGGCGCGCGTGCAACTGCTATAATCGGCTGTTTGCGCAGGGCTGATCTGCGGTCTTCTCCAGCACGCCGAAGGCCACCCAGGGATCCTGTTGGAGCTGGCCGCCACAGATCGCCCCCCGCACCCCCATCCGCTGTACCTGCAAGGACCTTTCATGGCCGAATCCGCCAGCGAAATCATCCGTATCAACATCGAGGACGAGATGCGCCAGTCCTACCTCGATTACGCCATGAGCGTGATCGTGGGACGCGCCCTGCCCGATGTCCGCGACGGTCTCAAACCCGTGCACCGCCGCGTGCTGTTCGCCATGAGCGAACTGGGCAACGACTGGAACAAGCCCTACAAGAAGTCGGCTCGCGTGGTCGGCGACGTGGTCGGCAAATACCATCCGCACGGCGACACCGCGGTCTACGACACCCTGGTACGCATGGCCCAGTCCTTCTCGCTGCGCTACATGCTGGTGGACGGCCAGGGCAACTTCGGCTCGGTGGATGGTGACGCACCGGCAGCCATGCGCTACACCGAAGTGCGCATGTCGCGGCTGGCGCACGAGATGCTGGCAGATATCGACAAGGCCACTGTCGACTTCCAGCCCAACTACGACGAGTCCGAGCACGAACCCAGCGTGCTGCCGGCGCGCGTGCCGAACCTGCTGGTGAACGGCTCAGCCGGCATCGCCGTGGGAATGGCCACCAACATCCCGCCGCACAATCTGGGCGAGGTGATCGATGCGGTTGTCGCACTGATCGACAACCCCGAGCTCAGCGTCGACGAGCTGATGCAGTACCTGCCGGGCCCGGATTTTCCCACCGGCGGCATCATCAACGGCGCCGCCGGCATCGTGCAGGCCTACCGCACCGGCCGCGGCCGCATCCTCATGCGCGCACGCACCGAGATCGAGACCGATCCCGACAGCGGACGCGAGGCCATCATCGTCCACGAACTGCCGTACCAGGTGAACAAGGCGCGGCTGATCGAGAAGATCGCCGAGCTGGTCAAGGAGAAGAAGCTCGATGGCATCAGCGAGCTGCGCGACGAGTCCGACAAGGACGGCATGCGCATCTACATCGAGATCAAGCGTGGCGATTCGGCCGAGGTGGTGCTCAACAACCTCTATTCGCAGACCCAGCTGGAGTCGGTGTTCGGCATCAACATGGTGGCGATCGTCGCCGGCCGCCCGCGGCTGCTCAACCTCAAGCAGATCCTCGAGGCCTTCGTCCGCCACCGCCGCGAGGTGGTCACGCGCAGGACGATCTTCGAGCTGCGCAAGGCGCGCAACCGCGCCCACATCCTCGAAGGCCTGACCGTCGCGCTCGCCAACATCGACGAGATGATCGAGCTGATCAAGACCTCGCCGTCGCCGGCCGAAGCCAAGGAACGGATGCTGGCGCGACGCTGGGGCCCGGGCCTGGTGGCGGCCCTGCTCGCCAGCGCCGGATCCGAGGCCTCGCGCCCCGAGGACCTGCCGCCGGGCGTCGGCCTGAGCGCGGATGGCTACCAGCTCTCCGAAACCCAGGCCAAGGAAATCCTGGAGATGCGCCTGAACCGCCTGACCGGGCTGGAGCAGGACAAGCTGACCCAGGAATACCGCGACATCCTCGACGCCATCGCCAAACTGATCCACATCTTGAGCGACCCCGACCGGCTGCTGGAAGTGATCCGCGAGGAACTGGCCGCGCTGCGCGAGCAGTTCAACGATCCGCGCCGCACCGAGATCCAGCACAGCCAGGAAGACCTGTCCATGCTGGACCTGATCGCGCCCGAGGAGGTGGTGGTCACGCTGTCGCACGGCGGCTACGTCAAATCGCAGCCGGTCAGCAGCTATCGCGCGCAGCGCCGCGGCGGTCGTGGCCGCTCCGCCACCGCCATCAAGGAAGAGGACTTCATCGAGCGCCTGTGGGTGGTCAATACCCACGACACCCTGCTTTGCTTCACCAGCCGTGGCCAGGTCTATTGGCTGCGCGTGTACCAGTTGCCGCAGGCCGGACCCAATTCGCGCGGCCGCCCCATCGTCAACCTGCTGCCGCTGGCCGAAGGCGAGCAGATCCAGGCAGTGGTTCGACGACGACCACTTCGTGTTCTTCGCCACCCGCAACGGCACCGTCAAGAAGACCCCGCTGACCGACTACTCGCGTCCGCGCAGCTCGGGCATCCGCGCCATCCACCTCGACGAGGGCGATGGCCTTGTCAACGTGGCGCTCACCGACGGCACCTGCAACGTGCTGCTGTTCGCCTCCAACGGCAAGACCGTACGTTTCGACGAAACCGAGGTACGCGCCATGGGCCGCACCGCCCGCGGCGTCCGCGGCATGCGGGTCGCCGCCGGCGAACAGGTGGTCTCGATGATCGTCGCCGCCGAGGGCGACATCCTCACCGCCACCGAGCGCGGCTACGGCAAGCGCACGCCGCTCGACGACTACCCGCGCAAGGGGCGTGGCACCCAGGGCGTCATCGGCATCCAGTGCACGGCTCGCAACGGTGCCCTGGTGGGTGCCGTGCAGGTCGAGGCCAGCCACGAGCTGATGCTGATCTCCGACCAGGGCACCCTGGTACGCACCCGCGCCGACGAAGTGTCCCAGGTCGGACGCAACACCCAGGGCGTCACCCTGATCCGCCTGCCTGACGACGAGTCTCTGGTCGGCGTGGTGCGCATCGCGGCGCTGGGCGAGGAAGACGAGGACGGCGAGGGCGACGCTGCGACACCACCCCCTGCCGAGTCCGCCAGCGGCGGCGAGACCCCGGCGCCACCGGGCGAGTAATCGGGGATTTGTCCGCCTGGCGGCGGGGGTTTGTTGTCGCTCTTCTGTAGGTCCGGGGGGAGCCCGGCGTAGCTGCGAAGCAGTAGAGCGCACCCTGTGCGCGACCCCTGCGGTACGGTCGCGCACAGGGTGCGCCCCTACAGGGCGCACGGCTTGCCTAGGCGCCCACCACCCCCGGATCAAGTCCGGAGCAGGCTCTGTGCGCGACTGGTGCGTGCTGCGATGCGATGATCGCGGCTTTCGCCGCTCTACGAGGACATCGCACGATTACGGTGCGCTCGACGCCTTTGCCTCGGCTGCTGCGGTGGCTGCGGCGGCAGGCGATCCAGCCACAGCGCCGCGTGTTCGGCGCTGATCGGCTGCTCCCAGTCCTCCAGCATGGCCACGTAGACCAGCTTGTCGAGTTCGGGCCGGAAGCGTTCAACGATGCAGCGCGGCTCGGGCACGCAACGGCTGTCGGTGATCACGCCGAAATGCACACGGCCGTTGTAGCTGAGGATGCTGAGACCCATGCCGATGGAGCCGCTCTGCGGCACCCAGAACATCTGTTCGATCACCTTCACCCCCGCCAGGTAAAGCGGCATCTGCGGACCGGGGACGTTGGTGGCAACCGTGGTCGCCTTGCGCGAGAACAGCTCCAGTGCCGGACGTTGCAGCATGAGTGGCCCCATGCCCAGCGCACCGAGCAGACCATAGGCGACGATGGCCTGCCGCGACGCCTTCAGCTCGCGCATGCTGGCGGCCACCCGATACAGGCGGGATACCGGGTTGGCTTCTCCGATGGGCAGGTCGAGGAACACCAGGCCGAAGTGATTGCCGAGCTTCTTCGCATGCTCCAGCGGACGCAAATTGACCGGTACCGTAGCGCGGATGGTAAGCCCATCCGGATCGTCGCCCCAGTCGCGCAGGCAGCCGCGCAGCGCGCCGGCCGCCGCCGCCAGCAACACATCGTTGACCGTACAGCCGTAGGCGCGGCCGATCGCCTTGACTTCATCCAGCGGCATCGGCTCGGCCCAGGCCACGCGCTTCTTCTCGCACAGCGGCGCGCGATAGCGCGTCGGTGGATCGTCGCTCAGCGCGATGACGTGAGCCAGCTCGCGGGCGATATGGACCCCTTCCGTCGCCACCACCTTGGCCAGCGACGGATCGCGCACCACGGCGCCGCCAAAGTCCACCAGCTTGCCGCCCCACTGCATGGCCTGATCGAAACCGGCCCTGGCCGGCGCCAGCAGGCGGTCGAAAACGGTACGGCCATCCTTCTTCAGCCACTTGCGCGGCAGGTGATGCTCCTTGCGCGACGTCGGTGCGGTATCGGTCAGCGACAGCAACACCTGCACCAGGGCAATGCCATCCGCGTAGCAATGATGAATGCGCACGACAAGGGCGCTGCCACCCTGGTAGCGGTCGACCACGAGGAAGTGCCAAAGAGGACGCTCATGGTCGAGTGCGGTGGAGGCCAGTTCGCTCGCCAACGCTTCCAGCTCCGCCTGCCCGGCCGGCGCCGGGAGCGCCACCTTCTGGACGTGCCAGTCGAGATCCGGTTCGGCATCCTCCCAGAAGGCGCCGGTCTGGGTATCCACGGCACGCTGGCGGAAGCGCCGGAAAGCAAGAAAGCGTTCGCGGATGAGCTTGCGCAGGCGACGGAGGTCGAGATGCTTCTCGAACATCATCACCCCGGTGATCATCATCAGATTGGTAGGCGACTCCATGCGCAGCCAGGCCGTATCGACCTTGGCCATGGCCTCACGCTCTGCTCCCCGCTGCTCCGATTCGGCCATGTCCGCCCCCAGGTTCAGTCGAGTCGGCATTTAGCACGTGCTTTCGACCATGGTCAAACGCGGGCTCCGGTGGCCACGATTCACCGCAATCACTGCGGATGACCCGGACATCGCACCATCCTTGTCCCTGATGAAGCCCTCCGATATCATTTGCGGCTTGCCTGAAGGATCAATGCAAACCGCGGAGAGGTGTCCGAGTGGCTTAAGGAGCACGCCTGGAAAGTGTGTATACGGCTAATCCCCGTATCGAGGGTTCGAATCCCTCTCTCTCCGCCATCTTCCAGCGGCGCGTCCCGGGACGCGCC
>DAOMOD010000045.1:10325-22203 GCA_035444205.1 Lysobacteraceae bacterium
ATGTGCGACGCGCATCGAAAGCTGCTGCGACAATGCGGACGCCCGCAGGGCGGCCCCCGAAGGGGGGTGAGCCCCAGGATGGGGCGAACAGCAAGTCCCGCTCCACCACGCTTCCATGGTGGCTCCCGTCGGTTCCCCGCGACGATAGGTTGTGAACTCCGCCAGGCCCGGAAGGGAGCAACGGTAGCGACCGATTCGGGTGCCGGGGTCAGGCCGGCGGGGGCTGCCACCCTCAGCCCGCATTTCTCACCGCCCTTGCCGGATAAGGTCCGGGACCGGCTCTACTGCGGGCGCCGATCCGCTCGCCGTGTCTTTGCGTAGGATGGGGGAAGCCCGGCGCAGTCGGGAAGTGGTCGAGACCACCATGTGGGCGCCGGGGACGTGACATCGATGCGATGGATCAGTCGCGGCTCTCGCCGTTCCAACACGGGATATGATTCCTATAGGAGCCCACCTTGTGGGCGACATGGGCGCGGCATCGAAGCAAGCGGACGGTCGCGCACAAGGTGCGCTCCTACAGGGCGCGCGGCATTCGTAGGAGCCCACAATGTGGGCGACAGGGGCGCGGCATCGATGCGATGGTACGATCGCGGCTGTCGCCGCTCCTACGTCACGCTGGGCGGTGGCGGTCGGCCAGCACCTTCAGCACCTCTGCAAACCCCAGCCCGCGCGCGCGCAGCAGCACCAGCAGGTGATACAGCAGGTCGGCGGACTCGCCGGTAAGTGCCGCAGCATCCTCGCCCACTGCCGCCAGCGCCGTTTCCAGGCCCTCCTCGCCGACCTTCTGGGCAATGCGCTTGATGCCGGATTCGAACAGTTGCGTGGTGTAGCTTCCGTCGGGCCGCTCGACCGCACGTGCGGCAACCAGTGCGTCGAGCCGCCCCAACACGCCGCCGATCCGCGCCTCGCCAAAGCAGCTCGCCGTACCCAGGTGACAGGTCGGCCCGCGCGGACGCGCCTGCACCAGCAGCGCGTCGGCATCGCAATCCTGTGCGATCGACACCAGCTCCAGTACGTTTCCCGAACTCTCGCCCTTGGTCCACAGCCGACCCTTGCTGCGGCTGAAAAAGGTCACATGGCCGGATGTGCGGGTCGCGGCCAGCGCGGCCTCGTTCATGTAGCCCAGCATCAGCACCTGGCCGCTGTCGGCATCCTGCACGATCGCGGGCACCAGGCCGTCCTGCTTGGCGAAATCGGGTTGTGGCTCGGTCATCGTCGTCGCCTCAGGAGCATTTGAACCGCAGAGTACGCAGAGCACGCAGAGAGGAGCGATCGCTGATGATGAAGTCGGGCCAGGGAACGACCGGTCGGGATCCCTTTGCGCAACGCAAGCCGTTCCCCTCCATGTCGCCGAAAGACGCGGTTTTGCGGTGGCACCTGACAATGCAATTCACTTGCTTTTCCTCTGCGTACTCTGCGTACTCTGCGGTTCAACGCTCTTCCGCGACCGATGGCCGCACCGCAACGCCAAGTTCAAGCAGGAAACGCTTCAGCTCGGGGATGGCAATGCGCCCGGAATGAAACACCGAAGCGGCCAGCGCGCCGTCGACGTCGGCCTGGATGAACACCTCGGCGAAATGCTCCGGGCTCCCCGCACCGCCGGAGGCGATCAGCGGCACCTCGCACACGGCGCGTACGGCCAGGAGCTGTTCGATGTCGTAGCCGCGCTGCACGCCGTCGCTGCCCATGCAGTTCAGCACGATTTCGCCGGCGCCGCGCGCCACCGCCTCGGCGACCCAAGCGAGCGTACGCTGCGGCAGGTCCTCGCTGCGTCCGGGATCCCCGGTGTTGCGGCTCAGACGCCACTCGCCATCGCGCAGACGGCTGTCGATTCCGACTACCACACACTGGCTTCCGAATACAGCGGCCAACTCGTCGATCAGCGCAGGGCGCTCCAGCGCCGGCGTGTTGACCGAGATCTTGTCGGCCCCGGCGTGCAGGATCTGTCGGGCGTCAGCCACCGAGCGGATGCCGCCGGCGACGCAGAACGGGATGTCGATGACGCGGGCGACGCGCTCCACCCAGCCGCGGTCGACGCGCCGTCGATCGGGGCTGGCGGTGATGTCGTAGAACACCAGCTCGTCGGCGCCCTGGTCGCGATAGCGCAGCGCCAACTCGACGATGCCGCCCATGACCACGTGGTCACGGAACTGCACGCCCTTGACCACCTGGCCGTCGCGCACATCCAGGCAGGGAACGATGCGACGGGTCAGCACGCCAGCGCCTCCTCCATTACGAAGCGCCCCTCCAGCAGCGCCTTGCCAACGATCACGCTGGCGACGTCGAGATCCTTGAGACGCGCGAGATCGACCAGGCTGCTGACGCCGCCCGACGCCTGCACGCGCAGCCAGGGCGCGTCGCGTCCGAGCTCGCGGTAGAGATCCAGATTGGGGCCATTGAGCATGCCGTCGCGGGCGATGTCGGTGCACAGGATCTGGCGCAGGCCGGTGTCGCGGAAACCTTCCAGCGCGGCGTGCAGGGACACGCCCGAGCCCTCGACCCAGCCGTGCTGGGCGATCTCCCAAACACCGCCGCGGTCGCGCACGTCGAGCGCGAGCACGATGCGCTGGCCGCCGTGGCGACGCAACCAGGTCTTCACCGTATCGGGTTCGCGCACCGTCAGCGAGCCCACCACGGCGCGCGACACGCCGGCGTCGAAGATGCGCGTGAGCGCGTCTTCGTCGCGAATGCCGCCGCCGGACTGCACCAGCAGGTCGGTGCCCGCCGCAATCGCCTCGATGGCGCGCAGGTTCTCGAAGCGCCCATCGCGGGCGCCATCGAGGTCGACCACGTGCAGCCGCCGCGCGCCCGCGGCCTGATAGCGCCGAGCCAGCGCAAGCGGATCGCTGTCGTAGCGCGTCTCGCGATCGTAGTCGCCCTGGGTGAGGCGCACCACGCGCCCGGCACGCAGGTCGATGGCGGGAATGATCTCCATTCAGAGCTCCAGGAAGTTCTCGAGTATCCGCGAGCCGACCGCGGCGGAGCGCTCCGGATGGAACTGCGCGCCGTGCAGACGTCCGCGTCGGACCATGGCGGAGAACGGCGTGCCGTGCTCGCTGACCGCCACGGTGTGCGGCCCGACCGGCGCCGCGTAGCCATGCACGAAATAGGCGAAGGCCGGGTCCGGCAGTCCCTCCAGCAGGGGCGAGTCTGCGACGCCTTGAAGGCGGTTCCAGCCCATGTGCGGAATCCGCACGCCTGGCGCCGCCGGCATGCTCTTCACACGGCCCGGGATCAGCCCGAGGCACTCGACATCGCCCTCGTCCGAGCCCTCGAACAGGAGTTGCATGCCGAGGCAGACCCCGAGCAACGGCTTGTCCATCGCACGCGGCGGCGCGATCAGCCCGAGTTCGCCGAGCCGCGCCATCGCCGGCGCCGCCGCGCCCACGCCGGGCAGGATCACGTGAGTCGCCGCGGCCAGCGCTTCGGCATCGCTGGCGAGCGGTGCTTTCACCCCGAGCCGCTCCAGCGCATAGCGCACCGAACCCAGGTTGGCGCCGCCGGAATCGACCAGCACCACCTGCATCACAGTCTGCCCTTGGTGCTCGGCAGACGCTCACCCTCACGCCTCAGCGCCTGGCGCAGACAGCGCGCCACGCCCTTGAAGCAGGCCTCGACCATGTGGTGGGCGTTGTCGCCACGCACCTGGAGGTGCAGGTTGGCGCCGAGCGAGTCCGATAGCGACTTGAAGAAGTGCGGCACCAGTTCGGTGGGCAGGTCGCCCACGCGCTCGCGCCCGAAGGCGCCCTCGAACTCGAAGTGCGGGCGGCCGGAAAGGTCGAGCGCCACCTGCGCCAGGGTTTCGTCCATCGGCAGCAGGAAGCCGTAGCGGCCGATGCCGCGCTTGTCGCCGAGCGCCTTGCGCAAGGCCTCGCCGAGCGCCAGTGCGCAGTCCTCCACCGTGTGGTGCTCATCGACGCCGAGGTCGCCTTCGCATTCCAGCTCCAGCGCGAAGCCGGCGTGCTTGCCGACCTGCTCCAGCATGTGATCGTAGAAGCCGAGCCCGGTACGGATCCGTGGCTCGGCTTCGCGGTCGAGGTCGACGGCCACGCGGATCCTCGTCTCGCGCGTGTTGCGGCGGATCTCGGCGCGGCGGCTGCCGGTAAGCTCGCGCACGATCTCGGGCCAGGACAGACCCTCGGGGCCGATACGCAGGCCGCGCAGGCCCATGTTGTCCGCCAGATCGAGGTCGGTCTGACGGTCGCCGATCACCGCGCTTTTCTCGAAGTCGAGGATGCCGCCGCGCAGATAGGGCAGCACCAGGCCCACGCCGGGCTTGCGCGTGGGCGCGGGATCGTGGCCGAAACTGCGATCGATCAGGATGTCCCTGAACGCGATACCCTGCGACTCGAACAGGTGCAGGCAGAGTTGGTGTGCCGGCCAGAAGTCGGCCTCGGGGAAGCTGTCGGTGCCGAGCCCGTCCTGGTTGGTCACCATCACGAACTGGTAGCCGTGGCGCTTCAGCTCCAGCAGCGCCGGAATCACGCCTGGAATCAGGCGCACCTTGTCGAGGCGGTCGACCTGCTCGTCGAGCGGCTCCTCGATCAGGGTGCCATCGCGGTCGAGGAACAGGATGCGCGAGAGGTCGCTCATGCCGCGGCCTCATTGTCGGACAGTATCCCGGCCAGCACTTCGACGAACGCAGCGTTCTCCTGCGGCTTCCCGACCGACACCCGCAGGCAGCCTTCCAGCCCCGGGTAGCGGCCGACGTCGCGCACCACGATGCCCGCGGCCAGCAACCGCTGATAGACCTCGGCCGCACCCTCTACCCGGAAGCTCAGGAAATTGGCGGCAGATGGCCACACCTGCCGCACGCCTGGCAGCGCGGCCAGCGCCGCACGCAGGGCAACGCGCTCGCGTTTCGTCTGCTCGATGCGCGCGGCCACCTGCTCGCGCTCGGCGAGTGCAGCCAACGCCGCCTCGACACAGGGCGTCGGCAGCGGATACGGGGCGAGGATGCGTCGCAGCAGCGCGATCACTTCCGGCGCGGCCAGCAGGCAGCCGATGCGCGCCCCGGCCAGTCCCCAGGCCTTCGACAACGTGCGCAGCACCGCGAGGTTGTCATTCTGGCCAAGATGCCGCGACAGCGAAGGCACCCCGCTGTATTCGACGTAGGCCTCGTCCACCACCACCATGGCGCGCCCGCGTGCAGCCTCGACAATGGCGAGGATGTCGCACTCGTCCTGCAGGCCCCCGGTGGGATTGTTGGGCGAGCACAGGAAAACCAGTTTCGGCCGCTTGCGCTCGATGGCCGCGATCACGGCGTCGCGATCGAGGGCGAAACCACGCAAGGGATCGAGCGGCACCTCGACGAGCTCAGCTCCCTGGATGCGGGCGCCCACCGCGTACATGCCGAAGGTCGGCGGACACACCACGATCGCGTCGCGACCGGCGCTGCAGAACGCACGCAGGAGCAGGTCGATGGCCTCGTCGCTGCCGCGCCCGACCAGCACCTGCGCCGGCTCCACGGCGTACAGCGACGCCAGCGCATCGACCAGGGCGACGGGCTGCGGGTCGGGATAGCGATTGAGCGGCAGCCCGGACACCGTGGCGTAAGGGCTCTCGTTGGCGTTCAGCATGATCCCGCCCTGCCCGGCTTCGCTGCGCGCCGAGCGGTAGGGTTCGAGGGCGCGGATTTCCTCGCGCGCGATGGCGATGATGCTCATGCCGCACGCTCCAGTCGCAGCGTCACCGAACGGCGGTGCGCATCCAGACCTTCGGCCGTGGCCATGGCCACGGCGTCCGGTCCGATCGCGCGCAGGCCGGCGAGCGTCGCCTCCTGCACGGTTATTCGGGTCATGAAGCTTTCCAGCGACACGCCGCTGCAGGCGCGCGCCCAACCGTAGGTGGGCAGCACGTGGTTGGTGCCGCTGCAGTAGTCGCCCAGCGCTTCCGGCGTCCATGCGCCGAGGAACACAGAGCCCGCCGCCTCGACCCGTTCGAGCCAGGCCCGTGGCTCGGCCAGATGCAGGATCAGGTGCTCGGGTGCATATTCGTTGCTGATGGCGAAGGCCTGTTCCAGGTCGGATGCCAGGATCAGCCGGGCGTGGCGCAGTGCGCTCTCGACGATCTCGGCGCGCGACAGTCGGCGAAGCTGTGTGCTCATGGCCGCACCCGCCGCGCGCAGCAGCTCTGCGTCCGGGCTGACCAGCACCACCTGCGAATCGGGACCGTGCTCGGCCTGCGCAAGCAGGTCGGAAGCGATCAGTTCGGCGTCGGCTCCACGCTCGGCGATCACCAGCACTTCCGAGGGACCGGCCGGCAGATCGATGGCGGCGCCCGCCGGATCGCAGGCGACCTGCTGTTTGGCCTCGGTCACCCAGGCATTGCCCGGGCCGAATACCTTGTCGCAGCGCTGCACCGAACCGGTGCCATAGGCCATGGCGGCGATGGCCTGGGCACCACCCAGCTTGAACACCCGCCGCACCCCGCATTTCGCCGCCGCTGCCAGCACCGCCGGATCGACGCAACCGTCCGCCCGCGGCGGCGTACACATCAGCACATGGCGGCACCCGGCAAGGCGCGCCGGCACGCCCAGCATGATCGCGGTGGAGGGCAGCGGGGCGCTGCCCGCCGGCACGTACAGGCCGACACTGCGGATCGGCCGGCTGATGCGCTCGCAAACCACGCCCGGCGCGGTCTCCACCCGCACCGGCGTCGGCGCGCAGGCGACGTGGAACTGCTCGATGCGGGCGATGGCCGCGTCCAGCGCGACGTCGAGTTCGGGATCGATCGCAGACAGCGCGCCTGCGATCTCGGCATCGTCGACCAGGAAATCGGCGATCTCGCACTGGTCGAAGCGGCGGGTCAGTGCGCGCAGGGCCAAGTCGCCGTCTGCGCGTACCTGCTCGATGATGCGGGCTACGCCATCGATCAGTTCGGGCGCGCGACTGAGTTGGGGACGCGCCAGCAACCGGGTGCGTGCGCTGCCATCGAGCACCTGCCAGTCGTGAATGTTCATGCCAGCGCCTTCTCCAGCGGCAGCACCAGCAGCGAGCGCGCGCCGAGCCGCTTCATCTCTTCAAGGTGTGCCCAGGTGACGGCGTCCTGACACACGGCCTGCAACGCCACTTCGGCATCGTTGTCCTCCATGCGCAGCACGGTCGCCGCGGCGGCACCCGGCAGCACCCTGCGGATCGCTTCCAGTGAGGATCGCGGCGCCTGCATCATCACCAGCTTGCTCTCGCGAACGCTGATCACACCGTCGAGCCTGCTGAGCAGCATGTCCAGCAACGCACCTCGCTCGTCGGCCAGGTCGCGCGCGCCACCCACCAGCACCGCCTCGCTCTCCAGGATCACGTCGACCTCCTTCAACTGGTTGGCAGCCAGCGTGCCGCCGGTGGAAACCAGGTCGCAGATCAGGTCCGCCGTGCCCAGCCTGGGCGCGATCTCCACCGAGCCGTTCAGCATCACCACGCTGGCGTCGACCCCCTTGCGGCGCAACCACGCACCCAACAGGTTCGGGTAGCTGGTGGCGATGCGCAGGCCGGCAAGGTCGGCCGGCGCGCGATAGGCATGATCCTGTTGCACGGCGATGGATAAACGACAGCGACTGAATCCCAGTGCACGCAGCTCGCGCGGCGCCTCGTCCTCCACCGCAGCCGCGTACTCGGCCAGCACATTGCGACCGACCATCCCGAGGTCGCACACGCCATCGCGGATCAGCGCAGGGATGTCGTCGTCGCGCACCAGCAACAGATCCACCGGAAGCGTCTCGCCGAAGCAGAACAGGCGATCGCGACTGTGGCGAAAGGTGATGCCGCACCGTGCCAGCAGGTCCAGTGAGGCCTCGGACAGACGCCCGGACTTCTGCATGGCGATGCGCAAACGATCCCGTTGTCTCATCGGAAGCGGTCCTGGAAGAGGATTCGGGGAGCCGCCGCGTCAGCGGCGGGCGTGATCGACGTGGCTGGCGAGTCCGAGGCGCTCGGCCGCGGCCCGATATCCCCCGTGTCCCTGCTGCAGGAAACGGGCGACCCGGCCGACGGTGGTGACACTGACCCCGGTACGGTCATGGATCTCGCGGTAGGGCACGCCGTCCAGCAGAAGCGGTACCACCCGCCAGCGATCGACCAGCGCCTCCAGTTCGGCCGGCGTGCACAGATCGCGGAAAAACGCGCTCACCTCGCCCGGATCCCTGAGTGCAAGAACCGCGCGGCAGAGCTCGCGCTCGGCCTCACTGGGGCTGGATTCGGGTTGGATGACGCGACGCTTCATGGGCTGGACGGGCGGCGGAACTCGGACGAGAGGCCTGGCACAGTGTAATAGCGCATTATTACGTTAGCAAGCACGCAAGAGAGGGTCGGAGGCCGCAACCGGCCAACCAGTCTCCGGAATTCCCGGGGCGGTTCAGGGCATCGTTTGGGAACCAGGAGAGGGGGTCGCCCACGAGTGAGCCGCCGATCGAGTAGCGGGGCGCCCCTCAGATCATGGCTTTCGCAGAACCGGGCGCAACGGTGGGGCAGGCGGCGAAGGCGCCATTGCCGCGAAACGGCCAAGACGAGCCCGCCAGAGTGCGGCAGGGGCATCGCTCCAAACCGAAGGGAGGGTCGCCCACGAGTGGGCTCCTACAGGGCGCTTCCGTTGTAATCGGAGCCCACCTGTGGGCGACCCGGGCATCGCTTGCAAAAGGAAAGGCCCATCGTATGCGGGTGCTATCCCTAACTCCTGACTCCCTTCTCCCCCTGCCCGACTACAGCTCCCGCGCCACCCGGAAGCCGACCCGAGCGCCGCGGGTATCTGCGGGTGCGTTGATCCGAAACGCCGAGCGCGCCTGGTCGGGCGCGCTGGCCCAGGAGGCCCCGCGCAGCACCCGACGATCGCAGCCGGGGTTGACCCACGCGCGGCCATCGGCCGGCGCGCGTACGAAAGTGTCGTGCCAGCAGTCCTCCACCCATTCGGTCACATTGCCGTTCATGTCGTGCAGTCCGAACGGATTGGGTGGATAACTGCGCACCGGGGCGGTTCCCCAGTAGCCGTCGTCGTAGCTGGGGAAGGCGTTGCTCCAACTGCGCCGCGACGGCGATCGCTCGCCATCGCCGGTGACATTCTCGACCACGCGGTCGGGGTTGTCGTCGCCCCACCAGTAGCGGGTGGTGGATCCGGCGCGCAGGGAAAACTCGAATTCGGCCTCGCTGGGCAGTCGGTAGCGGTGCCCGCTGACCTGTGCCAGCCATTGCGCGTAAGCGTTGGCATCGTTCCAGGACACATGGACCACCGGATGGTCGTTTTCGGCACGGGCGCCGGCATAGTCGTTCTGCCAGCTGATGCGCCGCGTGCTGTCCATGCGGCCGGTTTCCTCGCTGTAGGTGGTCGAATTGCCCTGGCGCTCGGCATCGGTCTGGTAGCCGGTGGCCTGCACGAACTGGCGGAATTGCGCCACCGTCACCTCGGTGCGCGCCATCGCAAAAGCCTTGGCGAAACGCACCTCGAACTGGGGTCCTTCGTTGGCGCGGCGGTCACGCTCGCGGTCGGGCGACCCCATGCGGAAACTGCCCATGGGGATGACCACCATCTCCGGCCCGTTGCCCAGGCCGCCCGCCAGCGTATCGCTGAACACCTGTCCGGGACGCATGCTCGCGTACACGCGTACACTGACAATGCGGTCGCGAAAATCGTCGAAGCCCTCGATATCCGGACTGAGCGACTCCGCCTCATTCGCCAGTTGTTCTGCAACCTGGAAGTTCTGCTCGTCGAGGGCCGCCTCGGCCTGCGCCATCAAGTCGACCGCATGCGCCTGGCGAGCACTCTGGATGCGGCTCGCGGTATCGAGCAGGGCCTGTGAACCGGGCCGCACGCGTCCGGCGTCGGCCAGCAGCCGCTCGGCATCTCCAAAGCGCTTCTCGCTGGCCGCCGTCGCCGCCTGCTCGAGCAGGGCCGTTTCGATCGCCGCCATTCCCTGCTGCGCCTGTTCATTGCCGGAATCGCGCTCCAGCACGCGGCGATAGAGATCGGCTGCGCTGCTGCCCTCAGGCGCCACAAGCTGACCGGCACGCCTCGCATCCGCGGCTTGCGCCAGCCAGGCTGCCACCTCGCGTCCGGCTTCCATGGTGCGTCTGAGCTGCTGCACCGACGCGGCTTCGGGTCGGATTCTTTCGGCAACGCCGAGCATGCGCGTCGCCTCGTTGACACGATTGGCCACCAGCGCGCTGTTGGCCTGGGCGATCAGTTGCTCCACGACACGGTCGATCCCGGCTCGCGCCTCCGCATTTCCGGGGTCTCGTTCCAGTATCTGCAGGTACAGCGACAGCGCATTGTCGCCCTCGGGCTCGAAGAGGCGACCGGCGCGTGCGGCGGCATCGGCGTCCGCGAGCAGGTCCGCGGTGCTGATGGTGGGCGGTGCCGTCAGATCGGGCATCCACTCATCCTCGCGTGCGGTACTGTCCACCAGCCGTCGCCGGATCTGGTACTCGCGGCGCTCGGACTCCTCTTCCTCTTCGGCCTGATGCAGGGTCAGCGCGCCGAGCAGGCCAACCGTACCCCAATGACCCGACGGCGTGGCGGCCCGGGCATCGCCGAGGGCGAAACCGGCCACTGCCAAGGCGACGCAAACGATCAAAAGCCGCATAGAATCGATGTTTTTCATGGTCCGCCACGGTTAGCGCCGGCATGATCGTCGAGGCTGACGAGCCGGCCCCACTGTCCACTTTGCCACCATAGGTTATCGTGTGAAGCCCCGCAACAGGATGTAACCCTTTGCAACAATACTTGGACGAGCCCGAATCACTGGTCGAATTTCTGGAGCAGCGACGCAACGGTACGGCGCTTGCCATGGACACCGAATTCATGCGGGTACGCACGTTCTATCCCCGCCTGGCGCTGATCCAGATCGGCTTCAACGGCCACATCGGGCTGCTCGACCCTATCGCCCTGCCTCGCCCCGAATCGTTTCTTGCCCTGCTTACCGACCCGTCCGTGGACAAGGTTCTGCATAGTGCGAGCGAGGATTTGGAGGCGCTGCGCTGCGGCTTCGGCGTGCTGCCCGACCCGCTTCTCGATACCCAGATCGCCGCGGGACTGGCCGGATACGGTTTCTCGCTGAGCTATGCGGCGCTGGTGCATAGCCTGCTCGACTGCCACGTGGACAAGGGTGAGACGCGCTCGGACTGGCTGCAGCGTCCTCTCAGCGACGCCCAGATCCACTACGCCGCCGAGGATGTTCGCCACCTGCCTGAAGTCGCGCGCATTCTCTGCGATCGCCTGACCGATCTCGGGCGCATGGACTGGCTGCGCGAAGACTGCGCTCGCATGGTGGCGCTGGCACGGGAGCCGGGCTGCGACCCGCAACCGCATCACGCCTTCCGCAACCTGCATCGATCGCCGGAGATCGTGCAGAAGCGATTGCGCCGCATCCTGCTCTGGCGGGAACGTGAGGCGCGCGAGCGCGACTGTCCGCGCATGTGGCTGCTGGACAACCCCACCGCACAGGATCTCGCTTCCAAGCCGCCCGCCGACCTGCGCGCCCTGTCGCAGCGCATGCGCCCGCTGTGGCGCAGTCCCAAGGCGGCCTGGCCGGCACTGTGGGATGCACTGGGCGACGATTCCCTGGACGGCGACTGGGAACCCGCTCCTCCGCCTCTGGACGACGACCAGCGCGCGCTGCTCAAGCGCCTGCAGGAAGCCGTCCGTTCCCTGGCCGAAGCCATGGCCATCCCCGAACCCCTGCTCGCATCGAAACGCCACCTGGAAGCCCTGGCCTCAAGCCCGGGTTGGCCCGAGGCCTTGCAGGGCTGGCGCCAGAAGGCTCTGGAGCCGGCGCTGGGTCCGCTTCTCGGCTGAATCGCCCGGCGCGGGCACCATCGCCAAACGCCTCCGCCTCGCGTACACTGCGCCCCGCTGTCGCATCTCCGCCGGTTTCCCCTTACGGATGCAACCGTCC
>DAOMOD010000045.1:22213-22932 GCA_035444205.1 Lysobacteraceae bacterium
GCCAAGAGCGCGGACGCCCTCCTGCACCGCCCGGTGTCGAGGCGACAGCACGGATCAGCCGCCAGGGGCGGCATCCGTACCCATCATGATCCACGGCGCGGTTGTCAGGGAACGCCAGGATCGACTTCCAAGGATTTCCATGTCTTTCGATACCCTCGGGCTGTCGCCCGCCCTGCTGCGCGCGCTCGCCGACCAGGGCTACACCACCCCCACCCCCATCCAGAGCCAGGCGATTCCGCTGGTGCTGGCCGGCCGCGACCTTGTGGGCTGCGCGCAGACCGGCACCGGCAAGACCGCCGGCTTCGCCCTGCCCATCCTTGAACGCCTGTTCCCCGGCGGCAAGCGCTCCGACGGTGGCCGCCGCCGTCTGCGCGTGCTGGTGCTCACCCCCACCCGTGAACTGGCCGCCCAGGTGCAGGAAAGCTTCCGCGACTACGGCAAGCACGTCGGCCTGGTCAGCACCACCGTGTTCGGCGGTGTCGGCATGAGCCCGCAGGTGAAGGCGCTACGTCAGGGCGTCGACGTGCTGGTGGCCACGCCCGGCCGCCTCATGGACCACATGCAGCAGCGCACCGTCGACCTCTCCGGCATCGACCACCTGGTGCTCGACGAAGCCGACCGCATGCTCGACATGGGCTTCCTGCCGGCGATCCAGCGCATCCTGCAATCGCTGCCCAAGGCGCGCCAGACCCTGCTGTTCTCGGCCACCTTCGCCGACG
>DAOMOD010000046.1:0-22841 GCA_035444205.1 Lysobacteraceae bacterium
GAACCATTTTCCCCACGGGTGATGTGGTTGCAACCACTGCTTTGTCCGATGTTTCCGCAGCTTACACTGATGGCAAGAATCGCTCCTATAATGTTCTGTTGTCCGCGGCTGCTTATGAGTTGGGCGGTACGACTTTGACGCCCGGTGTTTACAAGATCGGAGGCGCTGCGACTTTGGCAACTCCGGTTACGCTTGATGCCGAAGGCGACCCTGAAGGTGTTTTTATCATACAAATCGTGGGCGCTTTGGGTGCAACAGCATCCGTAGGGAATGTGATATTGGCGAATGATGCTCAAAGTGCGAATGTTTTCTGGATCGTCGATGGTGCTGTTTCCATGGGGGCAAGTACGCACATGGAGGGCACGATACTCGGAGCTGCCGCTATCGCGTTTGGCGCGAATACCACCATCAGCGGTCGATTGCTGGCGGGATCGGCTGCCGGTGCCATCGCATTGGACACGACGACAATCTCAGCGGTAACTGGAAATCCACCCGAAGGATATCCACCGCCAATTGTTGTGGCGGAGACAGTGACCGATACTGACGGGAACTATCTGTTTGAATATGTGCAACCGGGTATCTATATCGTCCTGTGGGATCTTGCAAGTCTCTCGACCGATTTCCGCATCACCAGCAGCGGCGTATCCGGCGACGTGGGCGGATTTGTTCATACTGCGGAGTTTGAAGTTCAGGGCGGATCAGCCCACCTCGATGTGGACCTCGGGCTGGTCGCCATAGTGGATGGCGTGTTCTACGACGGCTTTGAGTCGAGTCAGGAGTAGCACCACCGAAGTCCGGACGAAGACCAGGACGCGCACAATCCGCCAACGTCTTGCAGCAAATTCGGATTTTTCCTGGTCGGCCTGGGCTGGGATGCGAGGCGGATACGCTCGGCGGTGCGCCGACTTGATGCCTGCAGTAACAGCCCGGCCTGACTGTGATACATATGTGCTACATTGCCCCGGACCGCATGGCTACGGGATTCCTCATGAGCACCACCACCATCCGTCTGCCCGAAGAACTCAAGGCCCGCGTCGCGCGGGCGGCGAAAGAGGCCGGCACCACCTCGCACAACTTCATCCTGGAGGCGATCGCCGAGAAGGCCGCGCTGGCAGAACAACGTGCCGCCTTCCACGCGGTCGCGGAACAACGCTATGCCCAGTTTCTGGAGTCCGGTGAAAGCATCCCCTGGGAGGAAGCGCGCATCTACCTGAAGAGCCGGCTGGCAGGAAAAAGGGTCAAGCGGCCATCGGCCAGAAAGCTGGAACCTTAGCGTGGCGCGGGTCAGGCTGGCGCCCGGGGTGATCGACGATCTCGACCGGATCCTCAGCCATCTGCAGCATCACGAAGTCGAGGCTCCCGAGGCAAGGATGGCAGAAATCCTCAGTGCCTTCGATGTACTCGCGGACAACCCCTTGATCGGTCGACCGGCGGACGACGAACGACGCGAGCTGGTGATCGGCCGTGGCTCACATGGTTACGTGGCGCTTTATCGCTACTTGCCGATCATCGACACGGCCCTGATCCTGGCAATTCGTGCGCAACGCGAGGCAGGCTACGCAGGGCAGTAATCGAGGCCATGGGCGCCGGGCTGGTAGGGTTTGTCGCGGTGCGTCGTGGCTGTTTCTTGCATGGATCGACTACTGGTTTGACCCTTCCCTTCGGACCGAAAGAGGGCGGTCCAAACCTGTCTCTTCTCGTCATTCGGGTCTGAGCCCGCTTTCGTCGCTCTGTGATCGCAGTGCCAGCGGACTATTGATGCGCTTGGCAATGGCACTGGCAAACCGTCATCATCCGGTGCGTGAGCAGCACCGTCGACGAGCTTGACCAAGGGATGCGCCTTGCGGCGTTCAGCCATGTGCGGAGACTCAACATTGCACGAGACCCTCTGACTTCGGCTGACCTTCGGGCCGGTTTCATGTTCGAGGGCAGCCGTTATCCTCTGATCAACCCGCAGCGCGGCATCTTCAAGCCGCAGAAGATGCGCTATCTGCTCTCGACCCGGACCGTGTTTCCAAGGCCCGGCACGGCGCTACGCGCTGCGCGCCGTGCAGCAGCGCCTTCATCAATCCACATTCCGTCAGGCCGTGATTCACGCCTATGACGGTCGATGTGCGTTGTCGGGCCTTCCGGAGCCGCTGTTGCTCGACGCAGCCCACATCATTCCCGACAAGGATGAGGCCCTGGGGCAGCCGGTCGTGCCGAACGGAATCCCCTTGAGCAAGCTGCATCATGCGGCATTCGACGCGCACCTGATCGGAATCGACCCGGATTTTCGCCTGCACATCTCCGAGCGGCTGATGGTGCAGCGCGATGGGCCGATGCTCGAAGCCATCAAGAAGCTCGATCGCCAGCGCATCCGTCTGCCGAACCGCCCGCGCGACCTTCCGGACCGTGATCGCCTGGCCATGCGGTATCGCGACTACTGCGCCAGCAATTGAGTGGAGCAGGGGTGTCAGGCAACGCGTTTGCGCGGTCCGACAACTGCCTCTGGCGCCTCTCAGCATACAGGGGATCGCGGCAACACCCGGCAACCATGCTCACTCGGCAACGATGACCGCCCGAGCGTCTCCGAGGAATCGATGAACAAGTCCATGCCCGCCCCCCGGCTGCTATCGTGCGCCACAGGAGACCACCCATGACGACCGGTACCCAGCACGCGGCCGACGATCCGCGCAATGCCGACATCCTCATCTCGATCAATGGCGAACTGAAGCGCCGCAGCGAAGCCGTGGTGTCGGTGTTCGACAGCGGCTTCGTGCTCGGCGACGGCGTGTGGGAGGGCTTTCGCGTGGTGGCCGGGCACCCTGTTTTTCTCGAGGCGCATCTCGACCGGCTCTACGAGGGCGCCAGGGCGCTGATGATCGATATCGGGCTGGATCGCGCGCAGCTCACCCGCGCCATCTACAGCACGCTGCAGGCCAATGACATGCGCGACGATGTGCATGTGCGGCTGATGGTCTCCCGTGGGGTCAAGCGAACGCCCTACCAGGATCCGCGCGTCACCGCCGGGCCGGCGACCATCGTCATCCTTGCCGAGTACAAGACCGCCTCGGCGGAGACCGCCGCACGCGGCCTGTCCCTGTACACGGTGCACGTGCGCCGCGGCTACCCCGACGTGCAGGACCCCAAGCTCAACTCGCACAGCAAGCTCAACTGCATCACCGCCTGCATCCAGGCCTACGGCGCCGGCGCAGATGAAGCGCTGATGCTGGACCCGCACGGTTTCGTCGCCACCTGCAATTCCACGCATTTCTTCATCGTGCGCCGCGGCGAGGTGTGGACCTCGACCGGCCAGTACTGCCTGGGCGGGATCACCCGCGGCAACATCGTTGTGCTGTGCCGGGAGAACGGCATCGCGGTGTTCGAGAAGGCCTTCAGCCTCACCGACGTGTACGGCGCCGACGAGGCCTTCGTGACCGGCACCTTCGCCGGTGTGGTGCCGGTGCACACGGTCGACGGCCGCCGTATCGGCAGTGCCGACGCCACGGCTGCGGACAATCGCGGACCGATGGTGCAGCGCCTGCAGAAGCTGTACGCCAACCTGGTTGCACGCGATGCCGGCGCGCGGCAGCGCCCGGACTGAGCTCACCATGGATACGCTGCGCATCGCCATGTGGTCGGGTCCGCGCAACATTTCCACGGCGCTGATGCGTGCCTGGGAGAACCGCGGCGACTGCGCGGTGAGCGACGAGCCCCTGTACGCGCACTACCTCGACCACACCGGACTCGACCACCCCGGTCGCGACGAGGTCATTGCTGCCGGCGAAACCGACTGGCGGCGCGTGACGGAGCATCTTCTGGGTCCGGCACCCGGCGGCTTGCCGATCTGGTACCAGAAACACATGACCCACCACTTGCTGCCGCACATCGAGCGTGGCTGGATCGCCGGCCTGCGCAACATTCTGCTGGTCCGCGACCCGCGCGAAGTGGTGGCGTCCTATGTCAAGTCACGCGCAAGCGTGTCCGCCGAGGACATCGGACTGCCGCAGCAGGTTGCGCTCCTGGATGAACTGAGCGCCGTCGGCACGCCGCCGCCGATCATCGACGCCGGCGATTTCCTGCGCGCGCCCGAAGTCCACCTGCGCGCCCTGTGCTCCTGGCTCGGCATCGACTTCAATGCGCGCATGCTGAGCTGGCCCGCCGGCCCGCGTGCGAGCGACGGCATCTGGGCACCGCACTGGTATGCCAACGTACTTGCCTCGACCGGTTTCCAGCCGCCGCCTCCGCGCGAAATCGTCCTGACCGACGCCGCCGCGGAAGTCGCCGAACAATGCCGGCCGTACTACGAACGCCTGCATGCGTTGCGGATGCGGGTGGTGGAGACTACGCCGTAACGACCAAGCCGCCGAATGTCCAGCAGTAGCCCGGGTAAGCGAAGCGCACCCGGGAATCGGGTGAAGCACTGGGCTGATCAGATTCGCTGTCGTGGTCGGCCGCATCCACGTTGAAGTTGATCCCCTTTCCGCGGCCGCTCGGGCTCAGTTGAACGCCGGCTGTGTTGAGAAGGCAGCCAGCAGGCTCGACTCGCGGACCGGGCGGACGCCATCCCAGGCGCGTTGCAACGTGGCGATGTCGACCTTGCGCATGCGTTCCAGCGCCTCAGCCACGCGCAGTGCACGCGCCTGGTCCGGATCGGCCAGCATCAGGGTGAGCACGCCGGGGACGATCTGCCACGCGACGCCGAAGCGGTCGCTCAGCCAGCCGCCATGATGGGTCGTGCCGCCGGCCGAGAGCCGTTCCCAGTAGTGGTCGATCTCCTCCTGGGTATCGCAGTGCACCACCAGGGAAGGCGAGCAATGCGTGCTGCATTCGACGCCGAAGTTGATGGCCAGGAACGGCTCGCCGTCGAGTTCGAAACCGACGCTGCGGGCGACGCCAGGGGGCAGCGGCGCGCCACGTCCGTAGCGCTGGATCGAGGTGATGTGTGCGCGTGGAAACACCGACACATAGAGATCGGCAGCCTGTTCGGCGCACTGGTCGAAAGCGATGCAGGGCGTGATCCGGCGCACGCGACTACTCGAAACCGTTGCGGAAGATTCCGCCCAGCACCGCGGGGTCGAACTGCACGCCGTAGGCCAGCGTGTCGCAGCTTCCGGTGTTGGCGCAGGAGAAGCTGATCCAGCCGAGATTCGGCGACCATGCGAAGCCATCGACCAGCCCGCTGTCGACATGCACGCGCAAGGCGTAGTCGACCCCGGCACAGCTTCCGGTGATGTGGCAGCCGGCAACGATCCACCCGGCGTTTGGCGCCCAGCCCATGCCGACGATGCGCATGAAGTCGGGAAACTCCGGGTCCACCTCCAGGCGCAGGCCATAGCCGGTCTGCGCACAGCTCGCGGTGTTCTGGCAGTGGGCGCTGATCCATCCCACCGTTTGCGACCACAGCCAGCCGTGCACGATGCCGTTGGCAGCATGCAGGCCGACGCCACCCGGGCCGCCGGGCTGTGCGTCGATCCATCCGGCATTCGGCGACCAGGCATGGCGCTGTCCGCTGCCTTCAGGATCGACGTTCTCGGCGTGCGCAGCGCCCAGCAGCAGTGCGAATGCGCCAGCGCGGATGCAAAGTTGGCGAACCGAACAAGACATGGTGCGCTAGGGAATCTCGGAATCGAAAACCACGCAGCCCAGACGGTTGGCATCGCCGTTGGACTTGGCTACGGTCTGCGTCACCAGGGATGTCCCCTGGACGCAGTTGATGCCGACCTGACCGTTGCTGTTGACCAGCGCACGAGTGAGCGTGGAGCCGCCGCTCATGCTGACCCCGGTCAGGCCGTTGCCGGTGGCGCGGACTCCATCGGCCTGCAGGCCGAGACTCACCAGACCGATCTGGTCATTGTTGGAGAACTCGCCGCCGACCACGCGCAGTCGCGCACAGGCGGCTCCGTGCACGCCGTTGTCGAGAGCACTGACTTCGAGCAGGATCACGCTGGCGTTGTCGCCGCAGGCAATGCCGCTGCCGTCCGCCTCACGCACGACGCCGTTGCGGATGGTGACATGGCGGCCGGTGACGAAGATGCCGTGACCGTCGACCACCTCCGGATTGCCGCGCACGCTGAAGCCGTTGAGATCCAGGGTGACGTGGCTGGCGCTGATGGTGATGGCCGGATGGCCCGGGATCGCCATCACCTCGCCGGTCAGGTAGTAGGAACCCGGCTGGTCGATGACCAGCGCTGCAACGACATCGGAATCGGCGCGCACGAAATCGCGTGGCTCGATATCGCCGAGACTCTTGTATACCGGCCCCGGCGGGCCGGGCGGCACCAGCGATCCGGCGGCCACCGGGCCGGCAAGCGCAAGACCGATCAGGACGGCGGCAGGGGTGAAGGGCGAACGCGGCACGGCTCATCTCCGGAATCGGGGGGCTGTGACGGTTCTACGGAATTTTCCGCATGACCAGATCATCCAGGCCGGCGATCGACCCCGGCGCGGCACCTCAGCCTCACTGGCGGGCCGCGGTTTCTTCCCCGGGTCAGGGCGCGAGCTTGCGCTTCAGCAGCCTTGCCAGCGGTGCCGGCAGCCTGGGGAGTGCGCGCAGCATCCATGGCAGCACGCGGCGCTTGGCGCCGCTCAGCGATTCCGGAATCACCGCCTCGATCAGGTGTGGGCCGGGCGCGGCCAGCGCGTACTCCATCGCCTGGAGGAAATCCTCGGCGCTGTCCGCGCGCGCCGCGTGCACGCCCATGCCCTGGGCCAGGCGGGTGAAGTCCAGCACCGGGCCGCGCAGGTCGAGCTGGGAACGCGCCTTGGCACCGATGCGCTCGGCGCCGACCCGCTCCAGCTCCACGTTGAGCACCGAGTAGGAAGCGTTGTTGAAGATGACGGCGGTGACATTCAGTCCTTCGCGCGCCATGGTCCACAACGCCTGGATGGTGAACATCGCAGTGCCGTCGCCGATCAGCGCCAGCACCGGGCGGTCGGGGCAGGCGATGGCGGCACCGATGGCGTTGGGCAGGCCCTGGCCGATGGCGCCGCCGGTCAGGGTGATCAGGTCGTGGCGCGGCGCGCCCGCGGTCATGGCCGGCAGCATCAGGCCCGAGGTGATGGCCTCGTCCACCACGATGGCGTGCTCCGGCAGCAGGTGGCCAACCGCCTTGCATACCTTCTCGGCGGTGAGCTTCCCACGCGGGCGTTCGGGGCGTTCGGCGGTCTGCAACTTCGGCTGCGCCTGCTCGGCACCCAGCGCGCGGGCCAGCTTGTCGAGGCTCGCCGCCGCATCCTGTTCCGGGGTGGACAGCGTGTGCAGCTTGCAGCGCTCGGGCACCAGGTTGCTGGGCTTGCCCGGATAGGCGAAGAACGACACCGGCGCCTTGGCGTCGACCAGCACCAGGTGCTCGATATCGGCCAGCTGCACTCCGGCCAGCTCGGCGAGATAGGCGATGCGCTCCACGGCCGGCAGGCCGGCGCCGCGCTGCAGGCGCGTGGGAAACACCTCGGCAAACAGGCGAACCCCGCTGTGTGCGGCCAAGCGCGCGGCGGCGAGGAGCGCCGGTTCGCGCAAGGCGCGTCCACCGAGCAGCAATGCGGCCGTCCTGCCCGAGCGCAGTGCCGCGGCGATGGTGGCCACGGTGGCATCGTCGGCGGCCTCCGCTACCGATGGTGGCGGCGGTGGACAGGGCTCGGCGCCGGTACCCCAGGACACGTCGGCCGGCAGGATCAGGGTGGCGACCTGGCCGGGCGGTCCGATGGCGGCGGCGATGGCGTCCACCGCATCGCGGCACAGGCTGGCGGTGCTGCTTGCGGTACGCACGAAGCCCGGCGAAACGTTGCGCGCGACCGTTTCGATGTCGGACTGGAGCTGGGCGTCGTACTTCACATGATGGGTCGCGTGATCGCCGACGATGTTGACGATCGGCACCTTGCCCTTGCGCGCGTTGTGCAGGTTGGCAAGGCCGTTGCCCAGCCCGCAGCCGAGATGCAGCAGGGTCGCGGCAGGCTTGTCGGCCATGCGCGCGTAGCCGTCGGCGGCGCCGGTGGCGACGCCCTCGAACAGCGTCAGCACCGCTCGCATGCCGGGCTCGCCGTCCAGTGCGGCAACGAAGTGCATCTCGCTGGTGCCGGGATTGGTGAAGCAGACCTCGATGCCGGCATCGACCAACGTCTTCAGCAGTGCTTGTGCGCCGTTGGGCATGGGATTCTCCCTGGGGTTCACGGGTGCCAGCTTACCGGTCCCGGCAGGCGCGCAGCGAAATCCAGGTCGTGAAATGAGGAGGAATGCGACGGTGGGCGCGCGGCACCAGCGTCCGTTCGACCTTGACCCGTTCGTGGTGAGGAGCGGATCGAGACGCGGAGCGTCGAGGCCGTGTCTCGAACCACTGTCAGCACGCCATCAAAGGTACACCGCCCCGCCCGTGCGGCCAGCGCTTCGAGACGCGCGCTTGCACGCGCTTCTCATCGTGAACGGAAAAGGGTACCCACGGCACCCCAGGGCGGTCATGGACAGGGCTGGCAGCGCGCCAACCCAGCGGCGGATGGCAATTAGGGTAGTCTGCGCACTATTGGGGTAATCAAGTGCCTCAATACCCCTAATGAACTGCGATTACCCCATTACGCACTTTGCGGTAAGCCGATGCAATCACTCTCGCCGGACTACCTTGCCAGACTGCGCTTTGACACGCAGCAACTGGCGACACTGCGCGCCCTTGGCGAGTACCGGGGCAAGCAGCGCCTGTACATGGCGCAGTCGCCTGAAGTGCTGAGCGATCTATGCCGTGGGCCGCTTCATCAGTCTGGAGCGCAACTTCGAGGAATCCAGGGAAAGCTACTACGAGACGCTGGAGGCCAGCTCGCAGGGCTGGCACGAGGCGGCGCACGATATTGCGCCCTGGCTGGACTACTTCTGGGGCGCTCTGTTGCGCGCCTACAAGGAATTTGAAGAACGTGTCGGGACCATCGAGCGCGGACGCGGCGCCAAGGGCGACCGGGTCCGAGCTGAAATCCTGAAACGCAACCTGCCGTTTTCGATCTCCGAGATCGAGGAGGCCTGCCCCGGCGTCAGCCGCGACACGGTGCGACTGGTGCTGCGAGCGATGAAGAAGGAAGGCTTGATCGCGCCGACGGGCAAGGGACGCGGGGCCAGGTGGATCGGACCTGGCCATAGACCGTCCGTACAAGAATAGAAAGCCCTGTCGGAAACGCGAATGCCTATGCCCCGACCTACAAACGGCGTCGGGATCAGCGATGGGTGTCGTAGGTCGCGGTGACGCAGGAACCCCGACGCGTCCCGCTCCGATCTGGCCTTGCTGTCGGGGTTCGCTGCGCTTACCCCGACCTGTGCGCCTCGTCGAGATGCGAGGCGTCGATATCAGCGACGCGGGTAACGCCGCACAGCGCCATGGTGGTGTGCAACTCCTGCTGCCAGGTGGCAAGCAGGGCGCGCAAATTGGCCTCGCCGCCGCCGGCCAGCGCCCACACCCATGGGCGTCCGATCATCACGCCGCGTGCGCCGCGTGCGACCGCGCGGAACACGTCGACGCCGCTGCGCACGCCGCCATCGACCAGCACCTCGATCTCGGTGCCCACCGCGCGGGCGATGGCGGGCAGGGATGCCGCGGTCGATGCTGCGCCGTCAAGCTGGCGGCCGCCGTGGTTGGAAACCACGATGCCGTCGGCACCGGCCTGCACCGCTTGCCTGGCATCGTCCTCGTCGAGAATGCCCTTGAGCAGCAGGCGGCCCTGCCACAGGCTGCGCAGCCAGGCGATGTCGGTCCAGGTGACGGTGGGGTCGAACTGCGCCTCGATGAAGGCGCGCATGCCGTTCAGGTCGCGCGCCGCGGGTACGTGCTCGGCGAGGTTGCCGAATACCAGCGGCTTGCCGCGCAGTGCAACGTTCCAGATCCAGCCCGGCCGCGTCAGCAGGTGTTCGAGCTTGAGCAGCTTCGGTCTGAAACCGCTGAGCGACATGCCATTGCGCGGGTCGCGGTGGCGCATGCCGGCCAGCGGCAGGTCCACGGTGAACACCAGCGTGCGGCTGCCGGTTTCCCAGGCACGCGCCAGCAGCGCCTCCACGATGCCGCGGTCGCGCAGCATGTAGAGCTGGAACCAGAAGGGACCGCCGCTCGCGGCGGCAACCTCGTCGAGCGGGCAGATGCCCACGGTGGACAGGGTGAAGGGCACGCTGGCGGCCTGCGCGGCGCGCGCGGCCTGCGCCTCGCCACGTCGCGCCATGATCCCCGCCAGCCCCACTGGTGCCAGCGCCAGCGGCATGCGGCAGGCCTCACCGGCAAGGGTCGCGGAAGTATCGACGCCATCCACGTCCACCAGGACACGCTGGCGCAGCGTCATGGCCGCCCAGTCCGTCGCGTTCGAAACCATCGTACGCTCCTCGCCAGCGCCGCCGTCGACGTAGTCGAACAGGAAGCGCGGTAGCCGACCGCGGGCCAGGGCGCGATAGTCGTCGGCAGTGACGGGGCAGGGACGGATCATGGGTATTCCCTCAGCCGCCGGAGGCGATCGAACGCGCGGCGGCGCGCGCGGTGAGAATGCAGCCGGGCAGGAAGGTGCCCTCCAGCGAGCGCTTGCCGCAGGCGCCGCCGCCGCCGAAGCCAGCCGCCTCGCCGACGCAGTACAGCCCGGGGATCGGCTGCCCTGCGCCATCGAGCACGCGGCTGGAAAGATCGGTCTGCAAGCCGCCCAGACTCTTGCGTGTAATGAGCTGCATGTGGATGGCGATGAAGGGCCCGGCGCCGGGCTTCTGCAGTGGCGCCGGCCTGCAGGTGCGCAGGCGGTCCGGGCCCCATTGGCGTGCGTGAAGGATGCGGCGGATCTGGTCGTCGTTGTGCAGGGACCTGCCGCTGGTGAAGTTGGCGTCGAAGGCATTGGCGGTGGCTTGCAGTACCGCAGCGTCGATGTCGTGCGAGCGAGTCAGGGCGTTCATCTTCATCGCAAGCCCAGCCAGGGTGTCGTCGACCAGGAAGTGCGCGCTCTGGCGCTGCATCTGCCGCACCAGGCGGTGATTGCCGAGCAGGGTCTCTTTCAGGAAGGCCAGGAACTGGCGGTCGCGGATGCGCGGGTTGTGCTCGGCACCGGAGATGGCGAACTCTTTCGCGGCGATGCGCCAGTTGAGCAGGTGCCAGGTCCAGGGCTTGTCCTGCTCGGCCACGCGCCGGCCCAGCCAATGCGTATCGAAGCCGGTGACCAGGGGTTCGGGACCGATGCGCTCGCCGCGATGGTTGAGCCACAGCGCCGATTTGCAGGGAATGGTGGACAGGCCGTGCCCCTCGAAGTGGGGAAACGGATGAGGAAAGCCGGCGGCGTAGTTCCACATCTCGCCGGCGTGGGTGACGGAAGCGCCCAGCGCATCGGCCGCATGCCGATGCAGGCGGCCGTCGGAAAAGGGGTGTGCGCCGTTCAGCATGGTCGCCGGCAGCGGCCGGTCTTGCGGCCAGTGGGCGCGGCAAGCCTCGTGGCTGCCGTTGATGCCGCCCATGGCCAGCACCACCTGCGGTGCGGCAAGCCGAACCTCGGTGCCGCTGGCCTCATCCACTGCCAGCGCCCCGCATGTTCGGCCCGAGGCCTGTTCCAGCGCGATGACCCGATGGCCGTGCAGCAGGCGCAGCCGACCGCCGCTGTCGGCGCCCTGCATCGCGGCGATCATGCAGCGCGTCAGTTCGCGCGAGGTGCCCCAGACCACGTGGTAGCGCGGCAGCGAGTTGCCCTCGCCGAAGCGCCCGCGCTCCACCCAGTTCACCGCGGGCAGAAACCGGATGCCCTCGCCGAGCAGCCAGTCGTACACGTCGGCGCGCGAGCGTTCCACGTAGTGACGCGCCCAGGCCAGCGGCCAGGCGTCGTCCGGATCCAGTTCTCCGAAGGACAGCCAGTCGCGCAGTGCAATCTCCGGACCATCGGGAATCTTCATTCGCGCCTGCAGCGGTGTGCCCACCAGGGCCATGCCGCCGAAGGCCCACAGTGCCAGTCCGCCGAAGCGTTCGCGGGTGTCGCGGTCCACCAGCGTCACCGACTGTCCCGCGCGCAGCGCTTCGAGTGCCGTCACGATGCCGGCGAGTCCGCCGCCGACCACCAGCACGTCCGAGGAGAAAGCCTGACTCATGGCAAGGTGTCCGCGTAAACGGCGATCGGCCGGGAGGGAACGAAGGCGACGCCGCGGTCGAAGACTGCGCGGCTACGACGGGCATCTTCGGAGGACGGATTCGCCATCGCCGCCAAGCATACGTCAGTGGCTGGCGGCCCCGCACATCGGCCCGCGGATCAGGATGCGGCGTGGAACTTGGCTTCGCTCAGGGGCGCGCCGGGGTGGCGCATGTTGCGTTGCGCGACCGCCTGCGCTCAAATACGTAAGGTATTACACAACAGGTAACCGACATGGCCATGGACTTCGTCGTCGAGAAGGGCGTGCTGGCGCTCGGCAGTCGACTGAAGGCATTGAGCGATGCGCTGTACGAGGCGGTGGACGACGTCTACCGCACGCACGGCCTCGAGCTGCAGTCGCGTTGGTTCCCGCTGCTGCGCATGCTCGGCGAGCAGGGGCCGCTGACGGTCGGCGAGATCGCCACCGGCATCGGTCAGTCGCATTCGGCGGTAAGCCAGTTGTCGTCCCGGCTGACGCGCGATGGCTGGCTGCGGGCGGGCGGTGATCGTCGCGATCGCAGGCGGCGCCTGCTGGCGCTGACCGACAAGGCCGAAGCCGAACTGAAGCGTCTGCGCCCGGTGTGGTCCGCCATCCAGTCGTCGCTGGAGGAGCTGATCGCCGAGACCGGCATGGACATTCTCGGCGCGCTCGGAGCCTTCGAGGCACAACTGGAGAAGCGGCCGCTCGGCGAGCGCATCCTCGACCGCTGTCGAGAGGACGCCCGCCGCCAGTTGCGCATCGTGCCGTTTGCGTCCGAGTGGCGCGAGCACTTCTACCGGCTCAATGCCGAATGGCTGAACCGCTACTTCTACATCGAGCGCGTCGACCATGAGGTACTGTCGAACCCGGAGAGGAATATCCTCGATCCTGGCGGAGTGATCCTGTTCGCACTGCTCGGTGACGAAGTGGTCGGTACCTGTGCCCTGCTGCACGAGGCGCCGGGGGTGTACGAGTTGACCAAGATGGCGGTGACCGAACGCCACCAGGGTCTCGGCATCGGTCGACTCCTGCTGGAAGCGCTGATTGCCGAGTTCCAGCGACGCGGCGGTCGCGAACTGTTCCTGGAATCGAACAGCCGGCTGAAGCCCGCCATCAAGCTGTACCAGCGCATGGGCTTCCAGTTGCAGAAGGCGCCGCGTCCGGGTTCGCACTACAAGCGCGCCGACGTCTACATGATCTGGCGCGACCACAAGGCCATGCGGGCGGCCTGAGCGGCAAAGTCGCCATTTCAACAGCCAAACCCAAGGCCGACCCCAAGCCGATTAGGGGATTCTTGGGTGCGGCGCGTCTACTTCCATGACACCTCTGAAATTTTCGGCGTACGCCGAAGGGAGATCGTGGACCATGGGCACCGCACCGGGAGCCGGGCTGGTCCTTGTGGTCGCGCTCGTCTGGGCAGCCGGCGGTGCCGTCGCCTCCCCCGTGGTGGTGAACACTGCCGAGCAGTTCGTCAGCGCAATCGAGCAGGGCGCCTCAGAGATCGTGATCGACGGCGTAGTCGACTTCTCCGCTGCGCACGGCGGGACCCTCAATGCGCTGCCGATGGTGGTCACAGGCGAGGTGCGCATCACCGGCCGAGAAGGCGCGGCGGTGCGCGCGCTGCAAAGTGGCTTCCGGCTGGCCGAGATCGGCGAGGGCGCCAACCTGCATATCAGCAACCTGCACGTCGTGGACTTCGCGACCTCTGACAGCGGCGGTGCGCTGTTGTCACATGGCAGCAGGCTGCACGTCCAATCCGTGCACTTCATCGGGAATCAGAGCGGCGGCGATGGCGGGGCGATCCACGTCGATGGCGGACAACTCGCACTGAGCGACTCGGTCTTCATCAACAACCAGGCCACCGGACGTGGTGGCGCCGTCAGCATGCTGAACGCGCGCGCGGGCGGGGCGCTTCAACGAAACCGTTTTCATGACAACCTGGCCGGAGCCGGTTGTTCGGTATCGGTGGTGACAGTGCAGGGACCCACCGTACCCCGATTCGAGCGGAGCATTTTTCAGGGCGACTGCGCGGGCGCGCTGGTCGATATCGACTCCTATTGGGACGGCCCGCATCTGACCCACAACACCTGGCTGGTGCGATCCGGTCAGGCCATTCGCTACGCGGTGCCGACGGCACGCAGTTCGCAGCAGCTGCGTCCCTTCGGCAATCTGATCCTGCGCACCGGTTCAAACGACGGAATGCCGCTGTGCGTGTTGCCGGACGATTCCGGGACCAATTGGCAGGCAGTGCAGACGCAGGGACGTAACATCGTCAGTGACACAAGCTGCCGCCTGGATCATCCGGACGATCTCACCGAACCCGATCCCATGGTTGTGCTGGACGATCTGGAAAGCCCGTGGCCGCGGCTCGATGGTCCCGCAGCCAACGCGGTCGCCCTTCCCGTTTCCGCCCGCCAGCCACCGCTTTCGGAACGCTGTGGTTTTGCCGATGCCTTCGGGCTGGGGCGGCCCCAGGACAGCGCCGGGGACGGAAGTTTCGCCTGCGACCTCGGAGCCGTAGAAGCGCGTCGTGGCGCCGACATCGGTGCGCCTCAATCAGGTGCCTACTTCGATCCCGACCGCAATGGCGAAGGCTGGCTGGTGGAAATTCTCGAGGACGGACGCGCCTGGCTGAGCTGGTTCACTTTTGCCGGCATCGGCGACCTCCCCATACTGCGCGAAGCGCAACCCTTCTGGATGGCCGGCGTCGGCCGCGTGGTCGGAAATTCGGTGGTGGTGGAATCGCTCTACACCTATTTCGGCGGTCGATTCGGCGAACAGTTCGACGCCGAGGACGTTTGGCTTTTCGATGCCATGGGCGGCATGTCCCTGGTGTTTCCCGACTGCCAGGCGGACCCCGCGGATCCCGGCAGCGTGCACTTCGTAAGCAGGCAGACCGGTCTGGGCGGCGCACGTTCCTGGAGCCACCTGCGTACCCGAGCGGTCCGGTTGACGCAGCTGGTGAACTGCGATGGCCAACCGAGCGGGCCCCACAGCGGACTGTCGGGCTCGTTCTACGATCCTTCCCGCAACGGCGAGGGCCTGATCGTACAGTGGTTGCCGGACGGTCGCGCGTTCCTCGTCTGGTACACCTTCGATCACGAACAAACGCACCTGTGGTTGGTGTCCGCCGATATCCAACTGGACGGCCAGCGCCTGACCGCCACCATGATGTATCCGGAAAGCCCCACGTACTTCGGTCCCGAATTCGACGCCGATGCGCTTGCGTTCTCGCCGTGGGGCACCGTTGTCCTCGATTACCTGGACTGCGACCAAATCGTACTCCACTACGATTCGCTGCTACCGGGCTATGGCAGTGGCAGCCATGACTACCAGCGCCTGACGCGGCTCGCGGGAACGAGCTGCCCGTTCGAACCAGAACAGAAGCATCCCTGAGCAGACGGGAGATCGAAGGCACCGATGCGGCCACATCGGGCTGTTCGGCTTCCTGCCACCCGCGAATCCTGAAGGCGCAGCGCCCCAGCTCGCGCGCAGCGCTCCAGCCGCCCACCCGTAGACGGGCGGCACTCAGGTTCGAACCCGTTGACAGCTCTCGCGGGCCTGATTATAGTTGCGCCTACCAACTAAATCTGCGACCGTGATGCCTTCCCGCAACCCAACCACCGTCGACGCAACCACGCTGGTTTTTCACCAGGCGCTCTCGGACCTGGTGCGCATCTACCAGTATCGCGACCGCGACCGCATCTGCTGCCATGACATTTCGATCACGCAGTGCCACGCGCTGGAAATTCTTGTCGCGCGCGGGCCGCTGCGCAGCCAGGCGCTGGCAGAGGCGCTGCGCCTGGACAAGAGCACGGTGACCCGGGTGGTGGACGCCCTGGAGCGCAAGGTCTATGTGGAGCGCCTGGCCGATCCTTCGGACGCACGCGCCGTGCTGTTGCGCACCACCGGCAAGGGCGCTGGGCTATACCGCAGGATTCACGATGAGTTGATCGTCGAGGAAGCGGCGCTGCTCGGCGACCTCGATCCCGATGTCCGTGCCGGTGCCACCGAAGTGCTGCGCCGGCTGGCACGCGCTGCCGAACGCCGCTTTGCCCCGGCATGCACAACCGCCTGTCTTCCGAGCGAGAGCGACGCGCGCCGCTGCGCGTGAGTCCCTTTTTTATCCAAATAGTTGTTACTGCCAATGGAACAGCCCATGAACCGCATCCGTCAGGCCCGCGTAGACGATGCAGCCGCCATCGTCGCCATCTACAACCAGGGCATCGAGGAACGCCAGGCGACTTTCGAGACCGAACCACGCAGCGTCGGAGATATCGTCGGTCGCATCCGTGATGGCGAGCGCCATCCGCTGCTGGTCGCCTGCAACGACGACGGTGATGTCGTCGGCTGGGCGGGGGTGGCGCCCTACCGGTCGCGTGCCTGCTACGACGGCGTCGGCGAGTTTTCGGTGTATCTCGATCGCAAGGCACGTAGCAACGGCATCGGCCGTGCGCTGATGGAGGCACTGATCGGCGCGACGCGCATGCGCGGCTACTGGAAACTCGTTTCACGCATCTTCCCCGCCAACCGGGCCAGCCGGGCGCTGTGCCAAAGCTGCGGCTTCCGCGAGGTGGGCACCTACCGCAGCCATGCCCGTCTCGATGGACGCTTCGAGGATGTAGTCATCGTCGAACGGCTGATCCCGGAGAACCTGACTGAAGCCGAAGCGCCGACGCGCACGGTCACCGCCATCGAGGAGTCCTGACATGAATGCTTCCCTTCCCGTAGTCGTCATTGGCGCAGGCCCCATCGGACTGGCCGCCGCCAGCCACCTGCTGCATCGTGGCTTCCAGCCGCTTGTGCTGGAACGTGGCAGCGACGTGGGCCAGGCCATGCAGTCCTGGGCCCATGTGCGCATGTTCTCGCCATGGGAATTCAACGCTGCTCACCGGCTACGAACAGGTGCGCTCGGTCGTCGCCGCCATCGCCGGCGACTGGGACGCTGCGCGCAGGGTGGAGTTGACCCTGCCCGAGACCGGCGTGTGCATCACGCAGTTCGCTGAAAATGAGGCGTCGGCTGGACCACCTGTGGCCTGCTGCGGGGGTCCGCCGATCTCCAATCCGGCGGCCTGCTGTGTGCGCGACGAAAAGGCGAGACAGCGCGGAGAAGCCGGCTGTGGCTGTACGAAGAAGCGCCGGACCGAAGCGCGTTGTTGTGTCTGAAAGCATCGGGTCCGCATGGCGTGCTTCGGAGCTCACGCGGATCGTACGTTCCGGCCAGGAGCCCACTCGTGGTCGAACGTGACGCGGCGTCGATGCAGGGGGACGGTCGGGACTGAGGTCCCTCCCACAGAAGGTGGCTGTCGCGCTAGTGCACGCGACGGCCGCCGCGTCGCTTCGGCGGGGTGGCCGGTTCGGCGGCGCTCCCGCCGGACAGCCTACGCAGCAGGCCGGCATCGTCCTCGGGCGGATAATCGCGCCAGTACTGACGCAGGTCGAGCACGGCGGAAGGCAGGATGCGCAGGCAGTGCTGGACCTCGGCGCGGTCCAGCGGAGGCTGACCGGGCTCACGAAACTCCTCCCACAGACCCTCGTCCATGGACAGCGCAATGATCGGATTGAGAATCTCCATCAGGCGCGGGTCGGTCGCCAGGCGCATGCCCCAGATGCCGGCGCGCAGGTCGACGCCGCTGACGAATCCCTCGCACCAGCCGCCGGGGCCACCGGGCTGCTCGGCGTCGCCCTCGGCGATCACCGGCTGATAGCGGAATCGATCCAGCTCGCGCTGGATCTCGCGCTGCAGGCGCAGCACGAGGACCACCAGGTCGGCCGGTGGCGGACCCACCTGCTGCGCATCGGGATCATTGCCGAGCACACGCATCAGCCATTCCTCCGCACGCGGCGGCGGTTCCGGTCCGACCAGGCAGGCGGTGAGCAGCCCCTGGGCGCCGTCGAGTCCAAGGCTGCCCGGTCGGCTGGAAAGGCGTGCGCCCAACTCTTCCAGCTCGGCCGGCAGCAGTGGCAGGTCGAGTTCCTTCATGGCGCGATCTCGGCCAGCACCGGGGTGTGATCGGAAGGCCGCTCCCAGGTGCGTGGTTCACGGTCGATGGCAGCGCCGCCGACGGCGCCCTTCAGCGCCTCGGACACCAGCACCAGATCGATGCGCAGACCGAGGTTGCGGCGGAACCCGGCCTGACGGTAGTCCCACCAGCTGTAGTAGCCGCCGTCGTCCTCGAACAGGCGGAAGCTGTCGTGCAGGCCGAGATCGAGAAGCCTTTTCAGTGCATCGCGCTCCGGCGTGGAGCACAGGATCTTCTCGTGCCAGGCGGCTGGATCATGGACGTCGCGGTCGTCCGGCGCGATGTTGAAGTCGCCGAGCACGACCAGCCTGGGGTGTTGGCGGATCTCGTCGGCCAGCCACTCGTGCAGCGCCTTCAGCCAACGCAGCTTGTACTCGAACTTCTCGCTGCCGACGGCCTGGCCGTTGACCACGTAGACGTTGACCACACGCAGATCGCCGTAACTCGCGGCCAGCACGCGCCGTTGCGGATCGTCGAGGCCGGGCATCTCGCGCACCACATCGACGCCTTCGCCGCGCGCCAGCAGGGCCACCCCGTTGTAGGTCTTCTGGCCGTTGCAAATGCACTGATAGCCAGCCTCGGCCAGGGCCTCGACGGGGAAGCGCGCGTCTTCCAGCTTGGTTTCCTGCAACGCCAGGATGTCGGGTTCGGCCTGTTCGCACCAGGTCAGAACGTGCGGCAGGCGCACGCTCAGGGAATTGACGTTCCAGGACGCGATCTTCACGCCAGGGCCGCCTCAACCGGGCAGGTGATAACTGTTGCCGCCGTGCGACTTGACCTCGTAGAGCGCGATGTCGGCTTCGGTATACCAGTGTGACCAGTCGCGGTCCTGGTCGCACAGATGTCCACCCACGCTGATATGGACGCGCAGTTCGTGCTGCGGTTCGGGGAAGCGCAGCGAGCGCGTCGCGGCCACGATTTCGCGTGCGCGCGAGACCGCCTCGTCGATGCTGTCGACCTGCGCCAGCAGGGCAAACTCGTCGCCGCCGAGACGGCAGGGCAGGTCGCAGGGCTGGGCCACGCCCTCGACTTCGCGGGCCACCGCGCGCAGCACGTCGTCGCCCACCAGATGGCCACGAAGATCGTTGATCTGCTTGAAGCGGTCGAGGTCGATCAGCAGCAGGCACAGCTGGGTGCCGGGGACCAGATTCTGCGGCAGGGTATCGAGGAAGGCGTACAGGCCGCGCCGGTTGCAAAGACCGGTGAGCTCGTCGGTGTGGATCAGGCGGGTGGCGGTATCGAGCTGGGTGCGCGTGTTGCGCAGCGAGTGCAGGGTCTTCAGCAGATCCTCGTTGCGCCGCTTGAGGCTGGCGACCAGTTGCTGTTCGCTGGCCACCAGGTACGCGAAGGAGCGGCGCATGAACTGCGCGATCAGTTCCGGCTCGCGCTGCAGCAGCGATTCGAACACGGCGTGCTCGATCACATGGACCACGCTCTGGCGCTCTGCGGCGGCGCTGGCCACGCGGCTGTGATTGCCGATGAACAGCGCCAGCTCGCCGATGAATTCGCGCTCGCCGATCAGCTTGTCGGGCAGGCCGTCGCCGAAGCTCAGGCGCACGCAACCCGATTCGATGACGAACATGCTGCGGCCCAGTTCGCCGCGGCGGAAGATCAGCTCGCCGGGTGCCAGCTCGCGGCGGGTGCCGGTCTGAATGAACAGATTGAGCTCGCGGTCGGAAAGCTGGCGCGGCAGAAGCGGCGTGCGCAGCGAGGCCGTCGCGGGAACGAGCGTGCCTTCGTCCTCGGGCAGAACGTCGTCGGATGCGCTGGACATGCAGTTTTCCCTGGCCTTGCTCCAACCGACGAGTGTACCCGATGGCAGCGGCAGGTGGCCTAGGCCGCGTGCACGATACGAAAAGTCACAACGATGCCCGCCGCCCCGGGTATTGGCACCCCCCTCCGGACGCATACGGGCCGGCCGGTCTCCCCCCGGCGGACATCGTTGTTAGCAAACCGCGGCCGCGACCAGGCGTCGGCGGCCCAGCGCAACGTCGGCGCCAGGGCGTCACGCCACCGCGCTGGCCTGCTCCTCCTCGAACTGCTCCTCTTCGGTGGAGCCGTGCAGCGCCGACAGCGAACTGACGCCGCCGGCGATCACCTGGTTGACCTGGTCGAAGTAGCCGGTGCCGACCTCGCGCTGGTGGCGAGCGCCGCTGTAGCCGTCCTTCTCGGCGGCGAACTCGGCCTCCTGCAGCTCGACATAGGCCGCCATCTGACGCTCCCTGTAGCCGCGCGCCAACTGGAACATGGAGTAGTTGAGGGCATGGAAACCGGCCAGGGTGATGAACTGGAAACGGTAGCCCATCCTGGCGATTTCCTTCTGGAAGGCGGCGATGGTGGCCTCGTCCAGGTTCTTCTTCCAGTTGAAGCTGGGCGAGCAGTTGTAGGCCAGCAGCTTGCCCGGGTACCTGGCGTGGATGGCTTCGGCGAACTGGCGCGCCTGGTGCAGATCCGGCGTGGAGGTCTCGCACCAGATCAGGTCGGCGTATGGCGCATAGGCCAGGCCGCGGGCAATGGCCTGCTCGATACCTTGGCGGGTCTCGAAGAAGCCCTCCACGGTGCGCTCGCCGGTGCAGAAGGGACGGTCGACCGGGTCGATGTCGGAGGTGATGAGTCCGGCGCCCATGGCGTCGGTACGCGCCACGATCAGGGTGGGCACGCCGGCCACGTCGGCGGCCAGGCGTGCGGCGATGAGCTTCTGCACCGCCTCCTGGGTCGGCACCAGCACCTTGCCGCCCATGTGGCCGCACTTCTTGGCACTGGCCAGCTGGTCCTCGAAATGCACGCCGGCGGCACCCGCCTCGATCATGTGCTTCATCAGCTCGTAGGCATTCAGCACGCCGCCGAAGCCGGCCTCGGCGTCGGCCACGATTGGCACCAGCCAGTCGATGTCGTTCCTGCCTTCGGCGTGGTGGATCTGATCGGCACGCAGCAGGGTGTTGTTGATCTTGCGCACAACCTGCGGAACCGAGTCGACCGGGTACAGCGACTGGTCCGGATACATGGCGCCTGCGCTGTTGGCATCCGCCGCCACCTGCCAGCCGGACAGGTAGATGGCCTGCAGGCCGGCTTTCACCTGCTGCATGGCCTGGTTGCCGGTGAGCGCACCGAGCGCGTTGACGAAGGGTTGCTCGTGCAGCGAGCGCCACAGGCGCTCGGCGCCGCGCCGCGCCAGCGAGTGTTCCACGTGCACCGTGCCGCGCAGCCTGACCACGTCTTCGGCCGAGTAGGAACGCTCCACGCCCTTCCAGCGTGGGTTGTTGGTCCAGTCGATGCGGATCTGGTCGGCGGTGGGGCTTTGCGTCTTCATGGGGGTCTCCGGTGGTGCGGATGGTGCGTGGTGGTCATGACGTGCCGATCTCCTGTAGGAGCCCACCTTGTGGGCGACCGGCGCATCGGGTCGCCCACAAGGTGGGCTCCTACCAAAGAATTCGATTCACTCGAGGCGGTCGTAGGCGGGCAGGGTCAGGAAGTCGGCGAGGTCGGGGGCGTGCGTCAACTCGCGCAGCAGCGCCGCGGCCTCTTCGAGACGGGCCTTGCCCGGCAGTTCCTGGTCACGCAGGTCGGCCAGCGTCCAGGCCAGGGCTTCGTCGAAGAAGGCCAGCGTGATGCGGGTGCCGTCCTCCAGCGCCGAGCGACCCAGGTGGGTCCACTGCCACAGCTGGCTGCGCGCAATCTCGGCGGTCGCCGCATCCTCCATCAGGTGATGGATGGGTACGCAGCCCTGCCCGTCGAGCCAGGCGGCGGCGTAGCGCAGGCTGACCTCGATGTTGTTGAGGACCCCGGCGCGGGTGATGGTGCCCTGGCAGGGGCGGATCAGGTCGTTGCGGGTGATCTCCACATCCTCGCGCAGCACGTGGCGCTGATTGGGCGTGGGCATTTGGGCATCGAAGATCTGCATGGCCAGCTCTATCAGCCCCGGATGCGCCACCCAGGTGCCGTCGTGGCCGGCGCGCGCCTCGCGCAGCTTGTCGGCACGGACCCGCTCCAGTGCCCTGGCGTTGGCCTCGGCATCGCCACTGATCGGAATCTGTGCCGCCATGCCGCCCATGGCATGGGCGCCGCGCCGATGACAGGTCTGGATCAGCAACTCGGAATAGGCCTTGAGGAAGGGCACGGTCATGCCGATCTGGCCGCGCTCGGGCAGCACCCGGTCGGCGTGGCGGCGGAAGGTCTTGATGTAGCTGAAGATGTAGTCCCAGCGCCCGCAGTTCAGCCCGGCCACGCGGCCGCGCAGGGCATGCAGGATCTCGTCCATCTCGAATGCCGCGGGCAGGGTCTCGATCAGCACGGTGACCTTGAAGCTGTTGACCGGCAGGCCCAGGCGCACCTCGGTGGCGGCCAGCACCTGATCCCACAGTTGCGCCTCTTCGCGGCACTCCAGCTTGGGCAGATAGAAATAGGGCCCGGCGTTGCGCGCGGCCAGCGTCCGTGCGTTGTGGAAGGCGAACAGGGCGAAGTCGAACAGCGAGGCGGAGACCGCCTTGCCCTCGCGGCGCACGTGCTTTTCCGGCAGGTGCCAGCCGCGCGGGCGCACGACCAGGGTGGCGGTTTCGTCCTTGAGCGCGTAGCGCTTGCCCTCGGGCGAGGTGTACTCGATGGTGCCGGCGACGGCATCGCGCAGGTTCACCTGGCCCTGAAGCATGGCGTCCCAGGTCGGCGAAGAGGAGTCCTCGAAATCGGCCATGAACACCTTGGCGCCGGAGTTCAGCGCGTTGATGATCATCTTGCGCTCGACCGGCCCGGTGATC